>NZ_BAAARE010000011.1:0-219714 GCF_039532035.1 Terrabacter carboxydivorans | reverse complement strand
TAGAGTTTCGGCTGTCATAGCGAAGGGGAAACGCCCGGCTCCATTCCGAACCCGGAAGCTAAGCCCTTCAGCGCCGATGGTACTGCACTGGTGACGGTGTGGGAGAGTAGGACGCAGCCGGACACACATTCACGACAACCCCGCCGGACAACCGGCGGGGTTGTCGCATTTCCACACCGCTTTTACCGGGTCATTCTTGGCGTCTGTGACGGCCTGTTGGGCGTCCACTAGTGTGGGCTCGTGCCTGAACTCATCTCCTCCCCGACCCGTATCCCGGTCCCCGGCGGCAAGGTCATCGACGAGCACGTCGGTGCCGTCAACACCCCCCGGGCGGACCTGCAGTCGTCCGTCTCGGTGGCCCGCATGGTGGCCCCCGCAGGATGGTCCGAGCCGTTCCAGACGCCGGAGTTCGACGAGATCACGCTCGTCCTGGCCGGGACGGTCATCGTCGACCACGACGGCGGCGCCCTGGAGGTGGCCGCCGGTCAGTCAGTCATCACCCGCGGGGGAGAGCGCATCCGCTACTCCTGTGGTCCCGACGGTGCGGAGTACGTCGCGGTCTGCCTGCCGGCCTTCAGCCCGGACACCGTGAACCGCGAGGACGACGCCCCCGCCGCCAACACCCACGGCGGCTCCGCATGAGCGAGAGCCCACAGGGTGCCGGAGCATCCGGCACGAGCGATGCCGAGCTGCGCCGGGCGCCGAAGGTTCTGCTTCACGACCACCTCGACGGCGGCCTGCGTCCGCAGACCATCATCGAGCTTGCCGACGACTCGGGCTACTACGCTCTGCCTGCGACCGATGCGTCGGCCCTTGGCACCTGGTTCCGCGACAGTGCCGACTCGGGATCACTGCCGCGCTACCTCGAGACCTTCGACCACACCCTGGCGGTCATGCAGACCCGGGAGGGGCTCTTCCGCGTGGCGAGCGAGTGCGCCCAGGACCTCGCGGCCGACGGCGTCGTCTATGCCGAGAGTCGTTACGCGCCCGAGCAGCACCTGGGCCACGGCCTGACGCTCGAGGGCGTCGTCGAGGCGGTCAACGCCGGTCTGCGCGACGGTGAGGCCAAGGCCAAGGCTGTCGGCCACCGCATCCAGGTGACCTCGCTCCTGACGGCCATGCGCCACGCCGCCAAGTCCACCGAGATCGCGGAGCTCGCGATCCGCTACCGCGACGAGGGCGTCTCGGGCTTCGACATCGCCGGCGCGGAGGCGGGCTACCCGCCCACCCGTCACCTCGACGCCTTCGAGTACCTCCGGCGCGAGAACTTCCACTTCACCATCCACGCAGGGGAGGCCTTCGGGCTGCCCTCGATCTGGGAGGCGATCCAGTGGTGCGGCGCCGACCGGTTGGGCCACGGCGTGCGCATCGTCGATGACATCACGATCGACGGTTCGCCGTTCGCCGAGTGGGTCGAGGGCCATCGCGACGACGCGGGCGCCCTGACCTCCCTGGAGCTGGACCGCGTGCGTCTCGGACGTCTGGCCGCCTACGTGCGCGACAAGCGGATCCCGCTCGAGATGTGCCCGAGCAGCAACCTGCAGACGTCAGCGGCCCTGTCCATCGCCCTGCACCCGATCACCCTGCTGCGCCGGCTGCGGTTCCGGGTCACGCTCAACACCGACAACCGACTGATGAGCGACACGTCCATGACGAAGGAGGCGGCGCTGCTACGTGACCACGCGGGCTGGAGCCTCGAGGACCTGCGTTGGGTGACGATCAACGCGATGAAGTCGGCCTTCATCCCCTTCGACGAGCGCCTCGCGGTCATCGACGGTGTCATCAAGCCGGGCTACGCCGACCTCGGCTACGCCGCGCCGCCCATCGCCTGAGCGGTCCCGAGCCCCCCTCTCGGGCCCGTGCCACAGGCTGCCGCGGGCCGGCGGCGTCACGCCCCTTCGAGGGCGGCGGCGACCGCGGCCTCGACGTGCAGGCGGGTGGTGGGAAGGACCGGCACTGCCGAGTCGGTCTGGTCCACGAGCAGCTCGATCTCGGTGCAGCCGAGGACCACGCCCTCGGCGCCGGCGGCGACGAGACGGGCGATGATCTCGCGGAAGGCCTGCCGGGACTGCTCGGTGACGACACCGCGACACAGCTCGTCGTAGATGACCCGGTGCACCACCGCGCGGTCTGCCGGGTCGGGCACGAGGACGGTCAGCCCGTGACCGGCCAGCCGGTCGCGGAGGAAGTCCTGCTCCATCGTGTATGCCGTGGCGAGCAGTCCCACGCGCGCCAGACCGGCCGCACGCGCTGCCTCGGCCGTCACGTCGCCGATGTGCAGCAACGGGATCGTCACGGCGGCCTCGATCGCTGGCGCCACCTTGTGCATCGTGTTGGTGCAGAGGACGAGCAGCTCGGCGCCGCCGGCCTCCAGCCCGGCCGCGGCAGTGGCGAGGAGCTCGCCGGCCTCGTTCCACCGACCACCGGCCTGGAGCCGCTCGACCTCGGCGAAGTCGACCGAGTGCAGCAGCAGGCGTGCCGAGGCGAGACCGCCGACCTGCTCGCGCACCAGCTCGTTGGCGAGGCGGTAGTACTCGGCGCTCGACTCCCAGCTCATGCCGCCCAGCAGGCCGATGAGCTTCACCGGCCCCGGGCTCCCGCGTGGAGCAGGGCGCCGAGCTCGGCCTCGGCCTGGCGGGGGTGCAGGCACCGCGCCCCGTGCGCCTCGGCCTGGGCGACCACGTGGGGCTCGTCGCGCCACAGGGCGAACCCACGGCGCACGAGGATGTGGGGCGGCTTGCGGCGCTCGGACAGGTCGCGGACGAACCGGCGCACGGCGGTCAGGGACCGGTTCTGGCGCACGCACAGCGCCTCGGCGAGCAGCTCCTCGCTGTGGAGCGCGGCCACGAGCCGACCTGCGAAGAGCCCCTCGGCGATGACGTAGTCGGTGGCGCGCGCCCGGACCACGTGCCGTCCCGTCACCGCGGACGCGCCGATGTCGTAGACGGGGACCTCGACGGTGCCCTCGTCGACGAGCCGGCGCAGGGCCTCGACGGCCGACTCGGCGTCCCACGAGTCGGCGTGGTCCCAGTCGGGGATGCCGAGGGGGGAGCGGGGCAGCCGCGGGTCGCTGGCCTCGCGGTAGAAGTCGTCGAGCCGCACGACGGGCCACCCGTGGGCGGACTCCAGCCGCGCCGAGAGCCGGCTCTTTCCCGATCCGCTCGGGCCGGTCAGCAGGATGACGCGGCGGCGGCCGGAACCGCTCTCGCCGACGGCCGACGCGTCGCCTCCGACCACGGGGTCAGAGGCCCTTGGGGTGCCAGACGGTCTTCGTCTCGACGAAGGCGCGGATGCGGGTCAGGCCCGGGTCGGCGGTCCAGTCGGGCTCGACGGGCACGCCGCCCGCCAGGGCCGGGCGGAGGACGCGCTTGAGGTTGCCGGCCGCCTCTGCCTCGAGGGCGGCCCAGTCGACACCGTCGGCGCCGGCCACACCGGTGAGGTCGACGGCGTTGACGTCGCGGTGCGCGGCGAGCCAGGTCGCGACCTCGGCGGTCTGGGCCGTGATGATGTTGACGACCCCGCCGGGCACGTCCGAGGTGGCGAGCACCTCACTGAAGGTCACGGCAGGCAGCGGCCGCGAGGCCGACGTCACGACGACAGCCGTGTTGCCCGAGGCGATGACCGGGGCCACGACCGAGACGAGCCCGAGCAGTGAGGACCCTTGCGGCGCAAGGACACCCACGACACCGGTCGGCTCGGGCGCCGAGACGTTGAAGAACGGGCCGGCCACCGGGTTGAGGTTGCCGAGCACCTGGGCGATCTTGTCGGTCCACCCGGCGTACCAGACGACGCGGTCGATGGCGGCGTCGACGGTGGCGCCGGCAGCCCGCGGCGAGAGACCCTCGCCGGCAGCCACCTCCTCGATGAACTGCGCGCGGCGGCCCTCGAGCACCTCGGCGACGCGGTAGAGCACCTGGCCGCGGTTGTAGGCGGTCGCACCCGACCACTTCGCGAGCGCGCCACGAGCGGCGACGACGGCGTCACGGACGTCCTTGCGCGAGCCCATCGCCGCGTTGGCGAGGAACTCGCCCTTGGCCGAGACGACCTCGTAGGTGCGGCCGGACTCGCTGCGCGGGAAGGCGCCGCCGATGTAGAGCTTGTAGGTCTTGCGCACGTCGAGGCGGGTCATCGGACGGCTCCCGTCAGGGTTGCAGGGGCGGTGGTGACGTAGGCCTCGAGACCGTGGCGGCCGCCCTCGCGGCCGTAGCCCGACTCCTTGTAGCCGCCGAACGGCGACGTGGGGTCGAAGCGGTTGAAGGTGTTGGCCCAGACGACGCCGGCACGCAGCTGGTCGGCCATCCAGAGGATCCGGGAGCCCTTCTCGGTCCACACTCCCGCCGAGAGGCCGTATGCCGTGTTGTTGGCCTTGGCGACCGCCTCCTGCGGCGTGCGGAACGTCAGGACCGACAGCACCGGCCCGAAGATCTCCTCGGTCGCGACGCGGTGCGTCTGCGAGACACCGGTGAGCACGGTGGGCGGAAACCAGTAGCCCTTGGACGGCAGCGTGCACTCCGGGCTCCAGCGCTCGGCGCCCTCGGCGACACCGGCCTCGACGAGCGAGGTGATGCGGTCGAGCTGCGCCTTGCTGTTGATCGCGCCGAGGTCGCTGTTCTTGTCCATCGGGTCACCGACGCGCAGGGTCTCCAGGCGACGCTTCAGCCTGGCGACGACCTGGTCGTGCACGTTCTCCTGGACGAGCAGGCGCGAGCCGGCGCAGCACACCTGGCCCTGGTTGAAGAAGATGCCGCCGATGATCCCCTCGACGGCCTGGTCGATGGGGGCGTCGTCGAAGACGATGTTGGCGGCCTTGCCGCCGAGCTCGAGCGTCGCCTTCTTGGACGTGCCGGCGATGGAGCGGGCGATCGACCTGCCCACCTCGGTCGAGCCGGTGAAGGCGATCTTGTCGACGTCCGGGTGCTCGACGAGGGCCTGACCGGTGCGGCCGTCGCCGGTGACGATGTTGACGACGCCGGCGGGCAGATTGGCCTGCTGGCACACCTCGGCGAAGAGCAGGGCCGTGAGCGGGGTCGTCTCGGCGGGCTTGAGGACCACGGTGTTGCCCGTGGCGAGGGCGGGCGCGATCTTCCACGCCAGCATGAGCAGCGGGAAGTTCCAGGGGATGACCTGCCCGACCACGCCGTGCGGGCGCGGCACGTCGGCGCCCGAGGCGGACAGGCCGGCATACTCCAGCTTGTCGGCCCAGCCCGCGTGGTAGAAGAAGTGCGCCGCGGCGATCGGCACGTCGACGTCGCGGGTCTCCTTGATCGGCTTGCCGTTGTCGAGCGTCTCGAGGACAGCGAACTCGCGCGCCCGCTCCTGCAGGATGCGGGCGATGCGGAAGAGGTACTTGCCGCGCTCGGCGCCGCTCATCCGGCCCCAGACGCCCTCGTAGGCGCGGCGGGCCGCGGCGACGGCCTTGTCGACGTCCTTGGGGCCGGCCTGGCTCACCTCGGCGAGGACCGTCTCGTCGGCGGGGTTGATCGTCGGGAAGGTCGCCTTGGGGCGCGTGAAGGCGCCGTCGATGAAGAGCCCGTAGGACTTCTCGATCGTGACGATGGCGCGCGACTCGGGCGCGGGGGCGTACTCGAACTTCGGCATGGGATGTCTTTCGTGGGCGCTGTCGTGTCAGGCGCGGTGCGGGGCGCGGTCGGTCAGTCGATGGTCACGTAGTCGGCGCCGGAGTAGGCACCCGTCGTGAGCTTCTGGCGCTGGAGGATGAGGTCGTTGAGCAGGCTGGACGCGCCGAAGCGGAACCACTCGGGGGAGAGCCAGTCGTCGCCGGCGACCTCGCTGACCATGACGAGGTACTTGATGGCGTCCTTGGTGGTCTTGATGCCACCGGCGGGCTTGACCCCGACCTGGACGCCCGTGAGCTCGCGCCAGTCGCGCACGGCCTCGAGCATGATGAGGGTGACGGGGAGCGTGGCGGCCGGCTGGACCTTGCCGGTCGAGGTCTTGATGAAGTCGCCGCCGGCGAGCATCGAGAGGTAGGAGGCGCGGCGCACGTTGTCGTAGGTGACGAGCTCACCCGTCTCCATGATGACCTTGAGGTGCGCGTCGCCGCAGGCCTGCTTGACCTCGGCGATCTGGTCGAAGACCGTGAGGTAGTCGCCCGAGAGGAACGCGCCGCGGTCGATGACCATGTCGATCTCGTCGGCGCCGGCCTCGACGGCGTCACGGGTGTCGGCGAGCTTGACCGCCATGCTCGCGCGTCCCGACGGGAAGGCCGTTGCCACGGCGGCGACGTGGATGCCGCTGTCGCCGAGCGCGGCCTTGGCCGTCGCCACCATGTCGCCGTAGACGCAGATCGCGGCGGGCCTCGGCGTCGTCGGGTCGAGGGCGTCGGGCACGAGCGCCTTGGCGCACAGCGACCGGACCTTGCCGACGGTGTCGGAGCCCTCGAGGGTCGTCAGGTCGATCATGCCGATGGCGGTGTCGATGGCCCAGGCCTTGCTCGTCGTCTTGACCGAGCGGGTGCCGAGCGCGGCGGCCCGTGCCTCGCAGCCGACCTGGTCGACCCCGGGGAGGCCATGGAGCCAGGAGGTCAGGGCGCGGTTCGTCAGGCGCGACACCCCGAGGACGTCCCGCGCCTGCGCGGTGAGGTCCTGCGCGGTGCGCGTCGTGGTGCTAACAGTCACTACGGGAGTCTATCCACCTGCTGAGATGGTCCGTGACGCGTGAGAGAGTCTGTCCGTGAGTCCCGATGTGCCGCAGCCGTCCGTGCCGGAACCCCAAGGCGATACCGGGGGAGAGCCGGGTCTGCGCGACGCCCGGACGTTGCGCCCGGGCTCTGCGATCGGCGTCGGGGTCGTCGGCGCCCTGTCGGGGCTGGCGCTGCTCGTCCCCGGGCTGCTGACCTCCCCGCGCAGCTGGGCGCTCATCTCGACGGTCGTGCTCGGGCTCGTGCTGCTGTGGCTCTTCGTCGTGCGGCCCTGCGTCGTCATCCACGCGGAGGGGATCCGCCTGGTCAACCCGCTCCGGGTCGTCGACGTCTCGTGGCCGGTCATCTCCGAGGTGCGCTCGCGCTGGGCGCTCGAGCTGTTCGTCGAGGGCCGGCGCTACACCGCGTGGGGCGTCCCGGCGGACCCGGGCCGGCCGAGGTACGGCCGCGGCCTGATGAGCGTCGGGGCCAACAAGGTCCGCGGCAAGGGCACCATCGAGATGCCGTCGAAGCCCAAGGTCGAGGCCCAGGTCGTCGCCGCCGAGGTCGAGGAGCGCCGGACCGCGGACCGTCGCCGCAAGGACGGTCGCACCCCACGTATCGCGCACCAGACCTGGGACCCGGTGTCGGTCGGGCTCCTGCTCGCCGCGACGGCCTTCTTCGTCATCGGCACCTTCGTCGCCTGAGCGTCGCGGGTGCAGGCACCGGCCGGTGCCTGCACCCGCGACACCTCACAGCGCGGTCAGGGCCTCGAACGCCGCGCGGACCCGCGCGAGCCGCGTCTCGGCCACCGCCCGAGACTCCCCGAGGGAGGACCTGCCGGCCACCGGCTCGATGACCTCGAGGTAGACCTTGACCTTGGGCTCGGTGCCGCTCGGGCGCACGATGACCCGCGACCGGTCCTTGAGGTGGTAGCGCAGCCCCTCGGTCGGCGGCAGGCCCCCGTCACCCCTGCTGAGGTCGTCGGTGCGGGAGACGTCGACACCCGCCACCGTCGTCGGCGGCTCGGCACGCAGGCGCGCCATGAGGGTGTCGATCTGGGCGAGGTCGGAGACGCGCACCGAGAACGAGTCGGTCGCGTGGACGCCGTGCTCGACGGCGAGGTCGTCGAGCAGGTCGGGGAGCGTGCGCCCCTCGGCCTTGAGGGTCGCCGCCAGCTCGGCGAGCAGCAGCGCGGCGCTGACGCCGTCCTTGTCGCGCACGATCCGGGGAGCCACGCAGTAGCCGAGTGCCTCCTCGTAGCCGTAGCGCAGGCGGCCCACCCGGGAGATCCACTTGAAGCCGGTCAAGGTCTCCTCGTGGCGCACGCCCGCCGCCTTGGCGATCGAGGCCAGCAGGCGGGAGGACACGATCGAGTTGGCGAAGACGTCTCGACGCGAGACGCCTCGCCGCACGATGTGCGCACCGAGGAGCGCGCCGACCTCGTCGCCGCGCAGCATCCGCCAGTCGCCGAGAGCCGGGTCGAGCACGGCCGCCGCGCACCGGTCGGCGTCGGGGTCGTTGGCGATGACGAGGTCGCACCCGACGGACCGGGCCCGGGCGAGCGCCAGGTCGATGGCGCCCTTCTCCTCCGGGTTGGGGAAGGCGACCGTCGGGAAGTCGGGGTCGGGCACGGCCTGCTCGTCGACGACGACCGGAGCCGGGAAGCCCGCCTGGACGAACGCGGTGTGCACCGTCGCGTGCCCGACGCCGTGCAGGCTCGTGTGGACGGTGCGCAGGTCACGGGGCGAGGTCGGGTCGACGACGGTGACGACGGCGTCGACGTAGTGCTCGAGGAGTTTGTCGCCGAGCGTCTCCCACCCCTCGGTCGCACGGGGCACGTCGGCGACCCGCTGCACCCGGGCGATGTGTGCCGCGATCTGGGCGTCCGACGGGGGCACGATCTGGCTGCCGTCCCCGAGGTAGACCTTGTAGCCGTTGTCCTGGGGCGGGTTGTGGCTCGCGGTGACCATGACGCCGGCGTCGGCCCCGAGGTGACGGATCGCGAAGGCCAGGACGGGCGTCGGCAGGGGCTGGGGCAGCAGCAGGGCGCGTCCACCGGCGGCGACGACCACCGCCGCGGTGTCGCGCGCGAAGACGTCGGAGTTGTAGCGCGCGTCGTAGCCGATGACGACCGTCGGCGCCTCGCCGGCTCGTCCCTCGTCCTTGAGGTATGCCGTGAGGCCGGCCGCCGCTCGGATGACGACGCTGCGGTTCATCCGGTTGGGACCGGCGCCGAGGGCGCCGCGCAGTCCCGCCGTGCCGAACTCGAGCAGCCCCGCCATGCGGTCGGCGAGGTCGGCCGCCGCGGCCTCGTCGCCCCCGGAGGCGCGCTGGATCACGGCGTCGAGCTCCGCGCGGGTCGTCGGGTCGGGGTCGTCGTCACGCCAGGCGCGCGCTGCGGCATACAACGTCTCGGTGGTGCCGACCGCGGTCATCAGAGGCGACCCACGACGTCGGCGAGGAGGCGGCCGCAGCGCTCGGCGGCGGCCTGACCCGCCTCGAGGACCTCCGCGTGGCTCAAAGGCTGGTCGGAGATGCCGGCCGCGAGGTTGGTCACGAGGGAGATGCCGAGGACGTCGAGTCCCGCCTGGCGCGCCGCGATGGCCTCGAGGCTCGTCGACATCCCGACGAGGTCGCCGCCGATCACCTTGGCCATCTGCACCTCCGCCGGCGTCTCGTAGTGGGGCCCACGGAACTGGACGTAGACGCCCTCGTCGAGGCCGGGGTCGACCTCACGTGCCAGGTCGCGCAGGCGAGGCGTGTAGAGGTCGGTCAGGTCGACGAAGTTCGCGCCCTCGATGGGGGAGTGCGCCGTCAGGTTGATGTGGTCGCGGATGAGGACCGGGGTGCCCGGCGCCCAGGCAGGGTTGAGACCGCCGCAGCCGTTGGTCAGCACGACCACCCGGCACCCTGCCGCCTTGGCCGTGCGCACGCCGTGGACGACGGCACGCACGCCGCGGCCCTCGTAGAAGTGGGTGCGCGTGCCGAAGACGAGGGCCCGCCGGCCCGTGTCACCGATGGCGACCGAGCGCATGCTGCCCGAGTGTCCCGCGACCGCCGCGGCGTGGAAGCCCGGCACGTCGGCGTTGTCGATGGTGGCGAGCGTCTCGCCGATGAGGTCGGCCGTCTGGCCCCAGCCCGAGCCGAGGACGAGCGCGACGTCGTGGTGCTCGACGCCGGCGCGCTCGGCGATCACGGCGGCGGCGTCGGCGGCGACGTCGAAGGGGTCGGTGGAGGGGTCGTTGAGATCACGGTGGGAACGGGTCACGGTCAGGACTCTAGCGAGGTCGTCGCGACGCGGGCACCGATCCCCGGCGCCCCGCGGCAGGCCTCGGGGCCCGCCGGGGCGACCCTGCGGGGATGGTTGGATGGACCTCGTGATCACGCGCGAGACAACCGTTGTCATCATCGGCGGCGGCCCCGGAGGCTACGAGGCGGCCCTCGTCGCCGCCCAGCTCGGCGCCCGGGTCACCATCGTGGAGAAGGACGGCCTCGGCGGCGCCGCCGTGCTCACCGACTGCGTGCCGAGCAAGGCCCTCATCGCCACCGCCGACTACATGTCCGACTTCCAGACGGCCTCGCACCTCGGCGTGCGCCTCCAGGACGACGACGGCGACGAGGTGTCCGACGCCGTCGCCCAGGCGCACACCGTCAACGGCCGGATCCTCGAGCTGGCCGCGGCCCAGAGCGCCGACATCCAGGGCAGCCTCGAGCAGGTCGGCGTCACGGTGCTGCGCGGCACGGCCCGCATCGCCGGTCGCGAGCGGGTCGTCGCCGAGCTCGCCGACGGCACGACCCGGGAGCTGTCGGCCGACGTCGTCCTCGTCGCGACCGGCGCCGCGCCCCGGGTCATGGACACCATGCGACCCGACGGCGAGCGCATCCTCACCTGGCAGCAGATCTACTCCCTCGACGAGCTGCCAGAGCGCATCATCGTCATCGGGTCCGGTGTCACCGGCGCCGAGCTCGCGCAGGCCTACCTCGGCCTCGGCTCCCAGGTCGTGCTCGTCTCGTCACGCGACCGGGTGCTGCCGGGAGAGGACGCCGACGCCGCCACCGTCATCGAGGACGTCTTCCGCAAGCGCGGCATGGAGGTCATGGGCAGGTCGCGGGCCGCCTCCGTCGAGCGCACCGCCGACGGCGTCGTCGTGACCCTCGTCGACGGGCGCACCGTCGGGGGGTCGCACGCCCTGCTCGCCGTCGGGTCCGTGCCCAACACCGCCGGCCTGGGTCTGGAGGAGGCCGGCGTCGAGCTCAGCCCCTCCGGGCACGTGCAGGTCGACCGCGTCTCCCGCACCAGCGTCGGCGGCGTCTACGCCGCCGGGGACTGCACCGGCGTTCTGCCACTGGCCTCCGTGGCCGCCATGCAGGGCCGCATCGCCATGTGGCACGCCCTCGGTGACGCCGTGTCGCCGCTCAACGTGCGTGGCGTCGCCGCCAACATCTTCACCGAGCCCGAGATCGCCACCGTCGGCATCAGCCAAAGCGCCGCGGACGAGTCACCCGACGTGGAGTCGGTCATGCTGCCGCTGGCACGCAACCCTCGCGCCAAGATGCAGGGCATCACCGACGGCTTCGTCAAGCTCTTCTGCCGCAAGGGCTACGGCACGGTCCTCGGCGGGGTCGTCGTCGCACCCAAGGCCTCCGAGCTGATCTTCCCCGTCGCTCTCGCCGTGCAGAACCGGCTCGGCGTCGACCAGGTGTCGAGCACCATCACGGTCTACCCCTCGCTGTCCGGCTCCATCGCCGAGGCGGCGCGCCAGCTGCACCAGTCCGACTGACCGGTCCACCTGACAGCCCCAGAGACGGGTCCGAGCGGCGGGTCCGCCGCGCCCGACTGGGCCAGCCAGACGGACGAGCCCGACCGGTCCGGTGGACCCGGCCGGACGGCATACGCGCTCGGTCGGCCGTCAGGGCCGCGGGTCGCCCGACGGACGGTCACGCTCATCCGGGTCGTGACCGGTGAGCCCCTCCTCCTCGGCCCAACGCTCGCGTCGGCGACGGGACACGGTCTCCCGCAGCTTCTTCTGGAGCGGGTAGAAGATCGCGGCCACGACGATGAGGATGACGAGGTTGGTCACCGAGAAGAAGGTCTGGTCGGTCGTCGCAGTCGGCAGGGTCGCAAGCACATGAGCAGTGTGCCAGAGGCGTAGCGTCGGGCCCGTGGCGGCGTCGTCGTCACCTCGGGGTCCCGAAGGGAGCCGGACGGCGTCCCCGAGCAGGTCGGACCGTGGAGGCACTCACCGTGAGCGACTGGATCCAGAAGGCCAAGGACTTCGTCAAGGGCCATCCCGAGCAGGCCCAGCAGGGGCTCGACAAGGCCGAGGAGCTGATCAACGAGCGCACCGGCGGGAAGTACGCCGACCAGGTCGACCAGGGCAGCGACAAGCTGAGGGAGACGCTCGGCCTGCCGCCCGACCCCGACGCCACCCTGCCTCCGGGAGCCCCGGAGCCGCCGGCAACGCCCACGCCGCCGGGCACCCCGCAGCCTCCGGCCACCCCCGAGCCCGCGCCGAGCCCGACGCCGGAGCCAGCGCCGGGCCCCACCCCCGCACCGAGCCCCGAGCCGGTGCCCACGCCGTCGCCGGTCCCGAGCCCCGAGCCCGGGCCGGGCCCGGTCGAGCCGATGCCGCCGGTCGACCCCACCGACCCGTCGCCCGTCGACCCCCACCTGCCGGGGGGACCCGGGCCGTCGGAGATCCCGCCGTCGGGCGAGCCCGCCGGCGAGCAGGACCTGCCCGGTGTCCCGAACCCGAACGCCCCCGGCTCCAGCAACGGAGAGGGTGACATCACGCTCGGTGACCCGCCCCCGCGGCAGGGCTGAGCCGGACCGGGAGACCGACGCCGGAGACGACGAAGGGCCGACCCGCCACGCGGCGGGTCGGCCCTTCGTCGTCTCCGGGTCAGGCCTCGGCGGCGTCCTTGATCTCGGCGAGCACCGCACCCGAGGTGACGGTCTCGCCGACCGTGGCCGTGAGGCCGGAGACGACTCCCGCCTTGTGCGCCGTGATGGGCTGCTCCATCTTCATCGCCTCGAGGACGATGACGAGGTCGCCGGCGGCGACGGTCGCGCCCTCCTCGACGGCGATCTTGACGATCGTGCCCTGCATCGGGGCCGTCAGCGAGTCGCCAGAGGCAGCACCCCCGGACTTGCCGCCGCTGGACCGCTTCGGGGCCTTCTTCTTCGCCGCTGCGGCGCCGCCACCGCCACCGAGCGACAGACCGCCGGGGAGTGAGACCTCGAGGCGCTTGCCGCCGACCTCGACGACGACCGTCTGGCGCTCCTCGGCCTCGGCCGCGTCGGCCGACCCACCGGCATACGCCTCGACGGTGTTGTCCCACTCGGTCTCGATCCAGCGGGTGTGGATCGTGAAGGGGGAGCCGTCGGTGGGGGCGAACGCCGGGTCGGAGACGACCGCGCGGTGGAAGGGCACGACGGTCGGCATGCCCTCGATGGTCAGCTCGGCCAGCGCGCGGCGGGCGCGGTCGATGGCCTGCTCGCGGGTGCGGCCGGTGATGACGAGCTTGGCGATCATCGAGTCGAACGCACCGGCGACGGTGTCGCCCTCGACGATGCCGGCGTCCCAGCGCACGCCCGGTCCCTGGGGGACGACCATGCGGCTCACCGTGCCGGGGGCGGGGAGGAAGCCGCGGCCGGCGTCCTCGCCGTTGATGCGGAACTCGATCGAGTGGGCGTGCGGCTCCGGGTCGCCGTAGTCGAGGGACTCGCCGTTGGCGATGCGGAACTGCTCGCGCACGAGGTCGATGCCGGTGACCTCCTCGGTCACGGGGTGCTCGACCTGCAGGCGCGTGTTGACCTCGAGGAAGCTGATGTCGCCGGCGGGGCCGACGAGGAACTCGCACGTGCCGGCCCCGACGTAGCCGGCCTCCTTGAGGATGGCCTTGCTCGCCCGGAGCAGCTCGGTGTGCTGCTCCTCGGTGAGGAACGGCGCGGGCGCCTCTTCGACGAGCTTCTGGTTGCGGCGCTGGAGCGAGCAGTCACGGGTGGAGATGACGACGACGTTGCCGTGCTGGTCGGCGAGGCACTGGGTCTCGACGTGGCGCGGGTGGTCGAGGAACCGCTCGACGAAGCACTCGCCGCGGCCGAAGGCGGTCACGGCCTCGCGGACGGCCGAGTCATAGAGGTCGGGGATCTCCTCCATCGCGCGGGCCACCTTGAGGCCACGGCCGCCGCCGCCGTAGGCCGCCTTGATGGCCACGGGGAGACCGTGCTCCTTGGCGAACTCGACGACCTCGTCGGCGCCGGAGACGGGGTCCTTCGTGCCGGGCACGAGCGGGGCGCCGGCCTTGGTGGCGATGTGACGCGCCTTGACCTTGTCACCGAGGGAGTCGATCGCCCCGGGGCCCGGCCCGATCCAGACGAGCCCGGCGTCGATGACGGCCTGGGCGAAGGAGGCGTTCTCGGCGAGGAAGCCGTAGCCGGGGTGGACGGCGTCGGCGCCGGCCTGGCGCGCGATGTCGAGCAGCTTCTCCTGGACGAGGTAGCTCTCGCCCGGGGTGGACCCGCCGAGGGCGTAGGCCTCGTCGGCGACCTTGACGTGCAGGGCATCCCGGTCCGGCTCGGCGTAGACCGCGACCGAGGCGATCCCGCTGTCCGTGCACGCCCGCGCGATGCGGACGGCGATCTCACCACGATTTGCAATCAGGACCTTGCTGATGGATGCCATGGCTCGGACTCTATCGGGCGTACCCCGGGTGGATTCGGCCTCCTCGCCCGTATTCCCGGTCGTCTCAGAGTGAGGTCCGGCACATCGCCCTCGGCGGCGCCGACCTAGCGTGAAGGGCATGACGACACACCAGTCAGCACCCACTCTCGCCCTCGGCCACGCCTCCACCCCCGGCCTGGCCATCCCGCAGATCGGCTTCGGAGTCTGGGAGGTCCCCGACGCCAGTGTCGACGAGGCCTTCGGCCGCGCGCTCGAGGTCGGCTACCGCCACATCGACACCGCGCGCATCTACGGCAACGAGGAGGGCGTCGGCCGCGTCCTCGCCCGCGAGGACGTCGACCGCGACGACGTCTTCGTCACCACGAAGGTCTGGAACGACGACCACGCCGACGTCCCGGCGGCCTTCGACGCCTCGATGCGGCGCCTCGGCATCGACGTGCTCGACCTCTACCTCATCCACTGGCCGGCCCCGGCACAGGACGGCTACGTCGAGGCCTGGACGTCGATGCTCGACCTCCAGCGCGAGGGCCGCGTCCGCTCCGTCGGTGTCTGCAACTTCCAAGTGCCCCACCTGCAGCGGCTCCTCGACGAGACGGGCGTCCTCCCGTCGGTCAACCAGGTCGAGCTGAGCCCCTACCTCCAGCAGACCGAGCTGCGCGCCTTCCACGCCGAGCACGGCATCGTCACCGAGGCCTGGAGCCCGCTGGCCGTCCGCGCGGGTCTGCTCGAGGACCCCGTCGTGACGAGGCTCGCCGCCCAGCACGACGTGACTCCCGCCCAGCTCGTCCTGCGCTGGCACGTCGAGCTCGGCAACGTCGTGCTCACGCGGTCGGTGACGCCGGCGCGGATCGCCGAGAACGTCGAGATCTTCGGCTTCACCCTCGGTGAGGACGACCTCGAGGCCCTGGCCGGCCTCGACCGCGGCACCCGTACCGGGCCCGACCCGGACACGTTCGGCTGACCGATCCGGCCCGGCCCGGCCTGACCCGTGGGCCTCACCCGCGGGCCTGACCGGGCCGCGTCCGAGCCACTAGATTGGCCGGCATGGGACTGTTCTCGCGCAAGGGCAAGGACGACGAGGCCACGCCGACGGACGCAGCCGCGGTCGCCGAGCTCGACCCGGCCGAGACCGACGACGGGTCGGGCCCGGACTTCACGGGCCGGCCCGTCGCCAAGCCGCTCGGTGACGAGGAGCGGTCGCGCATCGCCTCCGCCCTCGAGCACGCCGCCGGCGAGGGCGTCGACGTCGACGACCTCGCGTCCATCGGTGCCCACTACGACGCGGCCTTCCGTCGCTGGTCCGAGGAGGGCGGGACGGGCGAGGGCCCCGACGTCATCGTCGAGACGTATGCCGTCGCCATCGGCGAGTACCTCGCCCGCCACAGCGCCCGCGAGTGGGCCGTCGTCACCGACGTGTTCGGCACCGACCTGGGCCTCGTGGCGGCGCGTGCCGACACCGTCGTCGTGCCCCACAACCTCGTCGGCGCACGCTGGATGCGCGGGGAGACCGGATGGGTGCCGGGCGTCGTCTCGCACCTCGTGAGCATCCGCCCGCGCCCCAGCTGACGCGGCCCCTAGGATCGCCGCCATGGACAACGAGGCCCAGGGCGAGCTCGACCGGCGCAGCAAGCGCGAGCTGGAAGAGGGCATCCAGCGCGACTTCAAACGCAAGATGTCCTACGGCGACTACCTGCGCCTCGACACGCTGCTCAGCGCGCAGCAGCCGCTGAGCGACCCGCCGCAGCACGACGAGCTGCTGTTCATCATCCAGCACCAGACGTCGGAGCTGTGGCTCAAGCTGCTGATCCACGAGCTGCGTTCTGCCAGAAGCCTGCTCCGCGACGACGAGCTGGCTCCGGCCCTCAAGCGCCTGGCACGGGTCAAGCACATCCAGCACACGCTCACCGACCAGTGGTCGGTGCTGGCGACGCTGACGCCGAGCGAGTACGCCGAGATCCGTCCCTTCCTCGCCGCGAGCTCGGGCTTCCAGTCGGCGCAGTACCGCGAGGTCGAGTTCCTGCTCGGCAACAAGAACGCGGACATGGTGGCGGTCTTCGCGCACGACGAGGGCGCCCGCACGGCCCTCGACGCGCTCCTGCACGAGCCGAGCCTCTACGACGAGTTCCTCGCCTACCTGTCGCGACGTGGGTATGCCGTCCCGCCGGCCCTGCTCGACCGCGACTGGACGCAGCCCTACCGCCTCGACGACGGGCTGGTCGACGTCTTCGCCGGTGTCTACGCGCGGCCCTCCGAGCACTGGGGCGTCTACGAGACGTGCGAGGAGCTCGTCGACCTCGAGGACAACTTCCAGCAGTGGCGGTTCCGGCACCTGCAGGTCGTGCAGCGCACGATCGGGCAGAAGACGGGCACCGGGGGCTCGACGGGCGTCGACTTCCTGCGGCGGGCGCTCGACCTGACGTTCTTCCCCGAGCTCTACGAGGTCCGCACCCGCATCGGTGGCTGACATCCACAGGGTCTGGTGGAGCGGGGCCGTCGCCGCGAGGATGGTCGATGTCGCCACCCCACGAACCGGAGGTCAGCAGATGGACCCGCGCAACACCGCTGTCGTGCTCATCGAGTACCAGAACGACTTCGCGAGCGAGGGCGGGGCACTGCATGCCGCCGTCGAGGGCTCGATGGCCGAGACCGACATGCTCGAGAACACGAAGAAGGTCGTCGACGCCGCTCGTGAGGCCGGCGCCACGATCATCCACGCCCCGATCTCGTTCGTCGGCGGCTACAAGGAGATCAGCGGCAGCCCGTACGGCATCCTCAAGGGGGTCGTCGACTCCAACGCCTTCGTCAAGGGCGAGTGGGGGTCGCAGATCATCGACGAGCTGGCGCCGAGCGGCGACGACATCGTCGTCGAGGGCAAGCGCGGCCTCGACACCTTCGCGAGCACCAACCTCGACTTCATCCTGCGCAGCAAGGGCATCACGACGATCGCCCTCGGTGGCTTCCTCACCAACTGCTGCGTGGAGTCCACGATGCGCTCGGCCTACGAGCGGGGCTACGAGGTCGTCACGCTGAGCGACTGTGTCGCGGCGACGAGCTCGGAGGAGCACGCGAACGCGATCAGGTACGACTACCCGATGTTCTCCAAGCCGATGTCGGGCGAGGAGTTCGCCGGGCAGCTCGCCGGCGCCGCACAGGCGTCCGACGCGTCGCGGGGGTACTGACCCCGGTCAGGTGGCGGTCCTGGCGCGGACCTGACGCTTGATCCGGGCCAGCATCGCGACCATCCCGCGCATGCGCAGGGGCGAGACCGCCTCCGCGAGGCCGAAGCGCATCGGGGCGTCGTCGGGGACGTCGAGCACCTCGGCGGCCGACAGGCCGTCGAGGCCCTCGTGGAGGATGCCGGCGAAGCCGCGGGTCGTCGGGGCCTCGGCGGGCGCGTCGAAGAAGAGGTTGACGACGCGCTCGTCGAGCGAGTCCCCGTCACCCACCTCCACGGTGAGGAAGAGCGGGGACTGGCACTCGTCGACGCGCTCGAGCTGGTCCAGCTTGCCGGCATACCGCTCGGGCAGGCCGGGCAGCTCGTCACTGAACTCGAGGAGCAGCTGCAGCTTGAGGTCGTTGCTCGCGGAGCGGAAGTCCTCGGCGATCTCGGCCAGCGACGCCGGCAGGGCGGTCTCGGTCATCGCGCTCACCGCTCGATCGGGACGCGGACGGCGTTGCCCCACTCGGTCCACGAGCCGTCGTAGTTGCGCACGGCCCCGAAACCGAGGAGGTGGGTCAGCACGAACCACGTGTGCGACGAGCGCTCGCCGATGCGGCAGTAGGCGACGACGTCGTCGGACGGCGCGAGCCCCTGCTCCTGGAGGTAGATGGCCTCGAGGTCCTCGCGCGACTTGAACGACCCGTCGTCGTTGGCGGCCCGCGCCCACGGCACCGACTTCGCGCCGGGGATGTGGCCGCCGCGCATCGCCCCCTCCTGGGGGTAGTCGGGCATGTGGAGCAGCTCGCCGGAGTACTCGCCGGGGGAGCGGACGTCGACGAGCGGCTTGCCCAGGTGGGCGAGCACGTCGTCCTTGAAGGCGCGGATCGGGGCGTCGTCGCGCTCGGCCACGGGGTAGTCCACCGGGTCGGGGGTCGGCACGTCGCGGGTCAGCTCGCGCCCCTCGGCGATCCACTTCGCGCGGCCGCCGTCGAGCAGGCGCACGTCCTCGTGCCCGAAGAGGCTGAAGACCCACAGGGCGTAGGCCGCCCACCAGTTGCTCTTGTCGCCGTAGATGACGACGGTGGTGTCGCGGCCGATGCCGCGCGAGCCCATCACCTCGGCGAAGCGGGCGCCGTCGACGTAGTCGCGGGCCACGGGGTCGTTGAGGTCGACGTGCCAGTCGATCTTCTGGGCTCCGGGGATGTGGCCCGTCGCGTAGAGCAGCACGTCCTCGTCGGACTCGAGCAGGACGATGCCACCGGGACCGCCGATGCTGCCGGCCGCCACCTGTTCCGCGAGCCACTCGGTGGTGACGAGGCGCTCGGGGTGGGCGTAGGCGGAGATCTTCGTGTCGTCAGCGCTCATGGGCCCATCGTGTCACGCGAGCTTGTCGAGGTCCTCACGGCACCGTCGCTCGAACTCGCCCAGCTCGGCGATCGCGTCCTGCACGTCCCGCAGCCGCTGGTCGAGGTCCGCGCGCCGCTCGTCGATCTGGCCGAGGACGTACTCGAGCTGCGTGCGCCGGCCGCGGGGCGCGTCGAACAGGTCGATGATCGTGCGGATCTCCTCGAGGGGGAAGCCGAGGCGCTTGCCACGCAGGATGAGCCCGAGCCGCGTGCGGTCACGGCGGTGGTAGACCCGCTGCGTGCCGCGGCGCTCGGGGGAGATCAGACCGAGGTCCTCGTAGTGGCGCACCGTGCGGTGCGTGACGTCGAACTCCTGCGCCACCTCGGCGATCGTCCACGTCGGCGCACTTGTCATGGTCCCGATAGTGCTTTACGTTTACGTCAACGTCAAGCACGCGTCACGAGCGCGTGATGGCCGCGACAGCCTTCAGGAGAACAGCGATGTTCGAGCTCAGCCAGGACCACGAGGACTTCCGGATGGTCGTCCGCGACTTCGCCGAGAAGGAGGTCGCGCCCAACATCGCCAAGTGGGACGCCGCGGCCCACTTCCCGACCGACCTCGTGCCCAAGATGGGTGACCTCGGGCTGTTCGGCCTCGTCGTGCCGGAGGAGTACGGCGGTGCGGGGGAGGCCGGCGACTTCACGAGCCTCTGCGTCGCCATCGAGGAGCTCGGCCGCGTCGACCAGTCCATCGGCATCACGCTCTCCGCCGGCGTCGGCCTCGGCATCAACCCGATCCTCACCTACGGCACCGAGGAGCAGAAGCAGCGCTTCCTGCCCGACCTCGTCTCCGGGCGTGCCCTCGCCGGGTTCGGCCTCACCGAGCCCGAGGCGGGCTCTGACGCCGGCGCGACCCGCACCAAGGCGGTCCGGGACGGCGACGAGTGGGTCGTGAGCGGCGCCAAGGCCTTCATCACCAACTCCGGCACGGACATCACCTCGGTCGTCACGGTCACCGCCCGCACCGGCACCAACGAGGACGGCTCGGCGCAGCTCTCGGCGATCATGGTCCCGGCCGGCACCCCCGGCTTCGTCGTCGAGCCCGCGTACCACAAGCTCGGCTGGCACGTCTCCGACACCCACGGCCTGACGTTCGAGGGCTGCCGCGTCCCGGCCGACCACCTGCTCGGAGCCGAGGGGGAGGGCTTCAAGCAGTTCCTCAAGACCCTCGACGACGGGCGCATCGCCATCTCGGCGCTCGCCGTCGGCTGCGCGCAGGCCTGCCTCGAGCTGGCCACCGACTACGCCAAGACGCGCACCGCGTTCGGCCGGCCCATCGGCGTCAACCAGGGCGTCTCCTTCCAGCTCGCCGACCTCGCCGTCATGGTCGAGGGCGCTCGCCTGCTGACCTACAAGGCGGCCTGGCTCAAGGACGAGCTCCACGCCGGCAAGCGCTCGGTCAAGGAGGTCAAGCAGGCCGCCGCCATCGCCAAGCTCTACTCGACCGAGGCCGCCGTCACGGCCACCCGCATCGCGACCCAGGTGTTCGGCGGCAACGGCTTCATGGAGGAGTACCCCGTCGCGCGCTTCTACCGCGACGCCAAGATCCTGGAGATCGGTGAGGGCACCTCCGAGGTCCAGCGCATGCTCATCGCCCGCGGCCTGGGGCTGCCGGCATGAGTGCCGCCGCCGAAGCCACCGTGCCCGGGGACCCGCGCGTCGCCGACGTGAGGGCGCGCCTCGCGGCCGCCCACACGGCGTCCGCGAGCGCCCCGGAGAAGGCCCAGGCCAAGCTCGACGCCCAGGGCAAGATCTACGTCCGCGACCGCATCGCGCTCCTCTTCGACGAGGGCAGCTTCGTCGAGGACGGCCGCTACGCCAACGCCCTCCAGCCCGGCCTGCCCGCCGACGGCGTCGTCACCGGCCGCGGCACGGTCAACGGACGCGCGGCGATCGTCATCGCCAACGACCCGACCGTCAAGGCCGGGTCCTGGGGCGCCCGGACCGTCGAGAAGATCGTGCGCGCCACCGAGATGGCGCTGCGCGAGGAGCTGCCGGTCTTCTGGTTCGTCGACTCCGCCGGCGCCCGCATCACCGACCAGGTCGAGATGTTCCCCGGCCGCCGCGGCGCCGGACGCATCTTCCACAACCAGGTGGCGCTCTCGGGCAAGGTCCCGCAGATCTGCTGCCTCTTCGGCCCGAGCGCCGCGGGCGGCGCCTACATCCCCAGCTTCTGCGACCTCATCATCATGGTCGAGGGCAACGCCTCGATGTACCTCGGCAGCCCCCGAATGGCCGAGATGGTCGTCGGCGAGAAGGTCTCACTCGAGGAGATGGGCGGGGCCCGCATGCACTGCACCGTCTCCGGCGTGGGCGACCTGCTCGCCCACGACGACGCCGAGGCCATCGAGCTGGCCAAGCTCTACTTCTCCTACGTCCCCGGCAGCTGGCGCGACCACCCGCCCACGTATGCCGCGGAGGGGCCCGCCACGCCGCTGACCCGCCACACGGTGCCGGAGCGCGAGTCGGTGCCCTTCGACATCCACGACGTCATCGACGGGCTCGTCGACGACGACTCCTTCTTCGAGCTCAAGCCGCTCTGGGCGGGAGAGCTCGTCATCGGCTTCGGCCGGCTCGAGGGCCAGACCGTCGGCATCGTGGCCAACAACTCGATGGTCAAGGGCGGGGTGCTCTTCACCGACAGCGCCGACAAGGCCGCCCGCTTCATCTGGCTCTGCGACGCCTTCAACGTGCCGCTGATCTACCTCGCCGACGTCCCGGGCTTCATGATCGGCTCAGAGGTCGAGCGCGGAGGCATCATCCGCCACGGCGCCAAGATGGTCAGCGCCGTCTCCTCGGCGACGGTGCCGCAGTTCTGCGTCGTCGTGCGCAAGGCGTACGGGGCAGGGCTCTACGCCATGGGCGGACCGGGCTTCGGACCCGATGCCACCATCGCGCTGCCGACGGCCCGGATCGCGGTCATGGGGCCCGAGGCGGCCGTCAACGCGGTGTACGCCAACAAGATCGCCGAGATCGCCGACCCGGACGAACAGGCACGTTTCGTGGCGGACCGTCGCCGCGAGTACGAGGAGGACGTCGACATCGAACGCCTCGCCGCCGACCTCGTGCTCGACTCGATCATCGAGGCGGATGAACTGCGCTCGGACCTCGTGCGCCGACTGGCCTATGCTTCCCGGCGTGACCGTCACTTCAGCGAGCGCCGACGCGCCGTCCCGCCGGTCTGAGCCGCGCCTCGGTGGCCGCCTCGAGCACCCCGACCGCGTGACCGAGGCGAAGCTGCCGTTCTGGCGACGGTTCCCCGTCTGGTTCCCGTTCGCCGTCTTCGCGGTCTCGCGCCTCTTCGTCTGGGTGGCCGCCACCTACCTCTCGCGCTACCAGATCCCGCTGCCCATCGGGACGGCGAACATCCGGATCTTCTACCCCACGCCCGCGGACCCCGGCTACAACGCCGTCATGACCGGCTGGGACGGCCAGTGGTACCGCGTCATCGCCGAGCAGGGCTACCCCGCCGTGCTGCCCCGCGTCGGCTGGGGCGGCATCGACATGAACCCGTGGGCCTTCTTCCCGGTGTTCCCGATGACGGCCGGGCTGGTCATGAAGGTCACCGGCCTGCCCTTCACGGTCGTCGCGCCCGTGCTGTCGACGCTCATCGGCTTCGCCGCGATGCACATGCTCTTCAAGCTCGTCGACCAGGCCGTCGGGCGCTGGGAGGCGATCGTCGCGGTCGTCGCCACCTGCTTCTTCATCGCCTCACCGGCGTTCTCGGCCTCCTACACCGAGTCGACCGCGCTGCTCGGCGTCGTCACGGTGCTGTGGCTGCTGCGCAAGCGTCAGTACTGGTGGGTGGTCCTCGCCCTGCTCGTGCTCTCGCTGAGCCGCAACGTCGTCATTGCCATGGTGCCGGTCATCGTCGCCCACTGGGTCGTGCGGTGGCGCAGTGGTGACGAGGGGGAGCACCCGGTGCGGCTGCGGGTCGGGCTGGGGGCGATGGCGGCCTACGCCGGCGCACTCACCTGGCTCTGGCCCACGATCGTCACCATCGCCACCGACACCCCCAACGCCTACAACGACACGATGCTCGCCTGGAACATCGAGACGAAGATCAAGCTCTACCTGTGGTGGAACCTGCTCTACGACTACTGGGGCGTGCTCGGCCAGGTCGCCGGTGTGCTCGGCGTCGCCGCCTTCACCTGGTTCATGCTCTCGAGGCACTCCTGGCGCTGGGGCCCGGAGATCTGGGGCTGGGCCGGCGCCTACCCGGCCTACATCATCCTGGTCACGAGCACGACGCCGAGCCGGGTGCGCTACGCCCTGCTGGCCTTCCCGATGACCTTGCTCATCGCGTGGTTCCTCAAGCTGCGCTGGTGGCGTCGCTACCGCTACTGGCTGCTCGGGCTCATCGTCGTCGTGGGGGCGGCCCAGATGTGGTGGTGGACCGAGCACTACCTCGTCATCGAGAACCTCACGGACGACCTCTACCCCTGAGCCGGCACCCGTCTCGCCGTCGTCGGGCGGCGTCCCGGATCAGTCGTCAGGCGCAGTCCGGCCGGCCGCGCAGGCTGCCGACGACGTCGAACCACTCGATGCCGACCTCGCCGAGCAGCTCGCGCAGCAACGGCAGGGACAGCCCGACGACGTTGTGGTGGTCCCCCTCGACCGCGGTGACGAAGGCGCCGCCGATCCCGTCGATCGTGAACGCGCCGGCCACCGTCAACGGCTCACCCGTGGCGACGTAGGCCTCGATCTCGCCGTCGGAGATCTCGGCGAAGTGCACGGTCGTCGAGGCCGTGGCGCCGAGGGTGGCGCCACCGCCGTCCCGCTCGTCGACGAGCCAGTGGCCGGTGTGCAGGACGCCCGAGCGACCTCGCATGCGACGCCAGCGCAGGACCGCCTCGGCGGCGTCGGCGGGCTTGCCGTGCACCTCACCGTCGAGCTCCAGCACCGAGTCGCAGCCCAGCACGACGACCTCGTCGTCGACCCGGCCCGCCACGTCCTCGGCCTTGGCGCGCGCCAGCAGCAGGGCGATGTCGGCCGGCTCCAGCAGGCCGTAGCGCTCCGTCGCCTCGGCGACCGTGAGGTCCTCGTCGACCTCGCTGACGAGGACGACGGGCTCCACCCCCGCCGAACGCAGGGTCGAGCGTCGGGCCGGCGACGCCGACGCGAGGACGAGCTGGACGGCGGGCACGTCAGGGAGGGGACTCGAGGGCATGACGAAATGGTAGGCGCCACGACGCGTGCCCGGACGCCGACGGCGCCGGCCCCAGGGGGAGCGACGCCGTCGGCGGCTGCGCACGGACTCAGATCTCCTGCAGGACCGCCGCGCGCAGGGTGTCGAGGCCGACGCCGCCGATGTCGAGGGCGCGCCGGTGGAAGGCCTTGAGGTCGAAGGCGTCGCCCTCGCGCTGCTTGACCTCGTCGCGCAGCTGCAGCCAGAGCCGCTCACCGATCTTGTAGCTCGGCGCCTGCCCCGGCCAGCCGAGGTAGCGGTTGAGCTCGAAGCGCAGGATCTTCTCGTCCATGAAGCCGTAGCGGGTGAGGTAGGTCCAGGCCTTGTCGTAGTCCCAGGCGCCGCCACCCACCTCCTCCGGCGCGTCGAAGCCGCAGTGCACACCGATGTCGATGACGACTCGGGCGGCCCGGAGCGACTGTCCGGCAAGCCAACCCATGCGGTTGCCGGGATCGTCCATGTAGCCGAGCTCGGCCATGAGGCGCTCGGCGTAGAGGGCCCACCCCTCGCCGTGGCCCGAGGTCCACGCCTCGAGCCGGCGCCACTTGTTGAGCAGCTCGGAGCGGTAGACGGTCTGCGCGACCTGGAGGTGGTGGCCCGGGACGCCCTCGTGGTAGACGGTCGTCAGCTCGTTCCACGTGCGGAACTCGGTGTTGCCCTTCGGCACCGACCACCACATGCGTCCGGGACGGCTGAAGTCGTCGGACGGTCCGGTGTAGTAGATGCCGCCGGTCTGCGTCGGCGCGATCATGCACTCGATGCGCTGCACCGGCTCGGGGATGTCGAAGTGGACGTCCTTGAGGTCGGCGATGACCTCGTCGGCGCGCTGCTGCATCCACGCCTTGAGGGCGTCGGTGCCCTGCAGCGCGTACTTCTCGTCGGCGTCGAGGATCTCGACTCCGCGCGCGACGTCGGCTCCGGCCTCGAGGCCGTCGGCGATCTCGCTCATCTGGGCGTGGAGGCTCGCGACCTCCTGCTGCCCCCAGCGGTAGGTCTCCTCGAGGTCGACCGTGGCGCCGAGGAAGTAGCGCGACTCCAGGGCGTAGCGCTCCCGGCCGCAGGCGTCGGCCTCGGGCGCGTGGGGCAGCAGCTCGTCCTCGAGCCAGGTGGCCATGGAGCCGTATGCCGCCGCGGCAGCCCCAGCGGCCGCGGCGAGGGCCTCCTGGACCTCACCCACGAGCGGAGCGTCGCCGACGGTGGCGTCGGCGACGACCTTGGCGAAGTAGCCGTCGTCGGCGGTGAGGTCGCGCGACTGCTCGGCGCAGGCCGTGACCTGGCGTCGCGGGGACACCTGTCCGCGTTCCCGCGCGAGCAGCAGGGCCTCGCGGTAGCCCTCGAGGGCCGCGGGGATCTTGCCCATCCGGCTGGCGAAGACACGCCAGTCGTCCTCGGTGTGCTGAGGCATGAGGTCGAAGACGTCGCGCACGCTCTGGAGGGGCGAGGCGAGGACGTTGAGGGACATCTCGTCGAGCCCGGCGGCATACCGGTCCTCGGCCAGCTGGAGGCGCTCGGTCATGGCGTCGACGGTCACCCGGTCGACGTCGTCGGCGGGGACGGCGGACGCGAGTGCGCCGAGCGTCGTCCGGCGCAGCTCGGAGGCCGCGGCGTTGCCGGCGGGCGAGAGGTCGTCGAGGTCCTCCTCGCCGCCGGGGACTCCGAGGAAGGTCGCGTTGATGGGGCTGAGGGCGACGGCGGCGTCGAAGTAGGTCTCTGCGATGCGGTCGACGTCGGTGCGCGGTCGCGCGGTCTGGGTGTTGGCTGTCACCCGGCGAACGTAATCCAGCCCGGGACCGGGTGCCACTGCATTGCGGCGCCGCCGGAGCAGGGGTCAGCCCGGGGCGCGCGTGGACGCGCTCAGTCGTTGCCGCCGGAGGAGCCGCCCTGGCCGCCGCCGCCCACGACGAGCACGACGACGCCGTCGGGCGTCGGGTTGCCGGCCGTGGGGAACGTCGAGAGGACCTGGCCCTCCTTGCCGGCAGCCGGGACCGTCACCTTCGTGACGCGGACGTCCCCGCCGCCGAGGCGGTCGGTCGCGTCCTTGACGCTGGTGCCGACGAGACCGTCGGGAACCACGAACGAGGAGTTGACCTTCTCGGGGGCGTGCCCGCGGCTCACGACCATGGCCACGGTCTGACCCTTCGTCATCGGCTGGCCCTGGGCCGGGAAGGTGCCCATGACCGTGCCCTCGGGCTGGGCCGACCGCACCAGCACCCACCGCACGTCGACCCCGAGGCCGATGAGCTGCTTGACCGCCGCGTCGCGCTGCTGGCCGACGAGGCCCGCCGGGACGGTGCTGCCGTCGGCGGGGGGCGGCGTCGTCGGCGGCATGGAGGACGCCGGCTTCGAGCTCGCGGCCGGGCGCGGGGCCGCCGCCGGCGGGGTCGCCGGGTCGGAGCCGGAGAGCAGGACGAACGCGAGGATCGCGACGAGCACGACGACGACCGTGCCGAGCACCCACACGACGGGGGCGGGGCCGGACCGCGGACGGCGGGCGTCGGGGGACGTGCGGCGTGCCTCGGCGGCGGGACGCCCCGTCCCTGCGGGGGAGGCCGCGGGCATCATCGCGGTGCTCGTCGCCGGGTCGTTCGCGTGAGCAGGCGCAGGGCCGGCGACCGAGCTGGTCGTGGCGGGGTCGGTCGCCGGGAACCGTGCCGTACTCGTGGCGGCCGCCGCAGAGGCTGCCGCGGCGCCCGCTGCGAGGTCGAGCACGGCCGTCGCCTCGCCCGTCGGCAGGGCGCGGGTGGCCGCGTCGGCGAGGGCCTCGTGACCCCGGAGGGCCGCCGCCATGGCGTCCGCGTCGGGGTAGCGGTCGGCGGGCGACTTGGCGGTGGCGCGCACGACGACGTCGTCGAGGTTCGCCGGCAGGTCGGCCACACGCGAGCTGGGGAGCGGCACCGGCTCGTCGAGGTGGCGCAGCGCGACCGCGACAGGGGTGTCGCCCTCGAAGGGGACGGCGCCCGTCAGCATCTGGAAGAGCAGGATGCCCAGCGAGTAGAGGTCGGACGAGGGCGTCGTGGCCTCGCCGCGCGCCTGCTCCGGGGCGACGTAGGCGGCGGTGCCCATCACCGTGCCGGTGTCGGTGATCGACGCCTGTCCCAGGGCTCGGGCGATGCCGAAGTCCGTGACCTTGACCATGCCGTCGGACCGGACGATGACGTTGCCCGGCTTGACGTCCCGGTGCACGACGCCGGCGCGGTGGGCCACCGCGAGGGCGGCGCAGACCTGCTCGGCGACCCGAACGGCGTCGCTGGGGGTGAGCCGGCCGTGCTCCCGGATCAGGTGCGCGAGGTCCGAGCCCTCCGCATACTCCATGACGATGAAGTGGGACGCGCCGTCGACGCCGTAGTCGTAGACCTGCGCGATGTTCGGGTGGGAGAGCCGGGCGGCGGTCAGGGCCTCGCGGCGGAACCGCTCGATGAAGTCGGGGGAGTCCGCGAACGCCGGGGAGAGGACCTTGACGGCGACCTGTCGGCCGAGCCGGTCGTCGGTCGCGAGATAGACCTCACCCATGCCACCGACGGCGATGCGCTCGCCCAGCGAGTAGCGCTGCGCGATGCGGGCGGTGGGGGTCGAGTCGACGGACATGGGCAACGAGCCTAGGGGAACCGGCTGTGGATGGGCCAACCGAGCAGCCCGTGGGACGGCCCGCGGCCGCCCCTCAGGAGGGCGACCGCGGGCCACTCGTCACGAGACGAGGGCGTACATGAAGTAGCGGTCGGCGCCGGACTTGATGGGCGCCGTGACCGTGGAGCTGTAGACGACGACGCTGCTGCAGGTCGCGGTGTAGCGCTTCTTGGTGACGACGAACTTCTTGGACGCCTTGTACTGCTGGAGGCGCTTGGTCTGGCCGCTGGGGACGTTGAGCCTGTAGGTGAAGGACTGGGTGCCGCTGTAGCCCGCTCCGACCGTGATGCCGAGCGACGTGCTCGCCTTGGCGAAGACGACCCCCGCTTCCGCGGAGACGGTGGCCGTCATGGAGGCCTGGACGTTCCACGTGCGGCCCTTGGTCAGCGACACCGAGCCGGGGCCCTTGACGTAGGAGCTGCTGAGGCTCGTGCGCTTCCACACGGTGGAGACGGAGCTGAAGGTGTAGTAGGTCTGGCCGGCCTCGGCGCACATGGCGCTGGCGGGTGCGGCGGTCACGACGGCGGTGGCGCCACTGAGGGCCAGGCCGAGGGCGGTGGCGGACGAGAGGAGGCGACGCTTCATCGGGTTTCTCCCTGGTTTCGACGGTGAGGTGCTCGAAACCTAGGGACGTCGCGGACGAACGGGATGAGTCGGACTACTCAACCCGGGCGCAGAGCCACCTCGTCAGCGCGGCAGGCCCGTGCTCCTCCAGCCGCCGTGGCGCGCCGACGGGCCCACGAGTCGCCAGGAGGGGTCGGACCACGCCGACCTCTCGTGCTCGGCGGGTGCCTCTGCGCCGCCGAGGGCGGAGAGCACCACGACGAGCGCGGCGAGCTCCTCCGCGGTGGGACTGCCCGCCACGTGGATGGCCGCCGACGGGGTCGCGTCCGCGCTCACAGCGGGATGTTCCCGTGCTTCTTGGGCGGCAGCGTCTCGCGCTTGTTCTGCAGCGCCCGCAGGGCCCGGGTCACGTTCATCCGGGTGTTGGACGGGCTGATGACGGTGTCGATGTAGCCGCGCTCCGCCGCGATGTAGGGGTTGGCCAGCGTCTCCTCGTAGTGGGAGATGAGCTCCTGTCGCTGCGCGTCGACGTCGCCGCCCTCGGCGGCCGTGGCGGCCAGCTCCTTGCGGTAGAGGATGTTGACCGCGCCCTGGGCGCCCATGACGGCGATCTGGCCGGTCGGCCAGGCCAGGTTGATGTCGGCGCCGAGGTGCTTGGACCCCATGACGTCGTAGGCGCCGCCGTAGGCCTTGCGGGTGATCACGGTGATCTTCGGGACGGTGGCCTCGGCATACGCGTAGATGAGCTTGGCACCGCGACGGATGATGCCGTCCCACTCCTGGCTCGTGCCGGGCAGGAAGCCGGGCACGTCGACGAAGGTCAGGACCGGCACGTTGAAGCAGTCGCAGGTGCGCACGAACCGGGCGGCCTTCTCGGACGCGTCGATGTCGAGGCACCCCGCGAACTGCATCGGCTGGTTGGCCACGACGCCGACCGACATGCCGTCGATGCGCGCGAAGCCGGTGATGATGTTGGGCGCGAAGAGCGGCTGCACCTCGAGGAACTCGCCGTCGTCGACGACGTGCTCGATGACGTGCTTCATGTCGTAGGGCACGTTGGGCGAGTCCGGGATGCACGTGTCGAGCCAGCGGTCGTCATCGGTGACGGTGAGGTCGCCGTCCCCGTCGCCGTAGGCCGGCGGGGTGTCCATGTTGTTGCTCGGCAGGTAGGACAGCAGCGCCTTGACGTAGTCGATGGCGTCCTGCTCGTCGGTGCCCATGTAGTGCGCGACGCCCGACTTGCTGTTGTGGGTCTGGGCGCCGCCGAGCTCCTCGAAGCCGACGTCCTCACCGGTGACGGTCTTGATGACGTCGGGTCCGGTGATGAACATGTGGGAGGTCTGGTCGACCATGACGGTGAAGTCGGTGATGGCGGGGGAGTAGACCGCGCCGCCGGCGCACGGGCCCATGACGAGGGAGATCTGCGGGATGACGCCCGAGGCACGGACGTTGCGGAAGAAGATCTCGCCGTAGAGCCCGAGGGAGACCACGCCCTCCTGGATGCGGGCGCCGCCGGAGTCGTTGAGGCCGACGACCGGGCAGCCGATCTTCATGGCGAAGTCCATGACCTTGACGATCTTCTCGCCGAAGACCTCGCCGAGGGAGCCGCCGAAGACGGTGAAGTCCTGGGCGAAGACGGCGACCTGGCGACCGTCGACCATGCCGTAGCCGGTGACGACGCCGTCGCCGTAGGGCCGGTTCTTCTCCTGGCCGAAGTTGTTGCTGCGGTGCCGGGCGTACTTGTCGAGCTCGATGAAGGTGCCCTCGTCGAGGAGCATCTCGATGCGCTCGCGGGCCGTCTTCTTGCCGCGCGCGTGCTGCTTCTCGACAGCCCGCTCGGAGCCGGCGTTGGCGACCTCCGCGACCCGACGCCTGAGGTCGGCGAGCTTGCCCGCGGTCGTGGTGAGGTCGGCGCCGGGGGAGGGCGACGCCTCGGGGGATGCCGGCGACCCGTCGGACGCCGTGGCCGCTGGGCCCGTGCTGTGGTCCGAGGTGTCGGTCGGCTGCTCTGCGACGGCGTGATCGGTTGCCATGCTCGGCACTCTAGCCTTGTGGACGTGCGCGATTCGCTCGACATCGAGACTGTGAGTGCGGCCTTGGTCACGTCCGGACGGCCGTGGCGCGGGGTCGAGTTCCACCCCGCCCTCGGGTCGACGAACACCCGCCTGCGAGAGCTGCTGACCGGGTCACCCCGGCAAGGGCCGGCGTATGCCGTGTCGCCGGGTGAGCCCGCCCCCGGGCCGTGGTGGGTCGTCGTCACCGACCACCAGACGGGCGGGCGCGGGCGGCTCGGAAGGGCGTGGACGGTCCCGGACCGGGCCTCGCTCGCAGTGAGCGTCGCGGTGCCCGTGACGGACCCGGCGCAGGCCGGCTGGATGCCCCTGCTCGCGGGTCTCGCGCTCGCCCGAGCCGTGGCGGACGTGACGGAGGCCGCGGGGCACCGGCTGAGCCCGCGGCTCAAGTGGCCCAACGACGTGCTGCTCGCCGACGACGGGGACCGCAAGCTGAGCGGCATCCTCTGCGAGCTGGTGACGACGGGGGACGGGCAGGCCGTCGTCGTCGGGACCGGCGTCAACGTGGACCAGACCCGCGACGAGCTGCCCGTCGCGACGGCCACCTCGCTGGCGCTCGCCGGCAGCAGCGTGCGGCGCGAGGACCTTCTCGTCGGCTACCTCGACCACCTGACCGGCGTCCTCGTGGGCGCCGGTGTGGACGCCGGTCTGGACTCCGGTCTGGACGCGGCCGGACCCGGGGGGTCGGCCGACCGCGAGGCGACGCGGACGGCATACCGCTCGGCGTGCGTCACGCTGGGACTGCAGGTGCGCGTGCACCTGCCCACGGGCGGCGCCGCCGAGGGCACCGCCGTCGCGGTCGCCGACGACGGAGGGCTCGTCGTGCGCACGCCCGACGGTCTGCGGACGTTCGCGGCGGGAGACGTCGTCCACGTCCGGGCTGCGGACGGCGGACTGGCATGATCGGCCCATGACCGAGCCGGGCACCCCAGCGGGAGACGAGCCGGTGGCCGCGCCGGGGCCCCCGCCCGCGGCGCGGACGAACGAGGACTACACCGAGCAGCTGCTCGGCCGTCCGCTCGACCTGCGCCGTCGCGACGTGAGCCGCGGCGCCGAGGTGTCGCTGCTGTCGGCACGAAAGTTCTGGCACGCGCTGGGCTTCCCGGTGGTCGACACCGACGACGAGCTCTTCACGGAGGCCGACCAGAGGGCCCTGGCCGCCGTCGCCGGGATCGTGCGGGACGGGCTGCTCGACGAGCAGACGGCGCTCGCGATGACCCGCGCCTTCGCCCGCTCGGCGGACCGCCTCGCGGGCTGGCAGTCCCAGCTCATCGCGGAGGCCGTCGAGACCCACATGACGGCGGCCCAGGACGCCGGCGACGACGAGCACGAGTCGCGATCGGTGCCGGGCATCGAGACCGCCACCGAGACGGCGAAGCGGCTCGCCGTGCTCACCGACCGCCTCGAGCCGCTCCTCGTCTACGCCTGGCGCCGGCACCTGTCGGCGACCGTGGCCCGCATGCTCGCCGACGCCGACCCCGAGTCCTACGGCATGACGAAGATGCGGTCGGTCGGCTTCGCGGACCTCGTCAACTTCACCGCGCTCGTGCGCCGGCTCTCCGAGCGCGACCTGGCGCGGCTCGTCTCGCGCTTCGAGGCGCTCTCGGCCGACGTCATCACCGCTCACGGGGGACGGCTCATCAAGACGGTCGGCGACGAGGTGCTCTTCACGACGGTGGGGGCCGCCCCCGCTGCCGCCATCGCGCTCGACCTCGTCGAGACCATGACGAACGACGACGTGCTGCCCGACGTGCGGTGCGGCATGGCCCGTGGCCCGATCATCAGCCGCCTCGGCGACGTCTTCGGCACGACCGTCAACCGGGCCTCCCGCCTGACGGCCGTCGCCCAGGCGGGCAGCGTGCTCGTCGACGCCACGATGGCTCGCGAGCTCGCGAGCCTCTCGGGGTTCGAGCTGACCGGGCAGCGCCGGCGCATCCTGCGCGGTGTCGGGCCCGTCACCCCCTCCCTGCTGCGCCGCGCGACGTCCGCGGCCCGCCGCTCCGTCTCCGGGGCCGACGCCCCCGAGCCCGCCGACCGACCCGGCCCGCGCACCGACGCGTGAGCCTCGAAGGAGACCGACGTATGCCGTCAACGCCGTCAGTGCCCACCGGAGCCGACGCCACCGCTGATCCCGGCCACCGGGTCCTCGTCCGCGTCGAGCGCTTCGAGGACCCGGCCCTGGTCCACGTCGCCGAGATCGTCCTCGACCGTCCCGAGGCCATGAACGCCGTGTCGACGGCCATGGCGCGCGCCATCGCCGCGGCGACGGCGCAGGTGGCGGCCGACCCCTCCGTGCGCTGCGTCGTGCTGACCTCGAGCCACGAGAAGGCGTTCTGCGTCGGGGCGGACCTCAAGGAGCGCAACGGGTTCAGCGACGCCGACCTCATGGAGCAGCGCCCCGTCGCCCGGGCGGCCTACGGCGGGGTGCTCGACCTGCCGGTGCCGGCGATCGCGGCCGTCGACGGCTTCGCCCTCGGCGGCGGCTTCGAGCTGGCCCTGTCGTGCGACGTCGTCGTCGCCGGAGAGGGGGCGGTCGTGGGGCTGCCCGAGGTCAGCGTGGGCGTCATCCCGGGTGGTGGCGGCACGCAGCTGCTCGTGCGTCGCGTCGGGTGGTCCCGCGCGGCCCGGGCGATCTTCAGCGCGGCCCGCCTCTCGGCCGCCGAGGCCCGCGAGCTCGGTGCCGTCGACGAAGTGGTGCCCGCGGGCTCCGCCCGGGACGCGGCGCTCGAGCTGGCCCGCACCATCGCCGCCCACTCGCCGGTGGGGCTGCGCAACGCCAAGCGCGCCATGCGGCTCGGGGCCGACGTCGGCCTCGACGCGGGCCTGGAGATCGAGGACGCCTGCTGGCGTGCCACCGCCTTCTCCGGCGACCGGCGCGAGGGCGTCGCCGCCTTCGCCGAGAAGCGCCGCCCGGCCTGGCCCGGTCACTGAGCCCCCGTCGCGGCGCCACCGGCTCGAGTGCGCGGACAACTGCGTCGCCGGGCCGCGGGGCGTCAGGGTGCAATTCGGGCCGATGTCGATAGGCTCACCACGGTCGGTGCGCCCCCGGGCCGGCAGATCTTGAGGACGGTGACATGACCCGAGTGCTCCTGGCGGAGGACGACCCAGCCATCTCCGAACCGCTGGCCCGTGCGCTGCGGCGAGAGGGCTACGACGTCGACGTGCGCGAGGACGGGCTGGCCGCCCTCGACGGCGCCAAGGAGAACCCCGACCTCGTCCTGCTCGACCTGGGCCTGCCCAAGATCGACGGGCTCGAGGTGTGCCGCCGGATCCGGGCCGAGGGCCGCGCCATCCCGGTGCTCATCCTCACCGCCCGGGCCGACGAGGTCGACACTGTCGTGGGCCTCGACGCCGGGGCCGACGACTACGTCACCAAGCCGTTCCGCCTGGCCGAGCTGCTCGCGCGGGTGCGGGCCCTGCTGCGACGCACGCCGAACGAGGTCGTCGCGTCGGGCGAGCTCGTCCGGATCGACTCCGACGGCCGGCGCGCCTGGTTCAAGGGCGAGGAGCTGCAGCTGACCGCCAAGGAGTTCGACCTGCTGCGAGTCCTCGTGCGCGAGCAGGGCAAGGTCGTCTCGCGCGAGCAGCTGATGCGCGAGATCTGGGACACCGCCTGGTTCGGCTCGACCAAGACCCTCGACATGCACATCTCGGTGCTGCGCCGGAAGCTCGGTGACGACGCGACCTCGCCGCAGTACATCGCCACCGTCCGGGGCGTCGGCTTCCGGTTCGAGCGACCTCAGGCCGAGTGACCGTGCGCCGGGTGCTCGATCGGATGGCCCTCGTCGCGGCAGTCGTCTGCGCCGGGCTGTTCATCCTGCTCTCGACGGCCCTCGTCGCCTGGGTCGTGACGCAGCGACCGGGCGCGGTCAGCGCCTGGATCGCCTCCGAACCCGCCGTCGGCATCGGCCGCTTCGGCGCCGTCATGCTCGTGATCGGGGTGCTGAGCGGCGGGACCGCCTACCTCGTCACGCAGCGGGAGCGCGCCCACGTCGAGCAGTCCTCGCGCGAGCTCGTCCACCTCGCCAACCGCTTCGCGGCGGGTGAGGCCCGGCTCGTGCCCGTGCACTCCGACATCGACGAGATCGACCACGTGTCGGGTGTCATGAACCGCCGGGCCCACGACATGACGAAGTCGCTGGCTGCCGAGCGCGACTTCGCCGCCGACGCCTCGCACCAGCTGCGCACGCCCCTGACCGCCCTGCTCATGCGGCTCGAGGAGATCTCCGAGACCGACGACGCCGAGGTGGTCAAGGAGGAGGCGACGATCGCCATCGCCCAGGTCGAGCGCCTGACCCGGGTCGTCGACGACCTCCTCGGGCGCACCCGTGGTTCCGGCGGGCCGAGCCCGGCGGTGTCGCTCGACTCCGTCATCGCCGCCCTGCAGCGCGAGTGGCAGCCCGCCTTCGAGCAGGCCCGCCGCTCCGTCCGGGTGCGCGGCGAGCGCGGCCTCTTCGTCAGGTCGACCCCGGTCGCCCTCTCACAGGTGCTCTCGACCCTGCTCGAGAACTCCCTCGTGCACGGCCGTGGGACCGTCGACGTGCACGCCCGCCGCTCGGGTCCCTCCGTCATCGTCGAGGTCAGCGACCAGGGCGACGGAGTGCCCGCGGCCATGGCGCCGCACATCTTCGAGCGCTCGGTCAGCAGCGGCGCCGGCGGCAGCACCGGGCTCGGACTCGCGCTGGCCCGCGACCTCGCCGAGTCCAACGGCGGACGCCTCGACCTCGTCCAGGCCCAACCGGCCCGTTTCGCCCTCTTCCTGTCCGAGGCCGAGACCGACTGATCCCCCAGGTCCCCGCCGTCTGCGGACTGCCGTCGACCTCCCGGACGCCGCCCCGCCGAAGCGGACGAGAGGCCCAGTCCCGCGGGGTAGGGTGCCCGCGTGAGGCGCCTGCATGAGTTCCTGTTCGTGCGCCACCGGCACAACTGGCTGCTGCTGCTCCGGTTCGCGGTGGTGGGCGCCTCGGGCGTGCTCGTCAACCTGCTGACCCTCGTCGTCGTCAAGAAGCTCGGACCCGGTTTCAACGAGGCCATCCTCCCGGTGCCCGGCACCGACTTCAACGTCCGCTGGTACCACGTCTACTCGACGGTGGCGTTCCTCGTGGCCAACCTCTGGAACTTCCAGCTCAACCGCACGTGGACGTTCCGCACGAGCAAGCACGCGCGCTGGTGGCACGAGTACTGGCCGTTCCTGGCCGTGGGCCTGCTCGGCCAGGTCGTCGGGCTCGTGCTGCTGACCCTGCTCATGCACCTCGACTCGCCGATCCACCTCTCGCCCACGGTCTTCGACGACTCGACGGGGTTCCGCACCCGGCTCTACTGGGCCCAGCTCATCGTCATTGCGGTCGTCACCCCCGTGTCGTTCGTGCTCAACAAGCTGTGGACCTTCGCGGCCGTGCGCACGCACCACCCCGACCTCGCCGACCCCAGCCACGTCGAGGCGGTGCTGACCGACGAGGACGAGCAGGCTGCCGCGACGTCGGCGGCGGCGAGCGGTGCCACGGGTCCGGGCCGCCACGACCCCCACGCCTGAGTCCGACTACGCTTGGGCGACGTGACCCAGCCGAAGCGCGCCCCCGGAGGATTTCCCGTCGTCGGTGTCGTGGGAGGCGGACAGCTCGCGCGCATGATGCAGGGCCCCGCCGTCGAGCTGGGGGTCCAGCTGTCGGTGCTCGCCGAGAGTGACACGGCCGCTGCCGCGCTCGTCGTCCCGAGCTCCCCGGTGGGGGAGCACACCGACCTCGACGCCATCCGCGCCTTCGCCGAGCACTGCGACGTCGTCACCTTCGACCACGAGCACGTGCCGCCGGAGATCCTCGAGGCGCTCGAGGCCGACGGGGTCGCCATCCACCCGACGCGGTCGGCGCTGAACTTCGCCCAGGACAAGCTCGCCATGCGCGAGCGGCTCTCCGGTCTCGGCATCGCCTGCCCCCGCTGGGCGCGAGTGACGACGGCCGACGAGGTGACGGCCTTCGGCGACGACGTCGGGTGGCCGATCATCGCCAAGACCCCCCGGGGCGGCTACGACGGCAAGGGTGTCGCGGTCGCGTCCAGCGCCGCCGACCTCGACGAGTGGATCTCGCGCATCGGCGAGCCCGGGCCGCTCGAGGGTGGCCTGCTCCTCGAGGAGAAGGTCGACTTCGTGCGCGAGCTCGCCGTGCTCATCGCCCGCAGCCCGTCGGGGCAGGCCGCAGCGTGGCCGGTCGTCGAGACCGTGCAGACCGACGGCATCTGCACCGAGGTGCTCGCCCCGGCGCCGGAGCTCGACCCCGACCTCGGCTCCGTGGTGACGGAGGCCGCCCTGCGCATCGCCGGCGAGCTCGGCGTCACCGGGGTGCTCGCCGTCGAGATGTTCGAGGTGCGCCCTGGACGCGCCGGCGCTCCTTCCTACGTCGTGAACGAGCTGGCCATGCGCCCGCACAACAGCGGCCACTGGTCGATGGACGGCGCCGTCACCGGCCAGTTCGAGCAGCACCTGCGCGCCGTGCTCGACCTCCCGCTCGGCGACCCGCGGCCCCGGGCGCCGTGGACTGTCATGGCCAACGTGCTCGGCGGCGACTACGAGCACCTCTACCCGGCCTACCGCCACATCATGGCCCGTGACCCGGGCGCCAAGGTGCACGTCTACGGCAAGGGCGTGCGACCGGGGCGCAAGATCGGTCACGTCAACGTCAGCGGGACGGACCTCGCCGACGCGCGCGAGCGCGCGGGACACGCCGCCGACTACCTCCGAGGAGTGATCACCGAATGAGCGAGAGCCCCCGTAGGACCAGCCCGGCAGACCCCGCGGCACCCGCGGCTCCGGTCGTCGGCATCGTCATGGGCAGCGACAGCGACTGGCCCGTCATGCGCGAGGCCGCCCGTGCGCTCGAGGAGTTCGGCATCCCCTACGAGGCCGATGTCGTCTCGGCGCACCGGATGCCCGACGAGATGATCGCCTACGGCCAGGGCGCCGCCGCGCGCGGCCTGCGGGTCGTCATCGCCGGCGCCGGCGGGGCCGCGCACCTGCCCGGCATGCTCGCCTCCGTCACCCCGCTGCCCGTCGTCGGCGTGCCGGTGCCGCTGAAGTACCTCGACGGCATGGACTCGCTGCTCTCCATCGTCCAGATGCCTGCCGGGGTGCCCGTCGCGACGGTCTCCATCGGCGGCGCCCGCAACGCGGGCCTGCTGGCCGCCCGCATCGTCGGCACCGGCAGCGACGAGCTCGCTGCCGACGTGCGCGAGCAGATGGTCACCTTCCAGGCGGACCTGCGCGACCAGGCGCACGCCAAGGGCGCGGCCCTGCGCGACCAGGTCGCGCGCGGGCTCTCCGACTGAGCCGCACGTCCCCGGCCGCCGAGGCGCGGGACGGGAGCGACGGCATACGCCCCCTCAGTCGGGCGAGGCGAGGAAGCCGCGCACGGCCGCGGTGAAGGCGGCCGGCCGGCGCTCGTGGACGAGGTGGCCGGCGTCGATGCGCACGAGCCTGCCGTCGGCGACCGTCCGGGCCATCTCGGCGACGTGCTCCGGCGGCATCGGGCTGTCCGGACCGCCCCAGACCACGAGCGTCGCGGCGCCGACGGAGGCGACGACGTCGGGCCAGCCGGGGTCGGGATCGTCGATCTGCGCCCGCACCTGCAGCACGGCGTCCCAGTCGAACTCGAGGTCGCCGTCGGGCCTGGTCGGTGGCCGCGGCTCCCGGGGATGGGGCACCGGCACGTCCTCGACCACGAGACGGCGCACGAGGTCCGGCCGGCGGCTCGCGAGCAGGCACGCCACGAGACCGCCGAGGGAGTGCGCCACGACGTCCGCAGGTCTGCCGTGCTCCGCCGCCAGGGTCGCGGCCACGGCCTCGAGGTCGTCGGCCAGCTCGGTCAGGGCGTAGCTGCCCGTCCACGGGCTGGCCCCGTGCCCACGCAGGTCGACGGCGACGACGAGCCGGTCTCTGGCCAGGTCGCCGGCCACCCGCGTCCAGTCCGCAGACGTCTCGCCGGTCGCGTGGACGAGCAGGACGGGCGGGAGCGCACCGGGCGCGCCCCAGCGCCGCGTCGCCAGCGCGACCGCCACCACGTCGGCGTCAGTCGGTCACGGCGCGCGCGCCGTCGCCGGGCTGGATGCGGGGGTACTCGATCTTGGGACACGTGTCCATGACGACCGCCAGCCCGGCCGCCTCGGCCCGTGCGGCGGCGTCCTCGTCGATGACCCCGAGCTGCAGCCAGAGGGCCTCGATGCCGAGACGGTCGCGCTCGGCGATCGCCTCGTCGACGACGGCCCCGACGCGCTGGCTGTTGACGAAGCAGTCGACCACCTTGACGACGGTGCCGTCCGGGATGTCGGACAGCGACGCGTAGCCCTGGGCTCCGTGCACGGTGGCCGCACTCGGGTGCACGGGGACGAGCCGTATGCCGAGCTCGCGCTGGAGCCACAGGGCCACCCGGTAGGCCGTGCGGTCGGGGTTGTCTCCGAGACCCACCACGGCCCAGGCCGCCGGCGTGTGCAGCAGGTCGCGGATCACGTCGGGGTCGTTGTGCTGCGGGCTCATCCGGCCATCTTCACACGGACGGTGCGCCCGGTCGCGCCCCTGCCGCCGTCCAGTGGGCCGTGGTTGGATGGCGACATGCGATTCGGAATGTTCGTTCCCCAGGGCTGGCGGATGGATCTCGTCGGCATCGAGCCGGCCCAGCAGTGGGAAGCCATGGTCAACCTCGCCAAGCACGCCGACGACGGAGACGTCTTCGACTCGATCTGGGTCTACGACCACTTCCACACGGTGCCGCAGCCCTCGGGCGAGGCGACGCACGAGGCGTGGTCGCTCATGGCCGGCTTCGGCGCCGCCACGAGCCGGGTGCGTCTCGGCCAGATGTGCACCTGCATGGCCTACCGCAACCCCGCCTACCTCGCGAAGGTGGCCGCCACGGTCGACGTCATCTCCGGCGGCCGCACCGAGATGGGCATCGGGGCCGGCTGGTACGAGCACGAGTGGCGTGCCTACGGCTACGGCTTCCCCAAGGCGGGCGACCGTCTCGGGGAACTCCGCGAGGGCGTGCAGGTCTTCCGCGACATGTGGACCAAGGGTGAGGCCACGCTGGACGGGAAGTACTACCAGGTCGACGGCGCCATCTGCGCCCCGCGCCCGCTCCAGGGCACGAGCCACCCGGGCAGCGCCCTCAACGGCATCCCGATGTGGATCGCCGGCGGCGGTGAGAAGGTGACGCTGAAGATCGCGGCGCAGTACGCCGACTACACCAACTTCGACGGCACCGCCGAGGGCTTCGACCACAAGAGCGAGATCCTCAAGGGCCACTGCGACGACCTCGGCCGCGACTTCGGCGAGATCGTCCGCTCGGCCAACTACAACGTCGTCATCGGCGAGACCGACGCCGACGTCGAGGACCGCCTGCAGTTCTACGGCGAGCTGCTGCGCAAGGGTGGCGTCGCCGACGACAAGGCGGCCGGCGCCGTCGAGGACCTGCGCAAGCAGCCCGCGGTCGGCACCCCCGACAAGATCGTCGCGACGCTCAAGGACATGGAGGCGCGTGGCATGACGTATGCCATCACCTACTTCGCCGAGGCCGCCTACGACCGCTCGGGGATCGAGCTCTTCGAGCAGACCGTGGCCCCGGAGCTCAAGGCCTGATCACAGCCCGACCCGGCCGAGAGCCCGGACCGTTCGAGGTGATGCCGGTGCCCACGTGGGTGCCGGCATCACCTCGACCCGGGGGTGTGGTCGGGGGTGTGGTTGGCTACCAGGCGGTCCAGCCGCCGTCGACGGCGACGACCTGGCCGGTGACGTAGGCGGAGGCGTCGGACGCTAGCCACGTGACGACGCCTCGGAAGTCGTCCTCCGTGCCCATCCGGGCCAGCGGGGTGAGCCGCTCGTAGCGCTCGACGAACGCCTCGTCCTGCCCGCGGGCGATGCCGCCGGGGGCGAAGGCGTTGACCCGCACCTCGGGAGCCAGCACGGTCGAGAGGTAGCGGGTCAGCTGCGCGATGCCGCCCTTGCTCGCCGCGTAGGCCGCCGGGTTGCCCATCCGGGTGCCCTCGTAGAGGCCCATGTTGGGCCCGACGAGGCCGTAGATGCTCGAGACGTTGACGACGCTGCCGTGGCCGCCGGTCCGCAGCAGCGGGGCGAGGCGGCGCGTCAAGGAGAAGGGCGCGGTGAGGTTGAGGGCCAGCGCCATCGCGAAGGCGTCGTCGGTCTGCTCCTCGAAGGGCACGGCATACCCCGGCACCCCCGACGTGCCGGTGAAGGCGGCGTTGTTGACGAGGACGTCGCACGCGCCGAGGGCGGTGACCTCGTCGACCACATGCGAGATCCCTTGCGGTTCAAGCAGGTTGGCGCCAAGAGCGACGTGTCCCGACCCAGGCAGCGCATCGGCTGCAGCGGCGCAGGCGGCCTCGTCGAGGTCGACGACGACGACCCTCGCACCGGCCGTGGCCAGGGCGTCGCCGAGCACCCGGCCGAGCGGGCCGGCCCCGCCGGTGACGACCGCGGTGCGTCCGGCGAGGTCGGTCGAGTGGCCCGCGGGCGAGGGGGCGGTCATGGGCGGTCCTCCGTGGGGGCGACGGGCTGGGTGGCGTCGAGCCAGGGGAGGGCGATGAGCCCGGCGCCGATGAGCGCCTCGATGAGCCGGAACTCGTACTCGTCGTCGATCGAGAAGGCCTGCGCCTCGGGGATCTCGAGGCCCTCGTGGGTGCCCTCGTCGAACCACGAGCTCTCGAGACGGCGGACGAAGTCGGCGCGCCACAGGTAGAAGTTGCCGTTGATACGGAGGAAGCGGCCGACGTCCTGGCGCCGGGTCACGCCCGTGCCCGCCTCGAAGAAGCGCGACAGGGCCCCGTCACGGGACTCGTCGGGGCGCACCCCCACCCACACCGGGTTGAAGGTGGGCTCGCTGACGCTGATGACGCCGTCGAGCGCCGGCGTCGCGGCGAGGCGACGCACGGCCTCGGCGAGCTGGGAGGGCACCCGGGCGGGACTCGTCGGGTCGAGCAGGAGCACCGCGTCGTAGGGGCGGCCCTCGTCCCGCTCGACCCACTCGAGCGCGTGGCGCACGACCGGGGCCATGGGGGTGTCGTCGGACGCGAGCTCGGGCGGTCGCAGGAACGGCGCCTCGCCTCCGTGGGCGCGCACCACGGCGGCGATCTCGGCCGAGTCCGTCGTCACGACGCAACGGGTGACCTCGGCGGTGAGCCCCGCGGCGCGGATGCTGTGGGCGATCAGGGGCAGGCCCCACATCGCACGGATGTTCTTGCCGGGCAGGCCCTTCGAGCCGCCCCTGGCCGGGATGACCGCCAGGACGCGTGGCGATGTCTGGTCGGTCACGGGCGGTCCTCGGGGTGGGGGTGGGCGGTCCTGCGCGCGCCCATGGCGCGGGCCTCGTCGCAGAGGCGGACGGCGTCGATGCCGTCCGCGAGGGTGGCAGGCGCGCCGCGGGCGATGCGCTCGTCCACGGGGTCGGTGGGCCGCAAGGTCAGGGCGGCCCGGGCCTGCGCGCCCATGACGATGTCGCGGTCGAGGTCGTGGTCGAAGACCTGCTCGGTGACCTCGCCCTCGGGCGTCGTGTGCCGGACCCTGGCCCCGGCGACGTCCCACTCGAGCACGCCGTCGGGGGAGTGGACGACGACGCCGCGGGTCGCCGGCCGGGTGATGTAGTCGAGCCGCGCGGTGACGTCGAACCCGTCGGCCGACGCCCAGACGAGCGTGGCTGCCTGCTCTGCCTCGATGTCGAGGGGACCGCCGGTCGCGATGGCCGCCCCGAGCAGAACGGCTCGGCCGAACAGGACCGTGGCGTAGTCGATCTCGTGGACGAGGTCTCGCAGGACTCCGCCCTCGGCAGGACGCACGGAGTAGGACTCGCGGTAGTCCCGGTCGGGGCGCCAGTCGGGCAGCCACGACTGCGACCAGACGTGCGCCGACCCGCCGCGGTCCAGGCGGCCGACGAGCCGGCGCAGGTGACGGAAGGCCTCGTGGGCGCGCAGCGGGGCGGCGACCCAGACGTCCAGGTGCCGGGGGTGCTCGTGGAGTGCGTGCGCCTCCTGTGCGCTCGAGGCCACCGGCTTCTCGACGAGCACCTTCTCGGCCCCCGCGTCGAGGGCCTCGATGGCATCCGCGACGTGCCGCGCCGTGTCGGTGGCGACGACGACGAACGCGTCGCGCAGGGCGGCCGGTCCGGTCGAGTCGTCGAGCAGGTGCGCGCCGGTCGCCTCGTCGAGGTCAGGCGCGTCGCCACCGAGCCCACGGTCGCGGACGGGCCACAACCAGACGTCGGCGCCCTCCTGCCGGAAGACGCGCGCGTGCCGCTGCCCGATCGAGCCGGAGCCGCGGACGACCACGCGCAGGGCGGGGGAGGGCAGGCTGGACACCCCTGCAGGCTAGAGGACACGAGGACCGGCCGCGCACGCCGACGGGCCTGCTCCGCGCGCACCGGTACCTTCGAGCCTGTGACGAGCACGCCCGAAGGCACCGCGCCCCCCGCCGACCGCACCGGCGGCTCGCTCGGCGCCCACTCGGTCATCTACCTCGTCGGCACGGCGCTGCAGGGCCTCGGCGTGCTGCTCGTGCTGCCCTTCGCGACCCGCGTGCTCGGCGCCGTCGAGTTCGGGCGCGTGGCAACGGGCCTCGTCGTCGTGCAGATGGTCGGCACCATCGCGGCCGCGGGCCTGCCGCAGGTCGTGCTGCGCGAGCACCACCGCGGCGAGGAGGGCCCCCGGGTCGCGCGCGCCCTCGCCGGCACCATGGTGCTGCTCGCCCTCGCGCTCGGCGTCGTCGGCCTCGCCCTGGCGCTCGTCCTGTCCGCCACCGGTCACGCCGACCTCGGCCAGTGGGTGCTGCTCGTCGTCGCGGCCGTGGCGCTGACGACGGTCGTCGCGGGCCAGACCCTGATGCGGGCCCGCCTGCAGCCGTGGGGGTTCCTCGCCCTCGCGGTCCTCGCGACCGTCGGCGCCCAGCTCGCAGGACTGCTCGCGGCGCGAAGCGAGCCCACCTCGGGGAGGTACCTCACGGCATACGCAGCCGTCGTCGTCGTGGCGGCCGTCGTGGCGCTCGTGCTCGGGCGCCCGCTGCCGCCCACCGTGGAGCGCGAGCGCGTCCGGGCCGGGATCCGGCTGGCCGCCCCGCTGCTGCCGCAGGCCGCCGCGATGCTCGGGCTGCTCTCGGGAGACGTCCTGCTCGCGCGGGTCCTCGTGGGGGAGTCGGGAGCCGGTCGCTACCAGGTTGCTCTCCAGCTCGGGAACATGCCGTTCGTCCTCGCGGTGGCGCTCTTCAACGCCTGGGGGCCGCTCGTGCTGTCGCACCCGATCGGGTCCCGTTGGGCGTGGACGGCGCGCACCGGCACCGCCCTGACCACCGTCGTCGCCGCGGGCGCGGCAGGCGTGGCGCTGCTCGGACCGTGGCTCGTCGCCGTGATGGCCGACCACCGGTTCGACCACGTCTCGATGGTCGGCGCGCTGGGGGTCATCTGCACCGTGTCGGTGTCGTACATGCTCTACCAGGGCTCCTCGCTCGCCGTCCTCGACGCCGAGCGCACCGGTCGCCTCGCGTGGGCGGCGCTCGCGGCGCTCGCGGTCCTCGTCGTCCTCGCGCTGTGGCTCGCCCCGGGAACGGGTGCCACCGGCGGCATCGTCGGCATCGCGATCGCCAAGGCCGTCGGCTACGTCGTGCTCATGGCGCTGACGACGTGGTTCGCGCGCACCCACTCCGCGCTGCGCTGGCCACCCCGGGTCGTCCTCGTGTCGGCGGCCGGCGTCGCGCTCGCCCTGGCCGGTGCCGTGCTCCCGCTCACCGGGGCCGCCGCGTGGGCGCGGCTCCTGCTCGCCCTCCTCGTCGCGGGTGGTGCCGCGGCGGTCGCGCCGCGGATCGTGCGCACGCTGCGCGGATAGGATGGGGCGCTCACCCGGCCCGCCTCGCGCCGGCACGCACCGACACGCAGGAGAGACGCTTTCGTGGTGACACCGCTCGTCCACATGGGGTTGGGCTACGACGACCTCCTCGTCCCCGCCCTCGTGCACGCCGGCTTCGAGACCAAGGACCTCGTCCTCGTCGTGCGCACCGACGCCAACCTCGCGTGGGTGCGCAAGCACGCGCCGCGGGCCACGACCGTCCGGCTGCCGTATGCCGCAGCGCGCAAGGCCAACGTCGTCAGCGGCCTCGCGCCGCACGCGGCTCTCAAGCGGGCCTGCGCGGGCGTGGGTCTCGACCCCCTCGACCTGCTCGTGTCGGAGCGGGCGCTGCGCCGCAACCGCGTCGACACGGCGATGAACTTCCTCAACCTCGCCGCCGAGGAGCTCGAGGCGGCCATCGAGGGCCGCGGGCCCGTGCTTGCCCTCGTCGAGTTCACCGTCACCTCCGAGCTGCTGACGGCCGGTCTCGTCACCCACCACGGTGGCCTGGCGACCTGGCCACGCGGCATACGCCTCCCTTCCGACCGCTTCGGCCTCATCGGGGCGCCCAAGGGAATCACCTTGTGGGAGAGGCAGGTCGAGGACGAGTCTGCCGTTGCCGCCGGTCAGGCGTTCATCGACACCTGGCGGGCCGAGCACGGCCGTCCGATGGGCTTCGCCCGCAACCTCAAGGTCGAGACGGGCCAGGAGATCTGGCGGCTCGCGAGCGACCGCATCAAGGAGTTCGCGGTCGACCGCGGCGCCAACCTGCAGCTGCCGCGCCCGTCCGACTACGCCCGGCTGCCGTGGCTCAACCCCGTCAAGGCACGGCTCAACCTGCGCGAGTACAGCGACCGCCGCTGGGACCCGGTGCCCGAGAAGTTCGTCTTCCTGCCGCTGCAGGTCCAGCCCGAGTCGAGCGCCGACGTCATGGGCCAGGAGTGGCGCGACCAGGCCTACACCGCGCGCGTCCTCGCCGATGCCCTCGCGCCGCTCGACATCGGCGTGGCCGTCAAGGAGCACGCGCACTTCATGTGGCGCCGCGACCCCGACTACTGGCCGCAGTTCGACGCCCACCCCAACATCGCCTCGATCGACCCCTTCGCCGACTCTCGCGAGCTGATGAAGCAGGCCGTCTTCACCGTGACGGCGACAGGCACCGTCGGCCTCGAGGCCGGGCTGCTCGGGCTGCCCGTCGTCACGGGCGCCGACATGCCGTGGAGCGGCCTCGGCAACGTCGCGCGGCTCGCCTCGCCCGACGACCTCACGCAGTTCGTCGCCGACCGGGGCTGGGAGTCGCTGAAGGCCGACCGGGCCTCGATCGACGAGTGGTTCGTCCACGACTACGTGCGCAACTCCTGGGAGGGCCTCGTGCTCGACCCGCCCCGGGTGCCGGCCGTGCTCGAGCCCGACAACATCCGCAAGGTCGGCGGGGCGCTCGCCGAGGCGGCGGCCTCCCTCGGCCACCGGGGCGGCTCGGCGTGACCGCCGCCGGCTGGGTGGTCCTCGGCGCGGGCGGCCACGCCCGCTCGGTCGTCGACGTCCTCGAGCGGGCCGGACACGCCGTCGTCGCGGTGTCGGGTGACGCACCCGAAGGCGAGCCCTGGCACCTCGACGTCCTCGCCGACGACCGGGCGGCCTTCGAGCTCATCTCGGCGCAGGGGCTGCGCGCCGCCGTCGCGATCGGGTCCAACGCCGCGCGCACACGCCTCGTCCGCGAGCTCGTGGCGCGCGGGCTGTCCGCGCCGCCCGTCGTCGCCGCGACCGCCACGGTCGCTCCCCGCAGCATCCTCGGCGACGGGGTCGTCGTCCTCGAGCACGCCCACGTCGGTCCGGCGAGCCGCCTCGGGGACGCCGTGGTCGTCAACACCTCGGCCGTCGTCGAGCACGACTGCAGCGTCGGCGTCGGAGTCCACGTCGCTCCCGGCGCGGTCCTGCTCGGCGGCGCCTCGGTCGGGGACGGGACGCTCGTCGGCAGCGGCGCCCGCGTATTGCCCATGGTGAGCGTCGGTGCCGGTGTCACGGTCGGGGCCGGAGCCGTCGTCACCCGGCACGTCGCCGACGGCGAGACCGTCGTCGGAGCCCCTGCGCACACCCCCGCCGCCCGTGACACCCGAGACACCCGCCCACCTGGAGGCAGACCATGAGCGACCACCTGAACGCCGTCTCGGCGGTCGCCATCGGCGACCGGCAGGTGCCCACGCCCGGTGACGTCTACGTCATCGCCGAGGCAGGCGTCAACCACAACGGCGACCTCGCGCTCGCCCACCGGCTCGTCGACATCGCAGCCGCATCGGGCGCCGATGCCGTGAAGTTCCAAACCTTCTCGCCCGAGAAGCTCGTGTCGTCCGCGGCCGCGACCACCCCCTACCAGCGCGACCGCGGCGGCAGCTCGGACCAGCGCAGCCTGCTCGAGGCGCTCACCCTGCCGAAGGAGGCGTGGGTCGAGCTGCGTGACCACGCCACCGAGGCGGGCACGACGTTCCTCTCGACGCCCTTCGACCTCGACAGCGCCGAGATGCTCGTCGACCTCGGCCTGCCGGCGCTCAAGGTGAGCTCCGGCGAGCTGACCAACCTGCCCTACCTGCGCGAGATGTCCCGGCTCGGCGTCGTCCTGCTCGTCTCGACCGGCATGGGCACCGAGGACGAGGTCGAGGCCGCGGTCGAGGCCTGCGCCGACGCTCCCGGGCTCGTGCTCTTCCACTGCGTCTCGGCCTACCCGGCGCCCGTCGAGGAGTGCAACCTCCGCGTCATCCCGCGACTGACCGAGCTGCACGGCATCCCGGTGGGGTGGTCGGACCACACCCCGGGCCTGACGACGGCCCTGGGAGCCGTGGCCCTCGGCGCCCCGATCCTCGAGAAGCACTTCACGAGCGACCGCACGCTGCCCGGGCCAGACCACCTGGCGAGCCTCGAGCCCGACGCGCTGGCCGACTACGTCACGGCGACGAAGCAGCTCGCGGTCGCGCTCGGTGACGGCGTCAAGGTCCGCATGCCGTCGGAGGAGGAGAACGCCGTCCTCGTCCGCCGCTCCTGGCACGCCGCGCGAGCCCTGCCGGCGGGCACCGAGCTGGCCGGCACCGACCTGCAGCTGCTCCGGCCCGAGGGCGGCATCAGCCCGGCCGTCGACATCCGTGGACGCGTGCTCGCCCGAGACGTCGAGGCCGGTGCGCCGGTCACCGACGCCGACCTGGCGGGCTGACCCGCCGGATGCCGACCCACCTCACCGCCGCCGTCTTCGTCGGCACCCGTGCCGACCTCGGCCCGCTCTCGCCCGTCCTCGAGGCGCTCCAGGCGGCCGACGACGTGAGCCTCCGCGTCCTGACGGGGGTCATGTATGCCGCCCCCGACCTCGTCGCGGCGCTGCCCACGAGCGTCCCCGAGGAGGTCTGGCGGGAGGTCGTCGTCCCCCTCGCCGAGCCGATGGGCGAGATGACGGTCGGGGCCCAGCTCGAGCAGGGTGGCCTGCTGGCGCGCGCGGTCGGGGAGGCCCTGACCGCGCACGACGTCGACGTCCTCGTGGTGCTCGGTGACCGGTGGGAGCTGCTCTACGTCGTGCCGCCCGCCGTCCTGCTCGGCGTCCCGGTCGTGCACCTGCACGGTGGGGAGGTCACCGAGGGCGCGCTCGACGAGCGGGTCCGTCACGCCGTCACCAAGCTTGCCGACCAGCACTGCGTGGCCTCCGAGGACGCCGCCGCACGGGTGCGGCAGCTGGGGGAGCCGGCCGACCGCGTCCACGTGACGGGGGCCCCCGGCCTCGATCGGCTCGCCGGAGCGGTCCCGATGACGGACCTCGAGCTCGCCGACCTGCTCGGCGTCGAGAGGATCGAGCGACCCCTCGCCCTGTTCACCTACCACCCGCCGACCGCACAGCCGGGCGTCCCCGTCGGCGACTGGGCTCGCGAGGCGGCGCAGGCTGCCCTGGCGACCTGCGGCACGGTCGTGGCCACCCATCCGGGGATGGACGAGGGCCGCGACGAGATCCTCGCGGCACTGACCGCCCTCGCCGCCGACGACCCATGCCTCGTGCTCGTCGCGGCGCTCGGCCGCGACTACCCGCGCGTGCTCGCCAGCGCCGACGTCGTCGTCGGCAACTCCAGCTCCGGCGTCATCGAGGCCGCGACCCTGCACGTGGCCGCCGTCGACATCGGCGAGCGGCAGCGGGGACGTCTCCGCGGCGACAACGTCCTGCACGCCGACGAGGGACGGCACGCCGTCGAGGATGCCCTGCGCACCGCACTGAGGCCGGTGTGGCGCCGGCGCTCGGCGGAGGTCGCCAACCCGTACGGCACGGGTGGGGCCAGCGCTGCCATCCTCGATATCGTTCGGGAGGCGGCGCTCGTGCCACGGGTCAAGCCCTTCGTGGACCAGCGCCCGGCCCCGGCCAGCGCCCCCACCGGGCGCCCCCGGACGAGCGAGGAGGAGGAGGAGTGACGGCGCGAGACCTGGCCGCGGCGTGCGCGCCGACATCGGCGACGATCCGTGACGCGTTGGAGGTCGTGGACCGCAGCGGCAACCTCGTGTGCCTGCTCGTCGACGGCGACGGACGGCTCGCGGGCCTGTTGACCGACGGTGACCTGCGTCGGGCGTTCCTGAAGGGCACGAGCCTGGACGACCTGGCCCTGGACCACGCGACGCGCAGCCCGCACTTCGTGGCGGCGGGGTCGCCGCGGGCGCTCGTGCTGGACGTCATGCAGGCGTTGCGGCTCTCGGCAGTGCCGGAGCTGGCCGAGGACCGCACGCTCGTGGGGCTGCACACCTTGTCGGACGTCGTGGGCTCGCCGCCGTTGGCGAACGTCGCGGTCGTCATGGCCGGCGGTCGCGGCACGCGCCTGGGTGAGCTGACAAGGGACACGCCGAAGCCGTTGATGACGGTCGCGGGCCGCTCGATCCTGGAGTGGATCGTGCTGGGCCTGGTCGGTGACGGCATCCGGGAGATCTACGTCAGCGTCAACTACCTCGCGGAGCAGATCGAGAGCCACCTCGGTGACGGTTCGCGGCTGGGGTGCCGGGTGCGTTACCTGCGGGAGGACCCGGAGCATCCGTTGGGGACGGCGGGCTCGTTGACGTTGCTGGCGCAGCAGCGGCCGGACCTGCAGGACGCGGTGCTGGTGATGAACGGTGACCTGATGGTCGAGTTCGACGCAAGCGACCTGCTCGAGGCGCACCGGCGCACGGGTGCGGTGGTGACGATGGCGACGCGGACCTACCAGCACGAGGTGCCGTTCGGGGTGGTGGAGAGCGTGGACGGGCGCGTGACGGGGGTCTCGGAGAAGCCGACGTTGAGCTTCGACATCAACGCGGCGGTGTATGCCGTGTCGCCGCGGGCGCTGGCGTGGTTGCCGGTGGGTCGGGCGAGCACGATGCCGGGGCTGGTCGAGACGTGCCTGGAGCGGGGTGAGCCGGTGACGGCGTGGCCGATCCAGAGCGACTGGATCGATGTCGGCACCCCGAAGGACCTCGCCCGCGCCAAGGGCGAGGGCTGACCGAGGGCCACAGGGCTTCACGACCAATGACGAACCACGACGAAAAGGCAGCTGTGACAACAGAACTCACGCCCGCACCCACGCCGGCACCCACGCCGGCACCCACGGAGGCACTCACGCCGGCGCTCACGCCGGGGCCGATGGCTGGGTCGATCGCCGGCAGGACGGTCCTCGTGACGGGTTCGGACGGTTTCATCGGCTCCCACGTGGTCGAGCGGCTGCTGGCCGACGGGGCGCACGTGCGGGCGTTCTGCCTCTACAACTCCAACGGCTCCACGGGGTGGCTCGAGGAGTCCGAGGCGTTCAAGGCTGCCGTGCGCGAGGGTCAGGCGGAGGTCGTCCTGGGCGACATCCGCGACCCCGAGCACGTGATGGCGAGCACGGAGGGCGTCGAGGTGGTGCTGCACCTCGCGGCGCTCATCGCGATCCCGTTCTCCTACGTGGCTCCCCGCTCCTACGTCGAGACCAACGTCATCGGCACCCTCAACGTGCTGGAGGCGGTGCGGCGGCACGGCACGCCGCGGATGGTCAACACCTCCACGTCCGAGGTCTACGGCACGCCCGAGTCGGTGCCGATCACCGAGGCGCACCCGCTGCGGGGCCAGTCGCCCTACTCGGCGACGAAGATCTCGGCCGACAAGATGTGCGAGTCCTACGCGTTGTCCTTCGAGACGCCGGTGACGACGCTGCGCCCGTTCAACACCTTCGGTCCGCGCCAGTCGACGCGCGCGGTCATCCCGACGGTGCTCTCCCAGCTGCTCGCGGGTGCCTCCGAGCTGCGGCTGGGCGACCTGTCGCCCAAACGGGACTTCACCTTCGTCACCGACACCGCGGACGGGTTCGTGCGGGCCGCGCTGGCCGACGTCGAGCCGGGCGCGACGATCCAGCTCGGCACCGGGCGCACCGTTTCGGTGGGTGACGTCGTGCAGCTGTGCCGCAAGGTCACCGGCAGCGACGCGCAGATCGTCACCGAGAGCGACCGGATCCGCCCCGAGGGCTCGGAGGTGCAGATCCTGCTGTCGGACCCCTCCCGCGCCAACGAGGTCCTCGGCTGGGCGCCGACGGTGTCGCTCGAGGACGGCCTCGCGGCGACGGCCGAGTGGCTGCGCCCCCGGGTCGACCCCGAGACCGCCGGGCGGTACCACCGGTGACCGCCGGCAGCGTCCCCGCAGACATCCCCGCAGACTCGCCATCTGAGGCTCCGGCAGGTGTGCCGGTAGGTGTCGCGGCGGGGGAGGCCCACGCGCCGGGCGCTCGTGGCCCGGAGGGCACCATCCCGCTCGCGGTGCCCAACATCGGGGAGCTCGAGCGGCGCTACGTCCTCGAGGCGGTCGAGTCCGGCTTCGTCTCCTCGGTCGGGCCGTTCGTCACCGAGTTCGAGCAGCGTTTCGCCGAGCGCGTCGGCGCGAAGCACGCGGTCGCGTGCGCGACCGGCACCGCCGCCATCCACATCGGCCTGCTGCTGCTCGGGGTGGGCCGCGACGACGACGTCGTCTGCTCGGACTTCACCTTCGTCGGCTCCGTCAACCCGATCGCCTACTGCGGCGCCCGGCCGGTCCTGGTCGACGCCGAGACCACGACGTGGAACCTCGACCCGGCCCTGCTCGCGGCCGAGCTCGACCGTCGCGCCGCCACCGGCGAGGTCCAGCCCAAGGTCGTCGAGGTCGTCCACGTGCTCGGGCAGCCCGCCGACATGGAACCGCTGATGGACGCCTGCGACCGGCACGGCATACCCGTGCTGGAGGACGCGGCGGAGTCCCTCGGCGCCTCCTGGACGGCCGGACGCTACGCCGGACGGCACACCGGCACCGTCGGCCGGGTCGGCTGCTTCTCCTTCAACGGCAACAAGATCGCCACGACGGGCGGCGGCGGCATGCTCGTCACCGACGACGACGACCTCGCCGCCCGAGCCCGGCACCTCACGACGCAGGCCAAGGTGCCCGACGTCGGCTACCTCCACGACGAGGTCGGCTACAACTACCGCCTGACCAACCTCGCCGCCGGCCTCGGGCTGGCCCAGCTCGAACGGCTCGACGAGTTCGTCGCCGCCAAGCACCGCATCGCGGCCCGCTACGACGAGGCGTTCGCCGACCTGCCGCTCGTGCTCCCGCCCCGCGTCGAGGGCCTCGACGCGACGGACTGGCTCTACTCCGTCCTCGTGCCCGAGTCCGACGGCCGCGGCCGCGACGACTTCCTGGCCCACCTGCACGCGGCCGGCGTCGGAGCCCGGGCGCTCTGGCGTCCGCTGCACGCCCAGCCCCCGTTCCTGACCGCCCCCGTCCTCGGCGGCGCCGTCGGCGACGGCCTCTTCGCCCGCGGCCTGTCGCTGCCGTGCGCGACCGAGCTCACCGACACCGACCAGGACCGCGTCATCACCGCCGTCCGCTCCTTCTTCGGCGCCGCCTGACCTGCTGACCGGCCCGTCGGCGGACGGCCGACGGGCCGCGGGCCCGGATGGGGCAGGATGTCGACGTGGAGATCGCCATCGGGCTGCTCGCGATCGCGGCCACCGTCCTCGGCGGGTCGTGGCTCGCCGACCGTTTCGACCTGCCGGCCCCGCTCGTGCTCATCGTCGTGGGCATCCTCGGGTCGTACCTGCCGTTCGTGCCCGAGGTGGCCCTGAGCCCGGACGTCGTGCTGCTCGGGATCCTCCCGCCGCTGCTGTATGCGGCGGCCATCCAGACCTCGCTCGTCGACTTCCGCAACAACCGGGGTGTCATCCTCAGCCTGTCCGTGGGACTCGTGCTCTTCACGGCCCTCGGCGTCGCGGTCTTCCTCCGCTGGGCGCTGGACCTCGACTTCGGGGTGGCCTTCGCGATCGGCGCCGTGGTCGCGCCCCCTGACGCCGTGGCCGCCACGGCGGTCGGTCGTCGCATCGGCCTGCCTCGGCGCCTCGTGACGATCCTCGAGGGCGAGTCCCTCGTCAACGACGCGACGGCCCTGGTCTCGCTGCGCACCGCGCTGGCGGCTGCCGGGCTCGCCGCGGGGGTGTCCTCCGGCGGCGTCAGCTTCGACGGCGTCGTGCTCGACTTCGCCTGGGCCTCGGTCGGCGGCGCCGTCATCGGTTTCGTCGTGGCGCTGGTCGTGTCGGTGCTGCGCCGGCACTTCTCCACCGAGCCGGCCTTCGACACGGTGCTGTCGTTCATGGTGCCCTTCGCCGCCTACGTCCCGGCCGAGGAGCTGCACGCCTCCGGTGTCATCGCGGTCGTGACGGCCGGCCTCGTCCTCGGCCACAAGTCGCCGCGCACCCAGTCCGGCGCGTCGCGGCTCAGCGAGCGGATCAACTGGGGGTCGGTGCAGTTCCTCCTCGAGAACGCCGTCTTCCTGCTCATCGGCCTCCAGGTCTTCTACGTCGTGGCCGACGTCCGGCGGTCGAGCCTGTCCACCGGGCAGATCACCCTCGCTGCCGTCGGGACCCTCGTCGCCGTGCTGCTCCTGCGCCCGCTCTGGGTCGTGCCGTTCCGGTTCGTCAGCACCCGTCTGCTCCGCAACGAGGCGCAGGCGCCGTGGACCCACACGGTCGTGCTCTCGTGGGCCGGCATGCGCGGCGTGGTGACGCTGGCCGCAGCCCTCCTGCTGCCCCAGAACACCCCGCACCGCGACGTGCTCGTGCTCATCGCGGTCGTCGTCACCATCGGGACGCTGCTCATCCAGGGCACCACCCTGCCCGCGCTCGCCCGGCGGCTCGACGTGCGCGGCCCCGACCCACGCGAGGACGCGCTCCAGGCCGCGACGGTCCTGCAGGCCGCGACCCGTTCGGGGCTCGACGTCCTCGACCGCATGGAGGACCTCGACGAGGCGACCAGGGACATCCTGCGGTCCCGGTCGGAGGACCGGCTCAACCAGATGTGGGAGCGCCTCGGACCTCAGAGCGGCGACGCCGACGAGACGCCGAGCGCCCGCTACCGCCGAGCCCGCATGCAGATGCTCCAGGCCGAGCGCGACGAGGTGCTGCGGCTGCGTGACGAGGGCCGCGCCGACCACGTCGTGCTCCGCGTCGTGCTGAGCAGCCTCGACCTCGAGGAGACGATGCTCGATCGTCTCGACGACCAGGAGAGCCGTCTGGCAGAAAGTGAGATGTTGCCCGTGGACACCATCGAAGCTCCGTGCGAGCACCTCAAGAGCGCCGACTCGTGCGCCGCCCCCCGGACCCCCGACGGGTGCGAGGAGTGCCTGCGCGACGGCACGAGCTGGGTGCACCTGCGCCTGTGCCTCGAGTGTGGGCACGTGGGCTGCTGCGACTCCTCGGAGATGAAGCACGCCACCGCTCACTTCCACGAGACGCAGCACCCCGTCATGCGCTCGATCGAGCCGGGCGAGGCGTGGCGCTGGTGCTTCGTCGACGAGGTCGTCGGCTGAGGGCGACGCCCCCGGCCATCAGCCCGCGTGCTCGGCCAGCAGACCCAGGAACGCAGCGCCGTACTTCTCTGCCTTGACCGGCCCGATGCCGTTGACCATGAGTAGGTCGTCCGTGCTGCCCGGTTTGGCCTTCACCAGCTCCCAGAGCGTGCGGTCGGGCAGCACGACGTAGGCCGGGACGCCTTCGGCGTCGGCGATCGAGCGCCGCTCGCTGCGCAGCAGCTCGAAGAGCGCGCGGTCGGCAGGGCTGGCCCCGCCGCCGGCCTTTGCGGTGGAGGCCGAGCGCGAGCCCGACCGCGAGCGGCTGCGTGCCGGGGCTGTCGAGAGTCGCCGCAGCTCCACGGTCTCCACGCCGTCGAGGATCGGTCGGGCCGCCTCCGTGATCGTGAGGGCGCCCATCCGGTCCGGGTCGGGTGAGAGCACCGAGCGGGCGACGAGCTGTCGGATGACCGAGCGCCACTCGGGTTCGGCGAGGTCGCTGCCCACCCCGAAGGTCGGCAGCCTGTCGTGCTCCCAGCTGACGATCTTGTCGGTGCGCTTGCCGAGCAGGACGTCGACGACGTGCCCCGAGCCGAAGCGCTGACCCGTGCGGACCACGGCCGAGAGCACCTTCTGGGCGGGCACGGTGGCGTCCCACAGCTCGGGCGGCTCGAGACAGGTGTCGCAGTTGCCGCAGTCGCCGGACTCCTCGTCGAAGTAGGCCAGGAGCAGACGCCGGCGGCACGAGGAGGCCTCGGCGTAGCCGAGCATCGCGTCGAGCTTCGCCGAGTCGACGCGACGGTGCTCGGGGCTGCCGTCGGACCTCATGATGAACGAGCGCTGCTGCACCGCATCGGCCAGGCCGTTGGCCATCCACGCCACCGCGGGCTCGCCGTCGCGGCCGGCCCGCCCGGTCTCCTGGTAGTAGCCCTCGAGGCTCTTCGGGAGGTCGACGTGCGCGACGAAGCGCACGTCGGGCTTGTCGATGCCCATGCCGAAGGCGATGGTCGCCACGACGATCACGCCCTCGTCGCGTCGGAACCGTTGCTGCGCGGCGGCCCTCACCTCGCTGGGCAGCCCGGCGTGGTAGGCGATCGCGTCGTAGCCCTTTTGCCGCAGGAAGGTCGAGATCTCGTCGGTGCGCTTGCGCGACACGCAGTAGACGATGCCGGCGGACCCGCGGAAGCCGGCGCCGTCGTTGCCCTGCTCGAGGAAGCGCAGCAGCTGGGCGCGGGCGTCGGTCTTCTCCTCGACGACGTAGCGGATGTTGGGGCGGTCGAAGCTGGAGACGAACTCGGCGGCGCCGTCGAGGCGCAGCCGCTGGTGGATCTCGCGACGGGTCAACGCGTCGGCGGTGGCGGTCAGTGCGATGCGAGGCACGTGGGGGAACCGGGCGGTGACCTCGGCGATGCGGAGGTACTCCGGCCGGAAGTCGTGTCCCCACTGCGACACGCAGTGCGCCTCGTCGATGGCGAAGAGCGCGAGGCCGGCGCCCGCGGCCGCGTCGTCGAGCAGGCTCTGGAACGACGGCATGAGCAGGCGCTCGGGAGCGACGTAGAGCAGGTCGAGTCGGCCGTGCCGCACGTCGCGACGAACGGCTTCTGACTCCTCGGCTGACGAGGTGGAGTTCCAGAAGGCCGCCCGCGCGCCGAGGAGCCGCAGCGCCTCGACCTGGTCGTGCATCAGGGCGATGAGCGGCGAGACGACGACGCCGACGCCGGGCCGCACGAGTGCGGGCAGCTGGTAGCAGAGCGACTTGCCGCCACCGGTCGGCATGAGGACGACGGTGTCGTGACCCGCCACGACGCGGTCGACGATGGCCTGCTGCGAGCCGCGGAACGAGCTGAAACCGAAGACGTCGTGCAGCACGCGGCGGGCGGCCCCGTCGTCGTGCGGCGGCCCGTCCGTCGGGGCGGGTGCCTCGCCCGTCACCCCGGCATCGACGACCTCGTGCTCGGACCCGACCAGCTGCTTCTCCATGACCCGGCGAGCGTACCCGTCGCCGCCGACCCGCCTCAGGCCAGACGCTGCGTGACCGTGTGCGTGCCGGCTTCCGGGTCGTGCACGACGGTCGTCGACGCGCCCTGCACGAGCGCCAGGTAGGGCGCGACGTGCCCGCACTCGACGTCCGCGAGGATCGGCACGCCGAGCATCCCGAGCGCGTCGCGCACCGCGTCGTGCTGCGTGAACCCGTCGCGCCCCGGCGCGGCAGTCCGGGAGACGAGCACGCCCGTAGCCGCGTCGAAGAAGCCGTGCAGGCGCATCGCGTGCAGCGTGCGGCAGATGTCGTACGACGCCCACTCGCAGACGTCGAGCACGATGACGAGGCCCTCCGGGGCATGCTGTGCCGCAAAGGCGTTCGTGTCACCGAAGCGCCCGCCGGCGAGGAGCCCGACCGTCTCGACGCAGCCCCCGACGACGCGCCCGGTCAGCGTCACCGGCTCACCCTCCTGGCCCGGGTCGATGCGGGTCCACGTGCCGCGACCGTCGAGGGTCATCCGCGAGACCGTCGGGTCGGCGGCGTAGTCGTCCCACCCGCCCGAGCGGAAGCGGCCGGGGGAGTGTTGCGCCAGCTCGCCACCCGCCGGGGTCGAGGCCACGTCGACCCAGTGGAGGATGCCGTCGGGCACGGCGTACGGGGTGTCCATGAGGTTCTGCCCGTGGATCGTCGCGATGCCGGTGCTCAGGGTGAGCGGCGTCAGCCAGGTCGAGGTGTCCGAGAAGCCGACGCACCACGTGGGCTCGGACGCTGCGACGGCGTCGAGGTCGAGCAGGTCGAGCAGGTCGATGCCGGTCTCGCCACCCCAGGGCGGCACGACGGCCCGGACCGTCGGGTCGAGCAGCATCCCCATCAGCTCCTCCGCCCGCGCCTCACGCGGCCCGCTGACGTGGGAGGGCGCGTGGTTGAGCTCGCCCACGACGACCTCGAAGCCGCGGTCGCGCAGGCACGACACGGCATACGTGAACCGCCCCCAGAGGGCGTCGCCCACACCGGAGCTCGGCGAGGTCACGCCGATCCGGTCACCGGGGCGGAGAGGGGCGGGGTAGCGGATCGGCATGGCTGTCATGGTGCCAGCCATGCCGATCCGTCTCATCCGGGTTTCGCCGACGGCGCCCGGCTCACCCCTTGGCTGCGGTGAACCCCTGCTCGAGGTCGGCGAGGATGTCGTCGATGTGCTCGATGCCGACCGAGAGGCGCACGAGACCGGGCGTCACCCCGGCCGCGACGCGGTCCTCCTCGGGTCCCTGCGAGTGCGTCGTCGAGGCAGGGTGGATGACGAGCGAGCGTACGTCGCCGATGTTGGCGACGTGGCTGTGCAGCGTCAGGGCCTCGACGAACTTCTTGCCCGCCTCGAGCCCGCCGGCGATCTCGAAGGACAGCACCGCGCCGGCGCCCCGGGGGGCGTACTTCTGGGCGAGCGCGTGCGACGGGCTCTCGGGCAGGGAGGCCCAGACGACCCGCTCGACCTGCGCATGGTCCGAGAGGAACGCGGCGACCCTGGCGGCGTTGTCGAGGTGGCGCTCGATGCGCAGCGACAGCGTCTCGAGTCCCTGCGCGATGAGGAAGGCGTTGAACGGCGAGGCCGACGGGCCCAGGTCGCGCAGCAGCTGCACGCGCGCCTTGAGGATGTAGGCCAGGTTGGCCCCGAGGGGGCTGCCGACGCCGAGGTCACGCGCGAAGACGAGGCCGTGGTAGCTCTCCTCGGGCGTGTTGTAGTTGGGGAACTTCTCCGGGTCGGCGGCGTAGTCGAAGCGCCCCGCGTCGACGATGACGCCGGCGATCGACGTGCCGTGGCCGCCGAGGTACTTCGTCGCCGAGTGCACGACGACGTCGGCGCCCCACTCGATGGGACGGATGACGTAGGGCGTGGCGATGGTGTTGTCGACGACGAGCGGCACCCCGTGCTCGTGCGCGAGCGCGGCGACCGCCTCGATGTCGAGGACCTCCGCCTTGGGGTTGGCGATGGTCTCGCCGAAGAAGGCCTTGGTGTTCGGCCGGACCGCCGCGCGCCAGGACTCGACCGAGGTCGGGTCCTCGACGAAGCTCACCTCGATGCCGAGCTTGGGGAAGGTGAACTTCAGCAGGTTGACGGTGCCGCCGTAGAGGCTCGGGGACGCGACGATGTGGTCGCCGGCCTCGGCGATGTTGAGCAGCGCGAGGGTCGTCGCCGACTGGCCCGAGGCGACGAGGAGCGCGCCGACGCCACCCTCGAGCGCGGCGATGCGCTGCTCGACGACGTCGGTCGTCGGGTTCATGATCCGCGTGTAGATGTTGCCGAACTCCTTGAGCCCGAACAGGTTTGCGGCATGGTCGGTGTTGTCGAAGACGTAGCTCGTCGTCTGGTAGATCGGCAGCGCGCGTGCTCCGGTGGTGCCGTCGGCGCTCTGTCCGGCGTGGATCTGCTTGGTCTCGAAGGACCAGCTGGGCTCGGTCATCGGTCTGCTCTTCCTGGGTCGTGTCGATGACCGGGGGTCCGTCCGGTGGCGGACCTGGTGCACCGACGGGTCGGTGCGGGAGAGAGTCTCTCCGCGCTTGCCCGAGCGCCTGGTGGCGTCGACGGGCCAGGTCTTCACCCGGGGCACCCCACCGCGGTTGGAGGGTTGCCGGCCAGCGAGCCGGGGCTTGTCGCTGGCGCTCATGACCTACCGGGGAGTGTACGTATGCGTGTCCGTCCTCCGGGAGCGGCTGTCCTCATCGTGGACGCCACGTCTCACTCGACAGGCCGCGGCGAGCGGTATGGCGGGGGCGTGGACGTGCTCGTCGTGGCGTCGATCACTAGGACGTCCTACTAATCCGAACTCGTGAGTAGGATCGCGCCGTGAGCACGAATGCCGACTTCGACCTGTTCCGGACCAGCGAGGACCACGAGGCCCTGAGGGAGGCCGTCCGCGCAGTCGCGGAGGACAAGATCGCCCCCTTCGCCGCGGCCGTCGACGCCGAGGCCCGCTACCCGCAGGAGGCCCACGACGCGCTCGTCGCCTCCGACTTCTTCGCGCCCCACGTGCCGGAGGAGTACGACGGCGTGGGAGCCGACGCCCTCGCGACGTGCATCGTCATCGAGGAGGTGGCCCGCGTCGACGCGTCCGCCTCGCTCATCCCGGCCGTCAACAAGCTGGGCTCGCTGCCGGTGATCCTCGACGGCAGCGACGAGGTCAAGGCCCGCTACCTGCCGCCGCTCGCGAAGGGCGAGACGACCTTCTCCTACGGCCTGTCCGAGCGCGAGGCGGGCTCCGACACCGCGTCGATGCGGTGCCGCGCCCGCCAGGACGGCGACGGCTGGGTGCTCTCCGGCCAGAAGTCGTGGATCACCAACGCCGGCGTCTCGGAGTACTACACCGTGCTCGCCGTCACCGACCCCGACGGACCGCGCGGCGGCAACGTCACGGCCTTCGTCGTCGAGAAGTCCGACGAGGGCTTCACCTTCGGTGAGAAGGAGCGCAAGCTCGGCATCAAGGGCAGCCCGACGCGTGAGCTGCACTTCGACAACGTCCGCCTCCCCGCCGACCGCGTCGTCGGCCAGGTCGGCGACGGCCTGAAGATCGCGCTGCGCACGCTCGACCACACGCGCGTCACCATCGGCGCCCAGGCCGTCGGGATCGCGCAGGGCGCGCTCGACCAGTCGCTCGCCTACATCAAGGAGCGCAAGCAGTTCGGCAAGCGCATCGCCGACTTCCAAGGCATCCAGTTCATGCTCGCCGACATGGCGATGGAGCTCGAGGCCGCGCGCCAGATGGTCTACGTCGCGGCTGCCAAGTCCGAGCGCGGCGACAAGGACCTCACCTTCTTCGGTGCGGCCGCCAAGTGCTACGCCTCGGACGTCGCGATGAAGGTCACGACCGACGCCGTGCAGCTCCTCGGCGGTGCCGGCTACACGAGCGACTTCCCGCTCGAGCGGATGATGCGCGACGCCAAGATCACCCAGATCTACGAGGGCACCAACCAGGTCCAGCGCCTCGTCATGGCGCGGCAGCTGCTGCGCTGACGGCCGCCGGGCTGTCGGGAGGCGGTTCCGAGGGGCAGTAGTCTGTTCCAGCCGTGTTGCGGCCCGGAGCGGACCGCGACGCCCGCCCCAGTCTCCCCACCCCGACGAGAAGGACGCCTGCGCGTGCACCCAACACCTCCGGTCAGCGTCATCATGCCGCTGCTCAACGAGGAGCGGCACCTGGAGGAGGCGGTCGGCGCCGTCGTCGCCCAGCGCTACCCCGGTGAGATCCAGATCGTGCTGGCCGTCGGCCCCGGGCACGACGACACCCTCGGGGTCGCCCGGCGCCTGGCCGACCGCGACCCGCGGATCACCGTCGTCGAGAACCCGTCCGGTCGCACCCCCGAGGCGCTCAACCTCGCCGTCGCCGCGGCGGCGCACGACATCATCGTGCGTGTCGACGGCCACGGCTTCCTCAGCGACGGCTACATCGAGCACGCCGTGGGCGTCCTCGAGGAGACCGGCGCGGCCAACGTCGGTGGAGTCATGCTCGCGCGGGGCGTGACGGACACCGAGCGGGCCGTGGCCGTGGCGATGACCTCACCCCTCGGCGTGGGTGGCGCACGCTTCCACACCGGTGGCGAGCCGGGTCCCGCCGACACCGTGTACCTCGGGGTCTTCCGCCGGAAGTGGCTCGAGGCGGCGGGCGGCTACGACCCGAGGTTCACCCGCGCCCAGGACTGGGAGCTGAACTACCGCATCCGTCAGGCCGGTGGTGTCGTCTGGTTCGACCCCGAGCTGACCGTGGAGTACCGCCCGCGACCCGACCTGCGCGCCCTCGGCCGGCAGTACCGCGACTACGGCCGCTGGCGTCGCGTCGTCGCGGCCCGTCACAAGGGGTCGATCAACGCCCGCTACCTCGCCCCGCCCACGGCCCTGGTCGCCGTCGCGGCAGGGCTCGTCGGCGGACTCGTGTGGCGGCCGCTCTGGGCCGTCCCGGCTGCCTACGCGGCCGGCATCGGCATCGGGGGAGCAGCCATCGCCAGGCGCGAGGGTCCGGCGGTGGCGCTGCGCGTGCCCGGCGTCCTGGCGACCATGCACATGAGCTGGGGCTGGGGTTTCCTCACCAGCAGGCCGGACCAGTTGGTCCCCGAAGGAGACGAGTCGTGATGCTCGAGCGCATGTCCCGGATCTGGGCGCAGAGGGCGATCCTGCAGACCCTGGTCCAACGCGACCTCCGCGTGCGCTACGCCCGGAGCTGGCTCGGCTACCTGTGGACGATCATCGACCCGCTGGCGATGGCCCTCATCTACTTCGTCGTGTTCGCGGTGATCTTCCAGCGCAAGGACGCGGGACACCAGCCGTACTTCCTCTTCCTGCTCGTCGGCCTCCTGCCGTGGCAGTGGTTCAACGCCTCGATCAACGAGACGGCGCGCTCGCTCATCTCCGAGGCCAAGCTGGTCCGGTCCACGAACCTGCCCCGCGAGCTCTGGGTGGTCCGCGTGGTCATCTCGAAGGGCATCGAGTTCCTGCTCTCCCTGCCCGTGCTCTTCGCCTTCGTGGTCGTCTACGTCATCACGGGCGAGACGAAGCTCAACTGGCGCCTCGTGCTGTTCCCGGTGGCTCTCGTGCTGCAGTTCATCTTCCAGACGGGCATCGGGCTGCTCCTCGCCCCCGCGACCGTGCTCGCCGACGACACCATCCGCGTCGTCCGGATCGTGCTGCGGATGCTCTTCTACGGCACCCCGATCATCTACACGCTCGACAAGGCGCCGCACTGGCTGCAGACCGCCCTGTGGTTCAACCCCATGAGCGGCATCCTCGAGTTCTACCGGGCCGGGTTCTTCCCGCAACCGCTGAAGCTCGCCCCGCTCGTGGTGGGAGCGGTCATGTCGGTCGGGTTCCTCGTGTGGGGTGCCTTCTCGTTCGCACGCATGGAGCGTGCCGTCCTGAAGGAGATCTGATGGGGTCCTTCGCCGGTCAGGAGCCGGGCGCGTCGAGCACCCGCGACGTCATCACGGCCGACGGTCTCGGCATCGAGTTCTACCGGTCACGTCGCCGCAAGCTCTCGCTGCGCGAGATGGTCCTGCGCCGTGAGAACACCGCGCCCAAGGAGACCTTCTGGGGGCTCAAGGACATATCCTTCCGCGTCGGTCCGGGGGAGGCCGTCGGGCTCGTCGGCTCCAACGGCGGCGGGAAGAGCACGCTGCTCAAGATGATCGCCGGCGTCCTGCTGCCCGACGAGGGCACGGTGAAGGTCAACGGCGGGGTGGCGCCCCTCATCGAGCTGACCGGAGGCTTCCTCGGCGAGCTCTCCGCCCGTGACAACGTCATGCTGACGGCGGGCCTGCACGGCCTGAGCAAGCAGGAGATCACGGAGCGCTTCGACGAGATCGTCGACTTCGCCGGCCCCCAGGTCCGGGCTGGCATCGACATGCCGTTCCGCCACTTCTCCTCCGGCATGCAGGTGCGGCTCGGCTTCGCCCTGATCACGACGCTCGACGAGCCCATCGTGCTCGTGGACGAGGTGCTCGCCGTCGGCGACAAGGACTTCCGCGAGAAGTGCTACCAGCGCATGGAGTCGTTGCTCGCGGAGGGCCGCACGCTCTTCCTCGTGTCGCACTCCGAGCCCGACCTGCGCCGTTTCTGCACCCGCGGGCTCTACCTCAAGGGCGGCCGGCTCGAGGCCGACGGGTCGATGGACGAGATCCTCGAGCTCTACAACGCCAAGCCGGCCTGACCGGCCGCTCGATCGGGCGGAGCGGCGGCCCTCCGGGTCAGGGCGTGCCCGCGGCCCGGATGGCCCGGTCCAGCACGTCCGGCTCCACGGCCGTGACGAGGTCGGTGGTGGCCCAGGAGGGCAGCGTCTCTCCTGACGCCTCGAGCGCGAGCGCGCATCCTCGGTCCCGCAGGGCCGTCAGGGTCGTGACGGCATCGTCGTCGAGCGGCTGGTGGCCGCGGACCTCGACGTAGGCCACGTCGGTCGTGGCGAGCGCCCAGGCCAGGTCGGCCGGCACCTCGGCCACGAGGCCGAGCGCCGGCACCAGTCCGTCCTCGCGGTAGGCGCGGGCGCGCTCCCAGCCGCGGGACGCCGAGGCCGAGCCGGGGAAGACGAGCACGTCGACGCCGCGGCGTCCGAGGCCCGCGAAGGTGCGCTCGACGGAGGCCTCGACCGCGAGCTCGTCGGCGACGGACGAGCCCTCCTCGAGGGTGCGCGGTGCCACGCGCGAGATGATGCCGAACCGCTTGACGAGGGCAGGCTCGGCGCACGCCTGGAGCAGCTCCTCGCTGCGACCGTCGCCGCGACCGACCTCGATGTGGGTCACCCCGCGCTCGATGGCCTCGGCGATGAGCGTGCGCAGCCTCTCGGCACGCTCGGCGGGCCGCTCGTCCCGCGTCGCGACGTCGAAGTTGCGGGCGGACAGGACGACGCGCGAGAGTCGCCCGGCGTCGGTGCGGACGGCTGTGACCCTCGCCCCGGCCCGGTCGACCCGGTCGACGAGACGCGTCATCAGCGCGGGCCAGGGCCGGCCCACCGGGTCCGGCTCGCCGTCGAAAAGGCTCGAGACGCGGACGTAGTCGCCCAGCACGTCGACGGTGGCGCGGTAGGCCTCGACGCCGTCCGGGCAGTCCGCGGGCACGAAGAGGAGCTCGCCGAGCGTCCGGCGCAGCCACGGCGTGACGTGCTCTCGGTCGTAGGGGGCCGTGGCCTGCTCGTCGGCGTCGCGCAGGGCCCGGACGGTGAACACCTCGGCGCCGAGACCCTCGGGCACCTGGTCGATGTCGACGCGGCCGTAGGTGTGGCCCGAGGCGTCGACCGCGGCGATGAGCTCGTCGACGAGGTCGGCGTCGGCCAGCGGGTTGTCGCCCGTCAGCCGCACGACCCGGTCGGTGTCCGCCAGGTCGGCGGTCGCCTGCACGAACCGCCCGAGCACGTCGTCGAGGGAGCCGCGCACGACGTCGATCCCGACCGAGTGCAGGTGGCTGGCGATGCGCTCGTCGTACTGCTCGGCGCTGGTCGCCACGACGACCTCGTGTCCCGTGCGTCCCGCTCGTCGGGCGACGAGCTCGATCAGCGGCATGCCGGCGATCGTGAGCATGGCCTTGCCCGGCAGGCGGGAGGAGTTGAGGCGGGACTGGATGACGACACGGGTGCGGGGCACTGCTTCTCCTGTGCTGGGTGGGACCGGGCTCAGGCGCCCGTGGTGACGGTCAGTGAGTTGACCCGAAGACCGATGGCCGACTGGGGCAGGCGCCCGTCGCGGGCGTCGGGGTGGCTGCGCAGGACGACGGTCGCGAGCCGGGCGGCTCCCGCAGGGACCGGCACGGTGACCCGCGCGGTTCCCGGCGCCTGGTCGAAGGGCGAGGTGGCGGGGGACAGCTCCACCGTCGTGCCCTCGGCGCCGGGCAGGCCGACCACGACCCGCCTGATGAGTCGGGTCGCGTCGAGGTGCGAGGCGGTCGCCCGCTTCTCCCACCAGGCGGCGCTCTCCCCGTCGACGGCGAGCTCGACCTCGACGAGTCGCGCCGCCTCGGACGATCCCGTGTCGACCACGAGCACGGCCTCCGTGGCGGCCACACGGCCGACGATGGCGCCGCCGCGGACGAAGCCCTCGACCATCCGGACCACGGGGTCGAGGCCCGACGACACCCGTGTGCCGTGGACCCCCGCCGCGAGGTCGTCGTGGGCGGTGCCGAGCCCGTGCCACTCGGCGCCGGCCGGGTGGTGGTCGGTGAGGGCGTGGGACACGGCGAGCCCCGCCGACTCGAGGCCGAGGTCCATCCTCGTCAGCACCGGGTCCCGGCGCTCCCACAGGCGGCTCAGCGCGACGTAGGCCGGGTCGGCGTCGTCCTCGACGTGGTTCATCGCCGTCGTGACGAGCTGGTGCAGGGCAACCCCCTGGCCGTTCTCCCAGTGCGGGACGAGCGGCGAGGTGACGTCGGCGCCGGAGCGGTAGAACCACAGCCACAGCCGGGCCCGCCGCGCCTGCTCGGCGGTGATGAGCGGCACGCCGGCGGCGAGGTCGCCCACCGAACACCGGAGGGCCTCCAGGTACTCCTCCGCCGTGTCGGCCCGACGGGAGAAGCCGAGGTGGCTCCACTCCGACCACCCCGCCTGCAGGGCGGGGATGCCGTAGGCCGGGAACTCGGCGCTGACGCTGCCCCGGACGGTCACGGCCAGGTCGGTGACGCTCCACAGCGCGTTGCGGCTGATCGCCAGGCTGGGCCGGAAGACGAGGTGCGGTCGGTCCGCGCACGCCGCGGCGAGTCGCTCGAAGTGCTCGGTGCGGTCGTAGTTGACCTGGCTGGGGTGGTCGAGGAAGAGCCAGGACGCGCTCTCGTCACCCTTCGCGAACTCGACCGTCTGCTCGAGCCAGGTCGCGAGGTCGGCGAAGGCCTCGTGGTTGCCCTGGACCGCGTCGGAGACGGCGTGGTTGAACACCGTCACGACGGGCCGGTCCGGGTCCAGCCCGAGGCGCTCGAGCGTGTAGCCGCGCAGGGCCTCGCGCTCCGCGGAGCTGCGCAGGTCGAGGCGCGAGATCTCCCCGCCGCCGCGCCACCACGACGGACGGCCCAGGTTGGCCTTGGAGCGCCACGCCGTCCGCTCCGCGCCCGGCATGAGGACGTCCCGGTGCGTCCAGACCTGCTCCTCGAACTGCCGCGCGATCTGCAGGGTCAGGGCCCGCCGGAAGCCGCACTCGGCTCCTTCCGTGCCGGGGAAGAGGGCGTAGGCCTTGAGTCCGCCCGTCGCCTGGGCGTGGATGACCGGCACGCCGTTGGCCGTGGCAGCGTCGACGGCCAGGCCCCACTGGCCGTAGTCGACGTGGCTGGTGACGAAGGCGAGCACGGAGTCCCCGCCGAAGAGCGTGCGGTAGAGGCGGTCCTCGGCGGCTGCCGCGCGGCCGATGCCGGCCGCGTCGTCCTCCGGGACGGCGTCGGCCAGCCGGGGCACGCGAAGGATGCGCACCGCGGTCGAGTCGGTGACGACCTGCAGGCGCTGCCGGCGTGCGTCGTCTGCGGGGGCAGCGACGGGCCGGTCCCGACCGAGCAGCCGCACGACGGACGCCCCGCCTGCGACCTGGTCGGCCAGGTCCGCGACGTCGATGACCTCGTCGGCGCCGTAGGCCGTGGCCAGCTGGATGAGCCGCTCGCGGTCGTAGCCGTCCCAGATGCGGTCGTGCCAGTGGTGGTCGGGACCCACCAGCGCCACCAGACGCGACGGCCGGAGCCGTCTCAGGCTGTTGGCCAGCGTGAGCGTGCGCAGGGCCAGGCGCAGGTCCTGCATGAGCACGTCGACCACGAGGACGGGAGCGTCGTCGGGCGGCTGCGGCAGGGTGGTCCGCCAGTGGGTCGCCGCTGCGGCGCACATCGCGTCGAACGTCGGTCCGTAGGTGGGCAGGTCGGTGGTGGCGGGGCGCGCGCGCGTCATGCAGACCTCATCGTCGAGGGCGGGCGGGGATGGGAGTGGTGCTCGAGGGCGTCGGCGACCCGCCGGCGGCCACGGCCGTCGACCAGGCGCTGTCCGCGCTCGGTCAGCTCACGGCGAACCGTGGGGTCCTCGACGAGCCGGCGGAGCTCCTCGACCGCGGCGGCCCGCGCTCCGGGATCGTCACGCAGGGCGGAGAGCAGCCCCACGGGACCGGCGACGCCGCGGGCGGCCACGGCGTCGTAGCCGACGGCCTGGTTGTCGGTGACGCAGACGAGGCCGGCGGGGACCCCGAGGCACAGGAACTCCCAGACCGAGGAGCCTGCAGCCGTGACGGCCAAGTCGCACGTGACGGCGAGGGCGGCGAGGTCCTCGACGGGCGCGACGACCTCGACCGTCTGGCCGGGGCCGGTCTCGAGCGCCCGCAGCCGTTCGGCGATCTCGGGTCGGGCGGCGACGCAGACGACGTGGAGCGCGAGCCCCGTCGCGAGGAGGAGGGGCACGACGACGGGGCCCGCGGCATACGGGTCCGTGCCGCCGAAGACGGTGAGCACCCGCGGGGGATCGCCCTCGGGCGTGGGGGAGGCAGGGTCGCGACGGCGGCGCAGGACCTGGTCGCGGAACAGCACGTAGTCCAGGCCGGCGAGCGAGGTGGCCGCCCGGCCGGGGTCCACGGCGGCGCCGAGGTTCTGGTCGAGGACGACGTCCGCCTCCTGATCGGCCCCGAACGGGCCGTCGGAGACGGCAAGCACCGTGACGCCCCCCGCCCGCAACCTCGAGCCGCACCCCGGGTCCAGGAGGTACCCGTCGAGCACGACGGCGTCGAGGCCCAGACGGTCCGCCAGGGCCGCGAGCTCGTCCGGGTCGGCCGGGGCGTCCCGCTGCTCGATGCCGCGCTCGCGGAACTGTGCCTCGACCCAGTCGACCCCGCCCACGTCGCCGAGGAGGGTGACGCGATGACCCCGCGCGAGGAGCTCCTCGCCCAGGGCCAGGCAGCGGATGACGTGCCCCACCCCGAGCTCGGCCCCGCCGTCGCAGCGCAGGCCGACATGAAGACGCATGGGGCACAGTGTGCCGTAGCCGGTGGGCCTCCGGGAGCGACGCCACGGGAGAGGCGGACACGCGAATACTGTTAATCTCTCGGGTGGCGCAATGCGCGTCGCCAGCAGGCCACCGCCATCGCCGGTGGCCCTGTTGTCGGTTCGGACACACGACCAGGAGGTCAAAGGGTGAGCATTCTCGAAGGGTCGTCGATCCTCGTCACAGGTGGGACCGGGTCCTTCGGCAAGTCGTTCATCCGCGAGGTGCTGGACAACCACGACCCGAAGAGGGTCATCGTCTACAGCCGCGACGAGCTGAAGCAGTGGGAAGCCCGCCAGCTCTTCAACGACGACCCCCGCCTGCGGTGGTTCATCGGTGACGTGCGCGACCTCGACCGCCTGCGCCGCGCCATGCACGGCACCGACTACGTCGTGCACGCCGCGGCCCTCAAGCAGGTCGACACCGGCGAGTACAACCCGCACGAGTTCGTTAAGACCAACGTCCTCGGCAGCCAGAACGTCATCGAGGCGTGCATCGACGCCGGCGTCAAGAAGGTCGTCGCGCTCTCGACCGACAAGGCGAGCTCGCCGATCAACCTCTACGGCGCCACCAAGCTGACCGCCGACAAGCTCTTCATCCTCGGCAACCACTACGCCGCGCAGTACCCGTCGCGTTTCGCCGTGGTGCGCTACGGCAACGTCACCGGCTCGCGCGGCTCGATCATCCCGAAGTTCCGTGCCCTGCACGAGGCGGGGGAGTCGCTGCCCATCACCGACCTGCGGTGCACGCGCTTCCTCATCACGCTGCCCGAGGCCGTCCAGATGGTCCTCGACACCTTCGAGCTCATGCAGGGTGGCGAGCTCGTCGTGCCGCACATCCCGTCACACCTCGTCACCGACCTCGCGCAGGCGATCGCCCCCGGCGCCAAGATGCACGACATCGGCCTGCGCCCCGGCGAGAAGCTCCACGAGGAGATGATCAGCCCCGAGGAGGGTCGCCGCGCCATCATGATCATGGACGGCAAGTACTACGTCCTCGAGCCCGAGCTCGCGACGTGGGGCTACAAGCCGCGCACCGACGGCACGCCCGTCCCCGAGGGCTTCCACTGCGCCTCCGACAAGAACGACCTGTGGATCGGGGCCGACGAGATCCGCGGGATGCTCGAGGCGGGTATCTGAGTTGATCGCCTACGGACGCCAGTCGGTCAACGAGGACGACGTCGAGGCGGTGGCCCAGGTCCTCCGTGGTGACTGGCTCACCACGGGCCCGACCGTCACGGCCTTCGAGCACGCGCTCGAGGCGCTCACCGGGGCCACCCGGTGCGTCAGCGCGACGAGCGGCACCGCCGCCCTGCACATCGCGTATGCCGCAGCCGGCGTCGGTCCCGGGGACGAGGTCGTCACCACCCCGATGACGTTCGTGGCGACCGCGTCCTCCGCGCTCGCCCTCGGCGCCGAGGTGCGCTTCGTCGACGTCGAGGAGGACACCGCCAACATCGACCCGGCTGCCCTCGACGCGTCCGTCACCGACCGCACCAAGGTCATCGCCGGTGTGGACTACGCCGGTCACCCCATCGAGATCGACACGATCAACGAGACGGCGCGACGGGTCGGCGCCCTCGTCGTCGAGGACGCGGCCCACTCCATCGGCTCGACCTACAAGGGCCGTGCGGTGGGCTCGCTCGCCGACCTCACGACGTTCTCCTTCTTCCCCACGAAGAACATGACGACCGCCGAGGGCGGCGCCGTGGCCGCCCTCGACGCCGAGCTCGGTCAGCGGGCGCACGAGTTCCACTTCATCGGCCTCGTGCGCGACCGGGACCGGATGCGCTACCCCGACGAGGGTCCCTGGCACCAGGAGGTCCACGAGTACGGCCTCAACTACCGGCTGCCCGACGTGCTCGCCGCCCTGGGCCTCAGCCAGCTGAAGCGCCTCGAGGCGTTCAAGGCCCGCCGTGCCGCGATCTTCGCCCGCTACCAGGAGGGTCTCGCGGGCGTCGACGGCATCCGGCTGCCGACCCGGCGCGAGCACGTCGACCCCATCTGGCACCTCTACCCGCTGCGCGTCCTCGGTGGCCGCCGCCGCGAGGTGTTCGACTCGATGCGGGCCGCGGGTGTGGGCGTCCAGGTCAACTACCTGCCGGTCTACTGGCACCCGCTCTTCGAGGACATGGGCTTCAAGCGCGGGATGTGCCCCAACGCCGAGCAGTTCTACGCCGAGGAGCTCTCGCTCCCCATGCACGCGGAGCTGACCGACGCGCACGTCGACCAGGTCATCGACGCCGTCCGCGCCGCCGTCGGAGGCTGATCCGGTGCACCACGCGAACCACTTCTACGGGCACGCGCACATCATGGCCCGCTACGTCGGCCTCGAGGCCCCGCCCCGGATCTGGGGCTACCTCCAGCACGGGTGGAACATGCACGACGGCTTCGCCGTGGGCACCGTCTTCACCCCGCAGTACCCCAAGTTCGTCTGGTCCGAGGCGTGCGCCCGGCGTGGATGGGCTGCCGGCCTGCGCAACTACATGGTCGTGGCCGCCCCGTGGCTCTACCTGCTCGAGCTCGAGAAGCAGAGGGAGTGGCTGGCCTCGGCCCCGCCCCGCACGGGCACGATCGTCTACCCGTTCCACGGGTGGGAGGGCCAGCAGGTCCTCGGCAGCCACACGGCATACATCGAAGAGGTGAAGGCGGCCGAGGGTGACGTCCCGATCACGGTGTGCCTGCACTGGAACGAGTACGACAACCCCAAGGTGCGCCGCGAGTACGAGGACGCCGGCGTCCGCGTCGTGACCCACGGCCAGCGCGGCTACCTGTGGCAGGACACCGACGTCGCCTTCCTCTACCGGCAGCTGCACGAGATGCGCGGTCACAAGCGCGTCGTCAGCAACCGCATGAGCAGCGCGATCCTGTATGCCGCGTCGGCCGGTGTCGAGGTCGGCGTCTACGGCGACCCGATGGCCCTCGAGTCGGACCACGCGGTGCTCGGCGGCGTCGGCAAGCCTCGCCGCATCTGGCCGGAGATGCACCAGTTCTCCGTGCCGATGGACTACGCGGCCGAGGTCGCCAACCGCGAGCTCGGGGCCGACGAGATGCTCCTTCCCGAGGAGGTCATCGACGCGTTCGGCTGGGCCGACGAGATCGCCCGCCCGGCCCCGCCACCTCCGGCCCCTCCGCTCGAGGTCGACATGTCGGTCTTCACCCGGCGTCGGCGTCGGAGCCACCGCTCCGAGAGCCACCGTGCGCCCGGCGCCGAGGAGCCCTCGGACCTGATCGGCTCGGTCGACGTCACGGTCGAGGACGCCCACGACCACGGCAAGCACTCCGACAAGAAGGACGACTCACGCGCCGACGAGCGCACGGCCGACGGGGTGGAGCCGACCGGCGACGTCTCCGTGCCTTCGGGCGCCGGCTCGAGCAGCGCCGACGACTCCTAGCACCCGGCACGAGCAAGGGCCCCCGACGCGACTGCGCGTCGGGGGCCCTTCGTCGTGGACGGTCCGCTCAGACGAGGTCCCAGGACATCGGGGTCCCGCGCTCGACGTCACGGGTGAACCGCTTGGACTCGACGAGCGAGAAGGCGTCCGGCGCCAGGCCGTTGGCGGGGCGGATGGAGCGCACGTTGGCCGAGGTCACGGGGTCGCCGGCCTTGACGTCCTCGACGACGAAGAGGGAGCGACGGAAGCGCAGGCCCTCGCGCTCGGCCTCGCGGGCGCCGATCCGGGGCTCGCCGAGCGCCTGCCACGCCACCTTGGTCTCGCGGACCAGTGCGGCCAGCTCGTCGGGCTCGAGGGAGAAGGCGGAGTCGACGCCGCCCTCCTCGCGCGACATCGTCACGTGCTTCTCGACGAGCACCGAGCCGAAGGCGACCGACGCGACGGCGGCGCCGATGCCCATCGTGTGGTCCGACAGGCCGACGGGGACTCCGAAGGCCTCGCGCATGACGGGGATGCCGCGCAGGTTGGACGAGGCGGGGTCGGCGGGGTAGCTCACCGTGCAGGAGAGCAGCATGACCTGGCGGTTGCCGGTGGAGTGGGCGGCCTCGACGGCGGCGGCGATCTCGCCGACCGACGCCATGCCCGTCGAGATGATGAGCGGCTTGCCGGTCGCGGCGGCGAGGCGGATGAGGGGCAGGTCGACGATCTCGGACGAGGCGATCTTGTAGGCCGGCACGTCGAGGCCCTCGAGGAACTCGACCGCCGTGGGGTCGAAGGGGCTCGAGAAGGCGAGCAGGCCCAGCTCGCGGGCGAGGTCGAAGATCGGCCGGTGCCACTCCCACGGGGTGTGGGCCTCTTCGTAGAGCTCGTAGAGGCGGCGCGAGCCCCACAGCTCGTGGTCCTCGGAGAGGCGGAACTCGGGCTTGTCGACGTCGATGGTGATCGTGTCGGCGGTGTAGGTCTGGAGCTTGATCGCGTGGGCGCCCGCCTTGGCGGCCATCCGGACGATCTCGAGGGCCTTGTCGAGGCTGCCGTCGTGGTTGCCCGACATCTCCGCGATGATGAACGGCGGCGCGTCGGGTCCGACGGGGACGCCGCCGATCGTCAGGGACGTCGTTGCTGGTGTTTCGACCGGGGTGCTCATCTGTCGTTCAGTCCTTCGTGGCTCGAACCCGCAGCACGGGTGTCGGGGTGCCGTCGATGTCTTGGGTGTAACGCTCGATCTCCTCGAAACCATTGCGACGGTTGAAGCGGCGCACGGCCTCGTTGGCCTCGAGGACCTCGCCCTCGAGGGTGGTCAGGCCGAGCTCGTCGAACGCCAGCCGCTTGGCCTGGCGCTGGATCTCGATCCAGGCGGGGAGCAGCTCATTGCGCTCCTTGAGGCCGTCGTTGTCGAGGTAGTAGCCCCACCAGGCGCTGCCGGCCGCACGGTCGATGTCGAAGTAGGTCACGACGCCGGAGGGGACGCCGTGGCGCTCGTAGATCCAGATCTCGCGGGCGTCGTTCTCGCGCGTGGCCGCCCAGAAGGCGGCGTGCTCCTCATCGGTGATCTCGTGCTGGGTCAGGGACACGGCGCGCACCTCGGGGTGGTTGCGCCAGCGGAGCACGTCTGCGCTGTCGGCATCGGTTGCGGGACGGAGCATCTGACCTCCTCATGAGGACGCCGCGGGCACCATGGGGCCGCGGCGGTCGGTGGGGGATTCGTTGTTAGACTACCGGACGCCCCATACCCCCAGCCCAAGGCGGAAACATGAGCGCACTGAGCCGTGACGCGATCCGGACGATGATGGCCGAGGTCCTTCAGGCCCAGGGCAAGTCGATGCCTGAGAGTGACTCTGCGAACCTCGAGGAGATCGGCTTCCGTTCCCTCGACTTCTCCGAGCTCGCCCTGCGTGTCGAGGACGAGATCGGCGACGAGCTGAACTTCGACGCCCCCGAGCTGCGCCAGATCGCCACGATCTCCGACGTGCTCGACTTCCTCGAGCAGCTCCAGGCCGCGTGAGCGCGGGAGCTGGCGGACTCGCCGGCGCCGCCAACCGGATCATCACCCGCGGCTTCGACGGCCGGTGGGACCAGCTCGAGTCGATGGAGCTGCCGCCTGCGGCGGCCGTCGCCGTGGGCGACAACCATGACGCCGCCCGCGCCGTGTGGGCTGCCGCGACGGGCGACCTCGAGGTGCTCGTCGCCTCGCGGTCTCGCCTGACGCCCGACCTCGCCGAGAGCCTGCGCGACTCCGGTCTCGCGCTGGTCGACGGTGCGGACGTCGAGGAGCCGACGACCGTCCGCGATGCCACCCCCGGTCGGGTGTGGCTGCTGACGAGCGGCAGCACGGGCCGGCCGAAGCAGGTGGCGCACACGCTCGCCTCCCTGACGACCGTGGCCGGCGACCAGCCCCGCCGGACGTGGCTCTGCCCCTACGCGCACGGCGCGTACGCCTGGTGGCAGGTGGTCACGCTGAGCATCGCCCACCCGGGCCAGGACGTGCTGTTCATCGAGCCCGACGAGCTGGACACCTGGCCGGCGCGGGCCCTCGAGGTGGGCGTCACCGCGGCCTCGGGCACCCCGACGTTCTGGCGCCAGGCGCTCTACCGCGACCCCGACAGCGTCGCGGCGCTGCCCCTCGAGCAGGTCACCCTCGGCGGCGAGCCCGTCGACCAGGCGATCCTCACGCGCCTCACCGAGATGTTCCCGAAGGCCCGCGTCTCGTGGATCTACGCCTCGAGCGAGGCCGGCGCGACGATCGCCGTCCACGACGGGCGCGCCGGCTTCCCCGAGCAGTGGCTCGGCCGCGAGATGGACGGTCGGGCGACCCTCACCGTCGACGACGGCGAGCTGCTCATCGCCTCGCCGAAGCGCGGCGAGGGCATCGACCGGGTGCTGCGCACCGGCGACCGGGTCGAGGTCGTCGACGGTCGCGTCCTCATCACCGGCCGCATCGCCTCCGACGAGATCAACGTCGGCGGCGCCAAGGCCTCGGCGTCGGCCGTGCGCGACGTCCTCCAGGCCCATCCGGCAGTGGCCTGGGCCGCGGTGCGCGGCCGCAAGGCGCCCATCGTCGGCAGCATGGTGACGGCCGACGTCGTCCTCTCCGGTGAGGCCACGGCGGCAGACCTGACAGCCTGGTGCTCGGAGCGGCTCCCGGACTACTCCGTGCCCCGTCGGGTGCGGTTCCTCGACCAGATCCCGATCAAGGAGACCCTGAAAAGCGATGTCTGACAAGACCGAACCCATCGGCCCCGCAACGGTCGTCGTCGTCTCGGGCGGCTCGCGCGGGCTCGGCCTCGCGATCGTCGAGGACATCCTCGCCCAGGGCGCCAAGGTCGCTGCCTTCGCGCGCACCGTCACCCCCGAGCTCGAGGCGGTGGCTGCGGCCAACCCCGACCGTGTCGTCGCGGCCTCGGTCGACGTGACCGACGTCAAGGCGGTCAACGCGTTCCTCAAGGAGGCGGAGTCCCGCCTCGGCCCGATCGACGCGCTCGTCAACAACGCCGCCATGGGTCAGGACAGCCTGCACGTGCACACCTCGCCGGAGAACATCGCCCGGATCATCGAGACCAACCTGACGGCGCCGCTGCTGCTCGCGCGCGCGGTCCTGCGCCGGATCATGGCCAAGGGCAACCGTGGCCGCATCGTCATGGTGACCAGCGTCTGCGCGCAGCGCGGCTACTCGGGCCTCGTCGCCTACTCCGCGACCAAGGGTGGCCTCGACAGCGCCATGCGCACCTTGGCCCGCGAGATGCACGGACGGGTGCTGGTCAACAGCGTCGCGCCCGGCTTCTTCGCGTCCGAGATGAGCTCGGTCCTCGGCCAGACGCAGCTCGACACGATCACCCGCCGCACGCCGTCGAACCGCCTCGTCGAGCCGGAGAACATCGTGCCCGTCGTGAACACGCTCCTGTTCCAGGACACCAACATCAACGGCCAGGTCATCACGGTCGACGGCGGCAACAGCATCTGATGGAACCGCGGGCGGACCTGCTCTCACGAGCGGTCCGCGAGCACCCCGTCGTCATCGAGGCGCGAGCGGCGCACCGGTGCGACGGGGGGACCCACTCCCACCTGGCCGACGGCAGGGTGGTCTGCTGGGTCCTCCCCGTCGCCGGGTCCCGCGCCGTCGATGGCCTATGCGTCGACGACGCCCCGACGGCCCACGCGGTCGACGCGGAGCTGGCCCTCCAGCCGGTCCCCGCGCGGGTGGCCTCCCGGTGGGAGCCCGAGGGAGCGGCGGACCCTCAGCGTTTCTGGGACCGGTGGTGCGCCACCGAGGTCCTCGCCAAGCTGGCCGACGTCCCGATGGTCGTGCTCGTGGGCGGGCCGCCGGTCACGACCAGCCCCGTGCGGCGTCACGGGCTCGAGGTGCACTGGACGGTGCGCCGCGTGGCAGACGTGGTGGTGGCCCAGGGTCTGTCCTGGGCCACCACGGACGTCACTTGAGGACGCGCGCCGCCAGCTGACGGGCCTTGTTCATCGCGCCGGGCGGCAGGGCCTCCTGGGCGGTGGACTTCGCGACGGAGACGGCCTTCTCGGTGGCGATGCGCCGAGGAGCCCGCAGCGCCTCGACGGCGCGGTAGGTCAGGGTGTCCTCGTAGCGCTCGATGACCTTCTCGAGGCGGCGGATGTAGCGGTCGCGGTGGCGCAGGGTGCCCTCGAGCCAGGCGACCTGTCCCTGCTTCTCTCGCAGCTCGCGGGAGATGACCCGGTGGCGGGTCAGCAGCTCGCGGAAGCCCACCTCGTCGGGCGCCGGCAGGTCACGGGCGAACTCGCCCTGCTCGAGGTTGCGCGACAGCAGCTCGTCGAGGTCCTCCGGACGACCGGCGATCGTCGAGGCGACCTCGGCCTCGACGCGGGCGACACGGGCGATCGCCGCGTGCGTGACCGTGAGGCCGGTCATCGAAGCGAGGGTGACGGTCAGCTCGTCGGGCGTCACGGACGGTCGCCACGGGTGGGGCGAGCCGGAGGCGAGCAGCCGGCGGCTGAAGTCGCGCAGGCCACGCACGAGGGCGTCCTCGGCGGAGACGATGCCGGTGCGGCGCCAGGACGCGTCGGCCATGGTGAGCCGGTCACCCTGCACGAGGGTGTTGGCCGGGGTCGCGAAGTAGCGGCGCTCAGCCGTCTGCGTCGTCCACACGCTCGGGTCGGCCAGCCACGCGGCATACCTCCTGACCCGGCCGCGGATGGCGGCGTGACGGCGCGTCGCGCAGGCCTGGCGCAGCTCGAGCTCGAAGGACCGGCCGCCGTAGGAGGGGACGAGGGTGCGGGAGAGCTTGCCCTCGCTGATCTCGTCGTCGCCGCGCGGGCGCGCCCACGACAGCGTCTCGGTGTCGTCCTCCGACACCACGGCCACGGTGCTCCACGGGTTGTCGGTCTCACGCTCCGCCGACACGATCGCCGGGTAGGAGGGCACCTCGCCGGCGGCGGCGCCCTTGGTGGCGAGCACGACCCAGGCAGGGGCGAGCTCGTCGAGCATGCCGGCGTCGACGATGCGCTGCAGCACGGCGCGGGGCTCGCGCAGCATCGGGGTCGTCGAGAAGTGCTCGTCCATGGCCTGGCCCGCGCGGACACCCACCCGGTCGCGGACCCGCTCGTGCTGCACCGCGTCGTCGCGGACGAGCAGGCTGTGGTGGTCGACGGAGGGCAGCGCCGCGAACGTCGCCTCGCTGTGCAGGCCCTGCGCCTCGAGCACGGCCGCCCGCTCGCGGGCGAAGACGTGGCGCGGGCTGAAGCCGGCCGCCCCGACGTACCAGCCGGCGTCGGACTCCAGCGTCTCGTCGGGCAGCGCCGAGACCAGGTCGGTGAAGCCCATCTCGTTGGCGAGGTCGACCACGAGGCGGCCGCCGTCGTCGAGCAGGGCCGCCAGCCTGGCGACCGTCTCGGCCTCGGTGAGGCCCTGGGAGTCGGGACCGAGCAGGCGCCCGGGTCCGCCGAGCGCGACGATGAGGTCGTAGGTGTGGCCCGGCGCGAAGACGTCGAGGCCGCCGCAGTAGAGGTCGGAGCTCTCGTGCAGACCGGCGCGGTCGCCGAGGATGCGGGCGTCGGGGAGGGCGCGGACGAGCAGGTCGACCCGCACGTCGGTGGGCACCGCGTCGACGAGCAGCCCGGCCCGCGGACCGGCCAGGAGCACCCGACGGGGACGCTGCGCCGCGATCGCGGTCCGGACGACCTCGCGCACCGCGAGAGGGGTCTCCAGCGTCTCGAGGTCGGACCACATCAGCATGTCGCCGACAAGGATGCGTGCTCCGGAGATGGCGTCGCGCTGGACGTCCTGGTCGCTCACGTGGGCGGTCAACTCGTGGTCCTCTCGTGGTGGGTCCCCGGAGCCACGGCGAAGCCCGTCCGGATGACCTGACTACAATAGCGATGCCGTGCAGGAGCGGGCGCAGGACCGATCGCCCCCCGCCCGGCGCGCGTGCCCATCCAGACCCTTCGGGGCCAGACGACCGCAGGAGCGACGATGCCGGCGCTGACCACCGTGGGCGCCGTCGTCCTGTCGATGGGCGACCGCCCCACCGAGCTGGCCAAGGCGCTCGAGACGCTCCTCGCCCAGGAGGGCGTAGAGCTCGACGTCGTCCTCGTCGGCAACGGCTGGGAGCCGACCGGACTGCCCGAGGGCGTCCGCACGGTCCACCTGCCGGAGAACGTCGGCATCCCCGAGGGCCGCAACGTCGGTGCCCGCGAGGTGCGCGGCGACGTCCTCTTCTTCTACGACGACGACGCCTTCCTGCCCTCGACCGACGTGCTCGCCCGGCTCGCGTCCGAGTACGCCCGTGACGACAGGGTCGCCGTCGTGCAGCCGCGCGGGTGCGACCCCGACGGGCGCCCCACGCCGCGACGCTGGGTGCCCCGGCTGCGCGCCGACGACGGCGGCACCGGGGGAGAGGTCGTCGTCTTCTGGGAGGGCGTCTGCACGATCCGCCGGGCGGCCTTCGAGGCGGTCGGCGGCTGGCCGGGCCACTTCTGGTACGGCCACGAGGGCATCGACCTCGCCTTCCGCCTGGTCGACGCCGGCTGGCGCCTGCTCTACCGCCCCGACGTCGTCGTCAACCACCCCGCCACCCAGCCGACGCGGCACGCGGTCTACTACCGGATGAACGCCCGCAACCGGGTCTGGGTCGCCAAGCGCAACCTGCCGCACCCGGTCGCCGAGCTCTACGTGGGCGTCTGGTCGGCCATCACCGTCGCCCGGGTGCGCGACCGCGAGAAGCTCGGTGTCTGGTTCCGCGGGCTCCGGGAAGGCGTGCGCACCGACGCCGGGGACCGCCGGCCGATGTCGTGGCGCACGGCCTGGCGCCTCACCCGTGCCGGAAGGCCGCCGGTTGTCTGAGCCCACCGCCCCGCTGGACCTCGTCCTGACCGGGGTCAGGTCCCGCTCACACCTCGTCTACGCGTCGTCCTACCTGCGCCACGTGCTCGAGTCGCGCCCGGGGCCCGTGCACCTGACGGTCCTGCCGACGGGCGATGCGTTCGGGCACGGGCCCGACGCCGAGGCGGCGGTACGCGCCCTGCTCGTGGACGACCCGCGCCTCGACGTCCGCTTCTCCGGTGAGGGCGAGCAGCTCGCCGGCCTCCCGCGGACCGCCCGGCTGCTCTGCGTCGGAGCCCCGTCCGTCCGGGCCTGGACCTCGTTCGTCCGCACGCACCGGGGTCGGCCTCCCCACGTCACCGTCATCGACGAGGGACTCGGCTCGTTCGGCACCTGGGCCACACGACGCAAGGCCTACCGCCGCGAGGGCGGACGTGAGCCCCGCTCGACCGTGCGGGCGATCGCGGTCGCCTCGAGCGCACGGTGGCTCACCGGGGAGCGGTGGTCCCTCTACGTCAGGGACGGACGGTCCTGGCGGGTGGACGACCGCGTCGCCCGCGAGTTCCGGCTGCGGCTCGAGGGCTCACCCCCGGCCGCAGGCACCGCCGTCTACCTCACCCAGCCCTGGGCCGCGCTCGGACTGCTGTCCCAGACGGCATACGCCCACCACCTCGAGGCCGTGCGCGCTGCCGTGTCCACGGCGGGCCTGTCGCTCGCGCTGCGGCCGCACCCCTGGGAGCAGCCGGAGTCGTATGCCGGCTTCGACCTCGTGCACGGACGCACCCCCGCGGAGCTCGACCGGCAGGTCCTCGGTGCCGAGCTGGTCCTGGGCGGCAACAGCACGGCGCTGCTCAACCTCGCTGCCGTCCACGGCACGCGTGCCGTGCGGGTCATGGTCCCGGAGCTGGCCTTCCTCGACGCGGCCCTCGGCAGCGGTCAACGCTCGTTGCTCGACGCGTTCCTGCCGCCTGCCGTCCCCGTCGAGGCGCTGCCCCGGACGCTTCGCGTGGGGGGCCGAGGCGCCGCGCCACTGTAGGATCCGTGGGTGCCTGACAGCGAGACACGCCCCGAGACGGGCGCAGACGTGAGTGCCCCGTCGGGGCCGGGACCCGTCTCCACCACCCCCGGCCCGCCTCAGGAGACGGCTGAGCCGACGCCGTCGCCGACGGCGACCGAGGACCCCGCGGAGAACTCCGCCGAGGCACGGCAGGCGCCGGGGGGCATGCAGGGCCCGCAGGGCCCGCTGTTCCGGCTCATCAAGGACCAGCGCGTGCTCTTCCTCATGGTGGGCGGCGTCAACACGCTCGTCGGCACGCTCTGGTTCGTGCTGTTCGACTCGCTCCTCGGCCACCGGTGGAACGGGTGGGGCCACTACCCGGCGCTGGTGCTGACCTACGTCTTCTCGATCCTCTGCGCCTTCGTGCTGTACCGGAAGCTCGTGTTCCGCGTGCACGGCCACGTCTGGCGCGACCTCGTGCGGTTCGCCTCGGTCTACGTCCTGGCCTTCTTCATCAACCTCGCGCTGCTCGCCGTGCTCGTCAACGGGTTGCACTGGCCCGCCATCGTGTCCCAGTTCATCATCGTCTTCGTCACCACGGCGCTGAGCTGGTTCGGCCACAGCTCGTTCTCGTTCCGCCGGTCCGGTGACGGGGACTCCTGACCCAGCCGCAAGACCCGCCGGCCCGCCGCACGGGCCGACGACCCCCGCCGTCCAGCAAGAGAGGTCCCCGTGCCCGCCCACGTGTCGATCGTCGTGCCCACGTACAACAACGCCGACTTCGTCGAGGAGACCATCGAGTCGATCCTCGCCCAGACGTACGCCGACTTCGAGCTGGTCATCGCCGACCACTCGAGCACCGACGGGACCTGGGAGAAGCTCCAGCGGTTCGCCGACGAGCCCCGGGTCACGCTGCTGCAGACTCCCGCCGGTGGAGGCGCCCCGGCCAACTGGACCCGAGTCACGGAGGCCGCCACGGGCGACTACCTGAAGCTCGTGTGCGGTGACGACCTGCTCGAGCCCACCTGCTTGGAGCAGCAGGTCGCCGTGCTAGACGCGCACCCGAGCGTGGTGCTGACGAGCTGCCGCCGCACCCTCGTGGACGCCCGCGGGGAGCAGTTCACCTCCGCCCGGGGGCTCGCGGGCCTGCAGGGCGTCGTCCCGGGCCGCGACGCGGCTCGCAAGGCCGTCATCTCGGGCACCAACATCTTCGGGGAGCCGGCCTGCGTCATGATGCGCCGCGAGGCCCTCGAGCGCGCCGGCGGCTGGGCCGACACCGAGCCCTACGTCATCGACCAGCAGACCTTCTGCAACGTGCTGATGCAGGGCGACTTCTACGCCATCCCCATCGCCCTCGCGAGCTTCCGCCTCAGCATGGGGCAGTGGAGCGTCAACCTGGCCCGCAAGCAGTCGGCGCAGGTCGTCGACTTCCACCACCGGCTCGCCGAGCAGAACGCAGGACTGCTGTCCAAGGCCGACCTCGTGCGCGGTGACACCCTCGCCCGGGGCATGGCCTACGTGCGTCGGGGGGCCTACCTCTGGCTCGGCCGGAAGATGCACCCCGAGCAGCAGGCCGAGGCCGCGGTCGGCACCGGACAGTGAGGGCCCAAGGCTGCGTCCGCCGTCCGGAGTCCGGTGCGGAGGACCCCCTGCGACACCGGCTACCCTCTAGGTCGTGACCCCACTCCACACGCCGGGACCCACCCGGATCTCCGTCGTCACCCCCGTCTACCAGGGTGAGCGCACGCTGCCCGTCCTGGCCGAGGAGATTGCTGCGCTCGCGACGACGCAGACCAGTCCCGAGGGGCACGAATGGGTCGTGGCGGAGTGGCTCCTCGTCTTCGACAACGGCCCCGACGGCTCGGCCGACGTCATGGCAGCGCTGGCCGAGGCCTACCCGTTCGTGCGTCCGATCTGGCTCAGCCGCAACTTCGGCCAGCACGCCGCCACCCTGGCCGGGATGGCCTCCAGCGGCGGCGACTGGATCGTGACCCTGGACGAGGACGGTCAGCACGACCCGCGTGACATCGGCGTCTTCATCGACGTCGCCATGCGCGAGCAGGCGCAGCTCGTCTACGCCGAGCCGACCAACCCGGCTCCGCACGGCGCGCTGCGCAACATCACCTCGAGGGGGGCCAAGTGGTTCTTCTCGATCTTCCTCGCCGGCGGCTCGGTCACGACGTTCCAGAGCTACCGGCTCGTGCTCGGTGAGCTCGGACGCAGCGTCGCGGCGTATGCCGGTGCCGGCGTCTACCTCGACGTCGCCCTCGGCTGGGTGGTGGGCCGTCTGGCGCACGCCCCCGTCGCCCTGCGCAGCGAGGGGGACGAGCGGCGCTCGGGCTACAACCTGCGCCGCCTGCTCTCGCACTTCTGGCGCCTCGTCCTCTCGAGCGGCACGCGGGCGCTGCGGCTCGTGAGCATCCTCGGCGCGGTCTTCGCCGTCGCCGGCGTCGTGTTCGCGATCTACGTCGTCATCGCCACCGCCCTAGGGGCCCAGACGCCCGTCGGCTGGACGTCGACCATGGTCGTCGCGCTGCTCGGCACGGGCGCCATCCTGCTCTCGCTCGGCGTCATCGCCGAGTACCTCGGGGTGGCCGTGGGCATGGCGATGGGACGTCCTCCGTACCTCATCACGAGCGACCCGCAGGACGGCCCGCTGGCGCGTCGACCCGGTCGCCGTTGACCATGTCGGCCACCGGGCCGAGGCCGCCCGTCTCCTGGGTCGTCGGGGCGAACGGCCTGCTGGGGCAGCACGTGCGGGCGGCCCTGACCCGCCGTGGCCTGACCTACCTCAGCCCGCCCATCCCCTGGGGCAGCCCCGACGACGCCGAGGCCGCCCTGGCCGCAGCGGCCGCTGCTCTGGTGCGCGCTGCCGACGGTGGCCCCTGGCAGGTGTTCTGGTGCGCGGGTGCCGGGGTGACCGGCACGTCGTTCGACCGGTTCGTCACCGAGAACCGCATGCTGCGCACGGCGCTCGAGGCACTGGCCGAGGCGAACGGTCCGGAGGCGCCGGGCCACGGTGACAACGCGGTCTTCCTGGCCTCGTCGGCGGGAGGTCTGTACGCCGGTTCGCCGAGCGCCCCGTTCGACGAGTTCTCCGAGGTCGTCCCGCTGTCCGACTACGGCCGGGCCAAGCAGCAGGCGGAGCGGATCGTCACCGACTGGGCAGTGGGCGCCCCGGCACGCGTGCTCGTCGGGCGGATCGCCAACCTCTACGGCCCCGGACAGGACCTCGCCAAGCCGCAAGGGCTCGTCTCCCAGCTGTGCGCGGCCTACCTCGACCGCCGGCCGACCCAGATCTGGGTCTCGCTCGACACCCTGCGCGACTACCTCTTCGCCCCCGACGCCGGCGAGATGGTCGTCGACGCCATGGACCTGCTCCGTCGCGGGCCCCTGCCCGAGACGGCCGGAGCCGGGGGCGTCGTGACGAAGATCTTCGCCACCCAGCGGGCCGTCACGATCGGGGCGGTGCTGGCTGAGCTCCGACGGATCTTCCGGCGCCGCCCGGCGACCGTGCTCGGCGCGAGTCCGACGTCCTCGCTGCAGGGCCGGGACCTCCGCCTCGTCTCGCGGGTGTGGCCCGAGCTCGACCGACGGACGTTGACGCCGTTCCCGGCGGGTGTCCAGGCCACGCTGACGGACCTCCAGTTGCGGATGCAGGCCACCGGCCGCGCGCGTCCCTGACGGTCGCGTCACTCCCGAGGTCGGGGCCCTTGCGCCATCACGGCTGACAGCCGACGGAGGGACCGTCGAGGGTCGGCCGACGACGGCGGGCGGGGCTCAGCCCAGCTTGTAGACCGACACCGACCCGGACGAGAAGACCTTCGTGGTGAGCGTCGACAGGGCGGGGGAGACGGCGCCTGCCTGGGTGTCGGCGACGAGCCAGCGCACGCCGCGCTGCTTGACGGCTCCGAGCGTGCTGGCATCCGGCCGGGTGAAGGCGGCCTGGTTGAGGGCGTAGAGGGCAGGGTCGTCGTAGCCCTTGTTGGCCGCGGCCCCCGGCAGGTAGGCCCAGCCCTCCAGCAGCACCCTCCGGCCGCCGAGGCCCGAGATCCACCACTCGCGGGAGTTGCAGCGCGTGCCGCTGCCCGAGAGGCAGTGGTCGTTGGTGGCCATCACGTCGTAGAGCGGCACGTGGTCCTCGATCCAGGCCGCCGCGAGGTCCTGCGAGAGCAGGTGCGGGTTGGAGGTGGTGGGCGCCTTGCTGTGCAGCCGCAGCAGGCCGACTGACCCGGTGACCAGCAGGGGCGCGACCACCGCGCAGGCGGCGACCGGCATGAGCCAGTCGCGGCCCCGACGACGCAGCACGAGGGCCGTGACGAGGATCGCGAGCAGGACGAGCGCGCAGACCGCGACCTGGCCGACGAAGGTCCACAGCTGTGCCGCCTGCGCGGGCCGGCCGACCGGGCGGACCCGGCTGGGCAGCACGACGGCAGCGAGCGCGGTGAGCACCCCGACGACGACGAAGGTCGCGGCGGCGGCCTTGGCGCGTGCCCGGGAGTCCCCGACGAGCTCCCCGATGCTCCACGCCCAGAGCGCGGAGCCGAACGGGATCGCGCCGAAGAGGAAGTAGAACTGGCTGTAGCCGTTGTGGGCGATGACGAAGAAGGGTAGGAACGGCGTCAGGCACAGGCCCGCCAGCAGCCAGGCGGCCAGGTCGGTGCGCAGGGCTCGCTGGAAGAAGGGCAGGAAGCCGGCCAGCAGGCGACCGTAGGTGAGCAGGGCGATGAGCAGCAGGGCCACGAGCAGGACCGGCCCGACACCGGGGGTGTGCACGAGCCCGTCGAGCACCGGGGTGCCGAGGTTCGGCCGGGCGGTGACGACCTCGCGGTAGGACGCGAAGAGCGACAGCGCCGAGAAGAGCTGGTAGCCGGAGCCGGCGTCGCCGCCGGCCACGAACGAGAACGCCACGGCCGCCAGGACGGCGCCGATCGCGCCGATGGCGAGCAGCAGGACACGGTTGCGGCGCAGGACGAGGGCCGCGAGGAAGGCGACCCCCACCCCGCCGAGCACGACGGGCAGGGCCGAGCTCTTGCTGCCGCTCGTGGCCAAGGCGGCGAGTGCTGCGACGGCGACGGTGCCCGGGCTGGGCCGGCCCTTCGCGCGGACGAGGTCGACGAGGGTGATGACGAGCAGGAGCGCCAGCGCGGTGGAGAACACTTGCGACGGGGACAGGGGGTTGAGGTGGTTGCTCGCGTTGAGCAGCCCCGGCCAGAAGGTGTAGCCGAGGGTGGGGACGACGAACCAGCCGGCGAGGGCCCCGACCCAGGGACGCCCCGACACCCGGTGGGCGAGGACGGCCGTCAGGAGCACGACGAGGACGACGATCGGCAGGATCCAGAGCCTGAGGAAGACGACGGCTACGTCGGTGCCGGTCATCATCGAGGAGGCGGCGATGTGCGCGTTGGAGAACCAGTGGTAGCGCAGCGTGCCGTCGGCGACGGACTGCGGTGTCAGCAGCGGCACCGAGCGGGTGGCCTCGTGGACCAGCCCCATGTGCCACATGAGGTCGGGGTAGTACGGGGCGCCGGCCGGGGGGAGGGGGTAGTCGACCATGTAGCCGCGGTAGACCAGCAGCACCATGAGCATGCAGGCCAGGCCCAGGGCCACGCCGGCCCAGGGGCCCCAGGACTGGGAGGAGTCCGACGGTGTGGGGCGCGCGAGGACGCGCTGCCGGGTGCTGCGCACCAGCAGGAGCGGCACGGTCAGGATCGGCCAGGCCCACAGCGCCTGCTGCAGGTGCAGGGCGGTGAACGCGGCCCAGGCCGCCAGCTCGAGCGCGAGGCCCGTCGCCGCGCCGAGGGCGAGGTCGGCCACCCACGTCGTCCGGGGGCCGCGCAGGCTGCGGTGCACGATCGTGCCGGGGGCGACCACGCCGAGGACGACGTAGGCGACCTGCTTGGCGATGTCGATGCCGGGGGTGTGCGAGGCCACCGACACGGCGACCGCGGTGCCGAGCACGGCGACCGTCATCACGGCAGGCACCAGGCGCTGCCACGCCGGCGTCGCCCCCGCGGTCGTCTCGGTGGAGGTGGGGGCTGGTGACGGCATACCGGCGAGAATAGTTGACCGTGCGCCGCCTCCCGAGCAGGCACGGTCGGCCTACCCGTACCCGGGTGCCCGCTGTGAGCATTCCGAGCGCCGCGCACCCGTAGGAACCCGAGAGGCGCCTGATGGAACTGTCACTTACTGTGACAAATGGGACATGAACTGCGTGCCCCTCCGGAAGGAGCCCCATGCGTGCACACCCCAGATCCCTGCTCCCGGCCCTCGTGGTCGCCCTGTCCGCGCTCGTCGCCTCCGGGGCGACCCCGGCAGCGGCGGAACCCGCAGCCCACGCGACCCGAGTCGGCCCCACGGGCCTCCTCCCGGCCGCACCCGCGCCGGCCGCCGCTCCGGTCAGGCCCCGGGTGACGAGCTTCGCCATCCCGGACGTCGCCGCCGGACAGGCCTCGTCGGCGCCCGGCACATCGGCCTCGAAGGGTCGACGCGTCGTCGCGCAGTCGCAGCACACCGGGGTGGCGTTCGACGTGGCCGGGGTGACCTTCACGGGCCGGGCGCCCGCGGACCTCGAGGTGCAGGTGCGCACCCGCGCCCGGTCGACGTGGACCGGGTGGATGGACCTGGAGGTCGACCCCCAGGACGGCCCCGACCCGGGCTCGGCAGAGGGACGCCGATCGAGGTCCGGCACCGAGGCCGTCACCGCCGCCGACTCCGACGGCATCGAGGTGCGCGTGCTGACAGCGGCGGCCACCCCGAAGGGCCTGGCCCTCGCCGTCGTCGACGCCGGCACGTCGCCGGCCGACGCCACCATCGGAGCGGTCGGGGACCCCGCCGGCACGGGTGTGGACCCGGCGTCCTCGTCGACGGCAGGGGCGGGCGACCGAGCCGCCCCGTCCACCGTCGACGCCTCCACGGCCGCCGCCTCCACGACCACCGCTCCGACCACGACAGCCGCCTCGACGACGGCCGCGGCCACGGCCGCAGCGGCAGCATCCGTGCCGCGGCCGGCGATCATCTCGCGGGCGCAGTGGGGTGCCGACGACAGCCTCATGCCGTGCCAGCCGCAGCACCTCGCCGGCTTCAAGGCCGCCGTGGTGCACCACACCGTGAACGCCAACACCTACACCTCCGCCGAGGCGGCATCCCTGATGCGCGGCATCTTCGCCTTCCACACCCAGAGCCGCGGCTGGTGCGACATCGGCTACAACTTCCTCGTCGACCGCTTCGGACGCATCTACGAAGGGCGCAAGGGCGGCCTCAGCGGCTTCACCCTCGGAGCGCAGGCGGGCGGCTTCAACCAGGAGACCTTCGGGGTCTCGGTGATCGGCGACTTCACGTCGGTGCCGTTCCCGAGCGCGGTGCGCACCGCCGTCGCCAGGGTGGTCGCCTGGCAGGCCGACCGCAGCGCGTTCGACCCCTCCGCCTCGGTGACCCTGACGTCGGGAGGCAGCACCCGCTACGCCCCCGGGGTGCGCGTCACCAAGCCGCGGGTCATGGGGCACCGCGACCTCAGCCTGACCGACTGTCCCGGCGACGCGGCATACCCCCAGGTCCCGGGCATCCGCTCGGCCGCGGCGTCGGAGTGGCGCGCAGGGCAGTACTCCGGGCGGGCCAACCGCTTCACGCCGGTGACGGCGCGGCGGGTCGTCGACACCCGGAGCGGGGTCGGCGCCCCGAGGGCCAAGCTTGCCGCGGGAGGCTCCATCACCTTCCGTCCCTCCGGGATGCCGGCGGACGTGTCGGCCGTGGCCGTCAACGTCACGACCACGGGGGCCACCCGCCTCACGTCGGTCGGGCTCGTCCCCGCCGGCGTGGAGCCACGGAGCGCGTCGGTGCTCAACACCGGGCCGGGGCGCACGACGGCCGCAGCCGTCACCGTGGGCGTCGGGTCGGGCGGGGCGGTCACGCTGCGCAGCTCGTCTGGCTCGGTCGACGTGATCGTCGACCTCGCCGGCTACTACTCGAACGGGTCGGCCAACGGTCTGGCGGGCAGCTTCCGCCGGGTCCTCGACACCCGGAGCGGCCTCGGCGCTCCGGCTCGGAGGGTGGAGCCCTCGCGCCCCCTCACGCTCACGGTGGCGAACCTGCCCGCCGGCACGCGCGCGGTCAACCTCAACCTCACGGTGACGGGGCCGCAGGGGGCGGGTCACCTGACGGCGTATGCCGGGGGCTCGGCCCGCCCGTCTACCTCCAACGTCAACTTCCTCACGGGTCAGGACGTCGCGAACCTCGCGACGGTGCCGGTGGGCCCCGGCGGCACGGTGACGATCCACAGCACGGCACCGACCCATGTGGTCGCCGACGTCATGGGCGTCTTCGTGGCGGGGACGGGATCCCGCTTCACCCCCGTGAGCCCGCGTCGGGTGCTCGACACCCGGTACGGCTGGGGGGCGCCCTACGGCCCGCTCGTGGCCGGACGGACCCTGACCGCCACCGTGGCCGGGATCCCGGCCACGGCGAACGGTGTCGCGATGTCGCTGTCGGCGACGAGCGCGACGCAGCCCACGTCCCTGACCGTCTACGCAGCTGGCACGTCACGGCCGGGCACCTCGAACGTCAACGTCGTTCCGGGACAGGCGGTCTCGGCGCTCGTGGTGTCGGGGATCCGGGGGTCCGCCGTGTCGGTGAGCAGCGCGGTCGGCTCGGTCTCGGTCATCGGCGACCTCATGGGCTACTACGCCGGCTGAGACGACGACGGGCCCCCTCCTCTCCGGCTGCGGAGCGAAGGGGGCCCGTTCGGCACCCGGTCGTGCCCGGTCCTGCGCGGTCCGCGCACCGACCGGTCAGAGCGCGCTGATGAGCTCGGGCTCGGTCCTGTCGCGCACCTCGGCCTCGGTGACCCCGGGCGCGAGCTCGCGCAGGACCAGGCCCGCGTCCGTGACGTCGAGGACGCACAGGTCGGTGATGATCCGCTGGACGACCCCGCGGCCGGTGTACGGCAGCGAGCACTCCTTGACGATCTTGTAGGAGCCGTCCCGCGCGTTGTGCTCCATGAGGACGATGACCTTCTTGGCGCCGTGGACGAGGTCCATCGCGCCGCCCATGCCCTTGACCATCTTGCCGGGGATCATCCAGTTGGCGATGTCGCCGCCCTCGCTCACCTGCATGGCGCCGAGGATGGCGGCGTCGACCTTGCCGCCGCGGATCATCCCGAAGCTCGTGGCCGAGTCGAAGAACGCGGCGCCCTTGCGCAGGGTCACCGTCTCCTTGCCGGCGTTGATGAGGTCGGCGTCCTCGTCGCCGTCGAAGGGGTAGGCGCCGACGCCGAGGATGCCGTTCTCGGACTGCAGCACGATCTCGACGTCGTCGGGCACGTAGTTCGGCACGAGCGTGGGAAGCCCGATGCCGAGGTTGACGTAGGCGCCGTCGGACAGCTCGGCGGCGGCACGCGCCGCCATCTGCTCACGGGTCAGTGCCATCTCAGGCCCCCTGCTCGGTCGTGCTGGCGGTCGTGGCGGCGGTGCGGGGTCGCACCGTGCGGCGCTCGATGCGCTTCTCGGCGGCCTGCTCCGGGGTCAGCGGCAGCACGCGCTGCACGAAGATGCCGGGCAGGTGGATCCGGTCGGGGTCCAGCTCGCCGGGCTCGACGAGCTCCTCGACCTCCGCGACGGTGACGCGACCGGCCATGGCGCAGAGCGGGTTGAAGTTGCGAGCGGACTGGTTGAAGACGAGGTTGCCGTGGCGGTCGCCCTTCGCGGCGCGCACGAGACCGAAGTCGGTGGTGATGGCCTGCTCGAGGACGAACGTCCGCGTCTCGCCCATCCAGTCGAAGTCCTGGGTCTGCTTGGGCGGTGAGGCGACGGCGATGTTGCCGGCGTCGTCGTAGCGCCAGGGGAGCCCGCCCTCCGCGATCTGCGTGCCGACGCCGGTCATGGTGAAGAAGGCGCCGATGCCCGAGCCTCCCGCGCGCAGCCGCTCGGCGAGCGTGCCCTGGGGCGTCAGCTCCACCTCGAGCTCGCCGGAGAGGTACTGCCGCTCGAACTCCTTGTTCTCCCCGACGTAGGAGCTGACCATGCGGCGGATGCGCTTGTCGCGCAGCAGGATGCCCAGGCCCCAGTCGTCGACGCCGCAGTTGTTCGACACGGCCTCGAGGTCGGTCAGCCCGGCGTCGTGGATGGCGGCGATGAGAACGGAGGGGATGCCACAGAGGCCGAAACCGCCGACCGAGAGCGACATTCCGTCGCTGATCCCGGCGATGGCCTCCTGGGGGGTGGAGACGACTTTGTCCATGCGTCGGACTCTATCCGCGCGGGGTCGGCCCGGTGCCGTGGGGTCGCCCCACAGGATCGGCCGGACGTGTGGTCGCCGAGCACGTATGCCGACCGGCCGGCACACGTGCTCGGCGACCGCGTGCGCCCCGACCGGAGCGACGGCGAATGACATTGGTGTCATTCGCGGCCCACGCGAAGAACACCCCTGTAATTCGCCGGACCGGGTTGTGGTCCCTGTGACTGGAGTGCATAAATGGTGCGGGAGTAAACCCGCACGAGCGCTCCTTCCCCGTCTGCCGAAGAGGTTCACCATGGCCCTGCGCCGACGCCCGCTGGGCCTCGTCCTCGCCCTGCCCGCCCTCACGGTGCCGATGGCGGCGCAGCCGGCCGCGGCGGTCCAGGCGCCGCCGACGCGGACGCTGCCGAGCGGACTCGACGTCTACGTGCCCTACCAGGGCCAGACGGTCTGCGACCCGGTCGCCCGGCCCGGCGTGCTGGCGTTCGCGCGTCTCATGACGTCCCACTACGGCATGGGCTCGACGGGCCTCATCGGCCGGACGTGCGGCAGCGGTCCGTCCGAGCACTACGACGGGCGGGCGTGGGACTGGATGCTCAACGTCGCCAACCCCTCGCAGGAGGCCGTGGCCCAGTCGGTCCTCGCCTGGCTCACGGCCCCCGACAAGAACGGCGTCAAGGGCGCCATGGCCCGCCGCTTCGGGATCATGTACATCATCCACAACCGGAAGATGTGGCGGTCCTACGCGCCGGACCGTGGCTGGGCCCCCTACTACGGCAGCTCACCGCACACGGACCACATCCACTTCAGCTTCAACTACGACGGTGCGGCGGGCCGCACGTCGTGGTGGACCGGCGTCCCGACGAAGACCTACCTGACGTCCCTGCCGCCGGCCGCCTCGAGCCTCCCGACGACGCCGCCCTCGACCCCGACCACCCCGACGACGCCGCTGCCCTCGACCCCCGCCGTGCTGTCGCCGGGCATGCGGTCCGAGGCGGTGCGACAGCTGCAGGTGCGGCTCGGCAACCTGCCGACCACCGGCTACTTCGGCGACCAGACGAAGGCCCGGGTCGTCGCCTACCAGGCGTTCGTCGGGCTGGCCCGGACCGGGACCGCCGACCTGCGCACCCAGGAGATCCTCGCCTCCCGGGGCTGGCGGAGCGTCACCGCCGCCTACCCGACCCTGAGGACCGGCATGACCTCGGCCGCGGTCAGGACGCTGCAGGTCAAGCTCGGCTCGCTGCCGACGACGGGCTACTACGGCAGCCTGACGCAGGCGCGGGTGACGGCATACCAGAAGTTCGTCGGCCTGCCGCAGACGGGAGTGGCCGACCCGGTGACGCAGGCCAGGCTCTGGGTGCGCGGCTGGACCGGGGCCGCGGCGGCGCCGGCCGCGTCGCCCGCCCCTGCGGCCCCGACCTACCCCACGCTGCGCTTCGGCATGACCTCCGCCGCCGTCAAGACCCTGCAGGCGAAGCTGGGCTCGCTGCCGACCACGGGCTACTACGGCACCATGACGAGGGCGCGGGTCACGGCCTACCAGAAGTTCGCCGGCCTGCCGCAGACCGGCGTGGCCGACTCCAGGACCCAGCAGGTGCTCCTGTCCCGCGGGTGGTCGGGCACCGGCACCGCTTCCACGGTGGCGCTCCGGAGCCTGCCGGCACTGGACTCCCTTGACACCACGACGCTTCCGACACGTCCAGCGGCTCTGACGGTGACGACCGCGGACCTGCGCACCACCACGACCGGGAGGGGTCCTGCCATGACCACCTACGCCAGCACGTCGTCACGCAGCACCGCCGGGGTGGCCAGCGTCGAGGTCGGCACGAGCTACACGCCGTACAAGAGCCTGACGCTGGCCACGGGCTCACGCGGTGCCGCGGTCCGGGTCCTGCAGCGGGCCCTGGGTGGTCTCGCGGTCGACGGCGTCTTCGGGACGGTGACGCGCGACAAGGTCGTCTCGCTCCAGCGGTCGCTGGCGCAGCCCCAGACCGGGGTCGTGACGCCGGAGCTGTGGGACGTGCTCGAGGCCCGCGACTTCCCGTTCGTGGCCGACCGGTCGACGGTCCTGCGCGCGGGCGACACGGGGCCGCAGGTCGTGGCCGTGCAGCGGCTCCTCGGAGTTCGCCAGACCGGTGTCTTCGACCTCGCGACGCGCGAGGCCGTCAAAGCGGCCCAGGCGAGGGCCGGGCTCGCGAGCACCGGCGTCGTGGCATCCCGCACCTGGTCGCTGTTCGACCGGCTTTCCGCGTAACCGCTTGCGGCTCAGGCTCCCTCGCGCGCGTCGACGGTGACGCCCTCCGACGCGAGCCGGGCGGTGAGGTCGGTGGACTCACTGCGGTCACGGCGCATCAGCACGACGGAGCCGTCGACCGCCCACGCGGCGAGCGACGCGCGAAGGACCTCTTCCAGTCCTCCGGACAGAGCGACGCGCGGGGACGGACCCCAGCCCTCGTCGACCACGACGAGGCTGCCGTATGCCGTGTCGTCGCCGTCCGCCGCCAGGGCGACGTCGCCGGGCTCGGGATCGGACATCGGGGAGAAGACGTCGCCGTGGGTCGCGAGCTCGCGGGCCTCGTCGACGGCTCCGGGCGCGTCGCCGGCCTCCGGGTGGCTGCGGGCGAGAGCAGGCAGCGAGACGAGGACGGCGTCGCCGCCGTGACCTGCCGCCGCCGCAGGGGAGTCGGTGACGAGGACGTCCGCTCCCGTGGCCGCGTCGCCGACGACGACGGTGGCGCCGACCGACCACGTGGCGAGCGACCAGTAGAGCGAGCGCCAGTGCGCGGGCAGGTCGAGCCCGACGGTCGTGCCGGGTCCGGCCGCGGCGTCGTCCTGAAGGAGGTTCGCCGCCTTGGACACCCAGTTGGCGAGGACGCGGGCGCTCAGCTCGATGCGCTCGCCGGCGGTCGGCCCGGGGCCGTCGTCGTACCACGTGAGCCGAGGGCGTCCGGGGTCGGAGGCGACCATCCGGGCGAGCACCTCGGCGGGGAGGGCCGGGGCCGTCATCGGACGTGGCCCGTCAGAGCGTGCGCCATCAGCTGTTCTTCGCTCCTTCGACCGTGGTCCCGGGCGGCGGGGCGGTGAGCGGCTCGTCGTTCTTCAGGGCGGTGAAGAGCGCCTTGGCCCGTTCGGTGTCCCACTTGACCGCCAGGGCCCCCGTGCTGGTGCGGTAGGAGAGGTCGGACGTCGGCACCGAGAGGGAGAGACCCTCGTCGTTGCTCACCGACCGCATCGCCTGCAGGACCCGGACGGCGTCCATGATGCCGGTCTCGGTGCCGACGGCGAGCCCGGCGGCGGAGGCGTCGGCGAAGCTCTTGTAGCGCCACGGGATGAGCACCGTGGCAGGCGTCGCCGCCTTCTTCATCAGGGCGCCGAGGAACTGGCGCTGGCGCGCGGCGCGGCCGATGTCACCGAGCGGGTCCGTGTAGCGCGAGCGCACGTAGCCGAGCGCGTTGCCGCCGTCGAGGGTCTGGCAGCCCTTCTTGAGGTTGATGCCGGCCTTCTTGTCGTTCATGTCGCGCGGCACGCAGAGGTTGACGCCCCCGACGCTGTCGACGACCGCGGCGAAGCCGCCGAGGCCGATCTCGACGTAGCCGTCGACGTGGATGCCGGTCGCCTGCTCGACGGTCTCGGTGAGCAGCTTCGGGCCGCCGATCGAGTAGGCGGCGTTGATCTTGTCGCGCCCGTGGCCCGGGATCGGGACGTAGGAGTCGCGGGGGAGCGAGACCATGACCGACTTGCCACCGCTCTCGGAGACGTGCACGAGCATGATCGTGTCGGTGCGGCTGCCCACGGCGCTGCCGGTCGCGTACTTCTTGCGCTGGGCCTGCGTCAGGCCCTCACGGCTGTCGGACCCCACGAGCAGGTAGTTGTAGCCCGAGGTGTCGGTCGGTCGCGCACCGTCGGGGATGTTGTCGACCTTGTTGACCGAGCCCCAGGCCTGCATCGGGACCCAGACGAGGAAGCCGACCCAGGCCAGCAGCAGCACGAGGAGCCCGATGAGGATGATCCGGCCCTTGCGCCAGCGGTAGCGGGGCTCCCGGGGCTCCCGCGGTCCGCCCGCAATGCCCGAGGACCCCCCACGTCCACGCGTGTCCACGACGTCGGCGTCCCGCGCGTCGACGTGCGACGAGGCGATGGCCCCGTCGCCGCGCTTGGGGCGGCGACGGGTGTCGACGGTGTAGGCGTCGTCGCGCGCGGTGCGGCGGGGAGTGGTCGGATCAGTCGGCATCGGCTGCCTTCACGCTCGGGGACGGGGGAACGTCGCCGGTCAGTGTGTCAGGAGTTCCTGTCGAACCGCCGTGTCGCGGCACAGGTCGTGCCTCGTCGAGGGCGATGCGGCGGGCCAGCCGCGTGTAGCGGGTCTCCATCGCGCGGAACCGCTTGTAGGTCGTCACGACGAAGCCGAGGAAGGCGACGACGAGCCCGTAGAGGATGAGGTCGGCGCCGCGGCCGATCCCCAGCGCCTTGGCGAGGTTGGTCCACGTCTTGCTCGGGTCGATGATCGAGTAGATGACGAGGGCGAGCAGGAGGAGCAGCCCGAGCCGGCGCAGGGCCTGGGTGCGCTGCCCCGAGCCGATGAGCAGCCGCCAGGCGATGACGAGCACCGCCGCGATGAGCAGGATCTGGATGACGCTCTGTCGGCTCATCGCCAGATCAGCTCCGCGAGGATGTTGACGGCGTTCCAGAGCGACTGGCCCTTGGCCCTGGAGTAGTCGGTGTAGAGGATGTGCACGGGTTCCTCCGCGTAGGCGACCCGGGCGCCGTCGAAGCGCATCGAGCCGATCTGGGCGACGATCTCGGAGGCGTGGGCCATCCGGTTCTGGGTGATGTCGAGCCGCTCGACGACGTCGCGGTGCAGCACGCGCAGCCCGTTGTGGGCGTCGGTCAGGCGGGTGCCGGTCGTCAGGTTGGTGTAGGCCACCGCCGCCCGCAGCACGATCCGCTTGCCGGTGGAGGCGTCGGTGCGCTCGTCGAGGAAGCGCGAGCCGAAGACGACGCGGACGTCGCCCCGGCGGATGCGCTCGAGCATGACCTCGACGTCGCTGATCTGGTGCTGTCCGTCGGCGTCGTAGGTGACGACGTAGCGCATGCCCGGGTCGCCGAGGGCGTACTCGAAGCCCGTCTGGAGCGCGGCGCCCTGCCCGAGGTTGACGGGGTGGCGCACGACAGCCGCACCGGCGGCCTCGGCGAGGTCCGCCGAGGCGTCGCGCGAGCCGTCGTCGACGCACACGATGTTGGGGAAGACGGTGCGGGCCTCGCGCACGACGTCGGCGATGACGGCGGCCTCGTTGTAGAGCGGCACGACCAGCCACACGTCCTCGTTCTGCATGGGCTCCAGCGTAGGGCCGTCCGCCGGGGGCGCCCGACACGCGAGGCGGGCACGTCGGCGCACCTCCCGGTCCACGCCGCCAACTAGAGTCGGAGCACCATGACGGACGCGTTGTCACAGGGTTCCCCGGCGCGGGGCCACCAGTCCTCCGGGACGCCAGCAGCCGCACCACACCTCGCGGGCTCGCCCGAGCCGGGCGAGCTGACGGGATCGGCCGCGCTCCGCGTCGCGATCGTCGGCCCCACGCACCCGCACAAGGGGGGTGTGGCGGCGCACACGACGATGCTGGCCCACCACCTGGCCGACGCGGGGCACGACGTCACCCTCGTCTCGTGGGCGCACCTCTACCCCTCGAAGCTGCACCACGCGGACGCCTCGGTGCCCGACGGGCAGCCCGAGGTGCCGCCCTTCCCGCGCACGATCCGTGCCCTGAGCTGGGCCCGTCCCGACACGTGGGTGCGCGCGGGTCGGCGCCTGCGCGACGTCGACGCCATCCTGCTCGTGCACGTCATGCCTGCGGTCGTCCCAGCGCACCTCGCGCTGCTGCGGGCCGCCGGCGCCGTGCCCGGTGCCGCGGGTCCGCGTCCCCAGTCGGTGGTCGTGTGCCACAACGTGCTCCCGCACGAGCCGCACGTGGGCGACGCCCAGCTCATGTCGTTGCTCTTCGCCCGGGTCGACTCGGTCCTCGTGCACAGCGCGGAGCAGGCCCGCGTGGCCCACGACCTCGGTGCCCGCCGGGTCTCCGTCGCCGACCTGCCGCCGCACCTGCCCGGGGGAGACCCCATCGCGCGCGGTCCCCGGCCCGGACCCACCCGGCTGCTCGCCCTGGGGCTCATCCGCGAGTACAAGGGCATCGACGTGCTCCTGCGCGCCATGCGCTCGGTCCCCGAGGTGACGCTCACCATCGCCGGCGAGATCTGGGGCGCCAACCGCGGCGTCATCGCGCGCCTCGCCTCGGACCCCGCGCTCGCGGGGCGGGTCGAGATCCGTGACGGCTACGTGCCGGCGGACGCCCTGGCCGCGTTGCTGGCCGACCACGACGTCCTGGCGCTGCCCTACCGTTCTGCGACGGCGTCGCAGAACGTCATCCTCGGGCACGCCCACGGGCTGCCGGTGCTGGCCTCGGACATCTCGCCCTTCTCGCAGCAGGTCGTCGACGGCGTCAACGGCCTGCTCGTGCCACCCGAGGACGAGCGGGCCCTCGCGGGCGCGCTGCGCCGTCTCGGTGACCCCGAGGTGCGGCGCCGCCTCGCCGAGGGGGTGCAAACGCCCGACCTGTCCGGGCCGTGGGCGCACTACCTCGGCACCCTCGAGGCGCTCTCCCTCGACGAGAGCGTCCTGCTCGGTGACACCGAGGGGTCGTATGCCGGGTCGCCGGGCCCGTCCGCCACCGGCACCTCCGCAGGTGACCCTCTCGACGACGCGGACGACGTGAGCGACGACGACGTGCCCGGCGACGGCGGCCCCGACCCCACCGACGGGGACGGTGTCCCGGCCACCGGGACCGGCGCGGTCACCCGCGGCGGCCGTGCCCTCGTAGGGGCTGCGCGGCGGGTCGCCTCCCGGGCCCGGCGCGGCGCGACCAGGGCCGTCGCCGCGCGCCGTCCCCTCGTGTCGCTGCGACCGGACGACCTGCCCGAGTGGGTGCTGGCGACCGACGTGCTCGGCGAGCCCGACGAGGCCGACGACGCGCGCCGGCTCTCGCGCATCCTCGGCCTGCCGCGGTCGCTCGACAGCGTGTCCGCCTGGGCGGCGCTCGGGGCGCTGGCGGCGATCCTGCGCGTGCGCGACGACGGCCGCCGCAGCGCTGTCATCGTCGACGAGGGCGGCACCCGGTCGCTCCTCTCTCGCTGGGCCCGGGCCGTCGGCTTCGCGCCCGTCGAGATCGACTTCACCGGCTCGCACCCCAGCGTGGCAGCGCTCGACGTCGACACCGGATCCCTCGACGTCATCGTCCGCATCCACCCCGACGGCTGCGACGCCGACGACGTCGACCACGTCCTCGAGCAGGCGTCCTGGGCGCTCCGCTCCGGCGGCCTGCTCGTCGTCACGATCCCCATCGGCCCGCGCGCCGCCGAGGGAGCGGTGGGGCCGGCCGACGTGCGCGGCATCCTCGCCCGCGCCCACGACCTCGGTTTCGTGCTCATCGGTGACCTCGACGGCGACGTCAACGCCCGGATGCGCGAGGCGGCGTCACGCGCCCGCGCCGACGATGCGGCATACGGCCTCGTGCGTCTGACGCTGAGACGGCGCTGAGCACCCCCGTGGGACTGCGATGATGGGGCGGACATGACCCGCAAGAAGATCCTCACCGTCCTCCGCGTGGCCATCGCGTTGATCACCCTCGCCGCGGTCGTCTACGCCGTGGCGCGCAACTGGGCCGACGTGTCGGTGCACCTCGACCAGATCTCCTGGTCGACCTTCCTCTGGTCGACGCTGGCTGCCGCCGTCGGCACCTGGCTGACGATGATCGGCTGGAAGACGCTGCTGCGCGACCTCGGCTCCGACCTGCACCTGGCCCCGGCGTCCGGCGTCTACTTCGTCGGGCAGCTCGGCAAGTACCTCCCCGGCTCGCTGTGGTCGGTGCTCGTGCAGGCCGACATCGCGAGCCACCTCAAGGTGCCGCGGCGGCGCACCGCCGTCACCGGGCTGCTCGCCCTCGGCCTCTCGCTGCTCACCGGCCTGCTCGTCGGCCTCCCGGCCGCGTCGTTCCTGCTCACGCGCGCCTCGACGGGCTTCGACTGGTGGCTGCTGCTCGGCATCCCGATCGTCGTCGTGCTCTGCTTCCCCCGACTGCTCAACGCCATCATCGACCGGATGCTGCGCACCCTGAAGCGGGAGCCGCTGGAGCACGGGCTGTCGGCCGGCGCCGTCCTGCGCGCCGTCGTGACCTTCGTCCTCGTCTGGCTCTCGTTCGGCGTGCACACGCTGCTGCTCGCCCGCGCGGTCGCCGGTGAGGGGGCGCACCCCGACCTCACCACGGCTGCGATGACGGGCTACGCGCTGTCGGTCTCGCTCGGCATGCTGACGATCGTGCTGCCGGCCGGTCTCGGGGCCCGCGAGGGCCTGCTGACCCTCATCCTGTCGACGGCGATGCCGACTCCGGCCGCCGCCGCGGTGGCGATCATGTCGCGCTTCATCGTCACCATCGTCGACGTCCTGGCCGCCCTCGGCGGCTGGCTCTACGCGCGGTCGCACCACCTGCTCAGCGAGCGGCACGCGCAGGAGAGCAGCGACCTCCCGGCCTGACCCACCGGCCTGACCCACCGACCCGACCGGCCGGCCGGCCGGACGCACCGACCCGACCGGCGTCCGCCGGGATAGCCGGGGTGGTCCGGACGGTCGCCGCGGCGGTCAGCGGTCGGCGGCGTCCGCCGGCCCGTGGAGCCCGGCGGACCGTCGAGCGCCACGGTCCGGCGAGCTCGGCAGACGACCGGCGAGGAGGGCTACCGACGCTCGAGGACGAAGACGGGGATCAACCGGTCGGTCTTGGTCTGGTACTCGGCGTAGGACGGGAACGCCGCGACGCACCGCTCCCACCACTGCGTGCGCTCCTCACCCTCGAGCTCACGCGCGTGGACCGGGAACGTCTCGGTGCCGGCCTGCAGCTCGATGTCAGGGTGGGCGAGCAGGTTGCGGTACCACTGGGGGTGCTGCGGCGCGCCGCCCTGGCTCGCGACCGCGGCGAACGCGCCCTCGTGCTCGACCCGCATCAGCGGCACCTTGCGCACGGCGCCGGTCCGGGCGCCGCGCATGGTCAGCAGCACCACCGGCAGGCCCATGATGTCCACGGAGTCCGTCGTGCCGGTGCCCTCGATCGTCTCGACCTGCTTGCGGACCCAGTCGCTGGGGCTGGGGACGTACTCGCCGGTGATAGCCATGCGGGCAGGTTAGCCCGGAGCGCGCGACCGGCCCCCGGTGGGGTCACCGGGGGCCGGACGCGGACTGCAGGGGGTGGGTCGACGCTCAGGCGGCGCCGGGCTCCGGCGCGGAGCTCCACGGGTGGGACTTGACGAAGTCCTCGACGACCGTGGTGTTGAGGCCGCCGCACAGCTGGCGGTGGCCCATCTGGGTGCCGACCTTGCCGGTCGCCTGGTCGACGTCGGCCGACCAGTGCGACAGGGCGTACTTCTTGCCGGCCGGGAAGGCGCCGTAGGAGGGGTCCCACGGGCTGATGAGGAACTTGTTGGCCGACTCCTTCATGGCGTTGACCTTGGTCGCGAGGGCCTGGAAGGCCGCGGCCTGGTCCTTCTCGACCGAGCGGTCGTACCAGAGGATCGTGTAGCCGTGCTCAAGGTTGTGCACCAGCGTCTCGATCTGGGGCGCGTCCGCGACGGTGTAGACCCGGCGGGAGTCGACGGCCGGGACGGCGAAGTGCTTGCCGCTCGACGGGGGCACCGTGGAGTACTGGATCCGGGTGACGCCCGGCTGGTTGGTGCCGGGGCCGACGTGGTCGCTCGAGCCGCTCGCGGGGTCGTTGGTCACCGGGTCGCACGACGCCGCGGCGACGTCGCCGCTGATGTTGGCCAGCGCCTCGTTCTTCTTGTTCTGCTCACCGATGACGGCCCAGGCGACGGCAGCGCCGATGATGGCGATGACGGCGACACAGGCACCGATGACGGCGAGCAGCCGACGGCGCTCGCCCCTCTTCTGGGCGGCCTGCATCTGGGCGACGCGCTCGCGGCGGTCTCGGCTCGTCTCGCGGGCCATCGTTCCTCGTTTCCTGTCGGTCTTCCGGCGTGCCGATGGTCAGGTGGTCGGCTGGGCAGGCAGGCGGGTGTGAGTCGCTCGTCGAACGGGCCGGCGACGGCCCGGTCAACACGGTGCCGAGTGTAGGCGAGGATGTTGTGGTGCCCGAACCGTCGACCCGTCTCTGGCGAAGCGACCGCGAGATCGCGCTGCGTGCGCAGCTCGGGGTCTTCCGCCGGGGGTCCGGCGACCCGACGTCGCGGTTCACCCGCGAGGGCACCGTGACGCGGGCGGCGCAGACTCCCGAGGGCGTCGGCACGCTGCACCTCGTGTGCCGGCCCGGTGACTCCGAGGTCCTGGCCCAGGCGTGGGGTCCCGGGGCGGTCTGGCTGCTCGAGGCCCTGCCGGCCCTGCTCGGTGACGAGGACGACCCCTCGGGCTTCGAGACCCACCACGAGGTCGTCGCCGAGGCGTGGCGTCGCTTCCCCCACTGGCGGGTGCCGCGGTCCGGGCTCGTGCTCGACGCCCTCGTCCCGGCCGTCATCGAGCAGAAGGTCACCGGTCAGGAGGCCTTCGCCGGCTACCGGGCGCTCGTGCGCCGCTTCGGCAGCCCGGCGCCCGGACCGTTCCCCGGGCTGATGGCCCCGCCCACCCCCGCCGGCTGGGCGGCGATCCCGTCGTGGGCCTGGCTGCAGGCGTCGGTCGACGGGGCCCGGTCGCGCACCGTCGTGCGAGCCGCGGGGTATGCCGGCCGGCTCGAGGAGGGTGCATCCGTGTCGGTCGCCGAGGCGCACCGTCGCCTGCGTGCACTGCCCGGCATCGGGGTGTGGACCGCGGCCGAGGTCGCACAGCGGGCCCTCGGCGACCCGGACTCGGTGTCGTTCGGTGACTACCACGTGGCCAAGGACATCGGGTGGGCGCTGACCGGGACCCCGGTCGACGACGATCGTCTCGCGGAGCTGCTCGAGCCCTACCGCGGCCACCGCTACCGGGTGCAGCACCTGCTCGGTCTCGCGGGCCACCACCGACCACGCCGCGGCCCCCGGATGGCGCCGCGCACCCACCTGCCCACGCGACCGCGCTGAACGGCATACGCCCTCGTGTCGCCCGAGTCCGGGAGGCACGAAGGCCCGGCACCCCCTGACGGTGCCGGGCCCTGGTGCGGCGTCCCCGACGGCGTGGTGCCGTCGGGGACGCCGCTGTCGTCACTTCCGGTACGACACGACCACGCTCGGGCGCGGGAAGCCGTCGCTGTGCGGCCAGGTGCTCGACGGGGCCTCGAAGGTGGCGCCGTCGGTCTCGCCCGGGTGCTGCACGGCGACGAAGACCGAGAGCTGGTCCTCGGTGACGAGCGGGCCGCACGTCTCGGCACCGAACGGCACGGTGAGGAACTGCTCGACACGGCCGCGGTCGGGGCCCGCGACGGGCACCCGGAAGAGTCCGTCGTTGGAGCCGAGGACGTTGCCGTCCGTGGAGATCCAGAGGTTGCCGACCGCGTCGAAGGCGACGTTGTCGGGGCAGCTGATCGGGCTGACCTTCGCCTTGTCGTAGCCGGCGAAGTAGGTCTCCGGAGCCTCGGGGTCGCCGCAGACGAGGAAGAGGTCCCACGTGAACGTCGTTGCGGTGTGGTCGTCCCCGCGCTCCGTCAGCTCGAGCACGTAGCCGTTGCGGTTGCCCGACTTGCTCGTCAGCGGGGCGCCGAGGCTGGCCCGGACCATGCTCGAGGAGAGCGGGTTGGTCTCGTCGGTGGGGTACTTCGTGCCCCGGTCGGAGTTGTTGGTCAGGGCGGCGTAGATCTTGCCGTTGACCGGGTTGGGCTCGACATCCTCGGGTCGGTCCATCTTCGTCGGGCCCACGGTGTCGGCGGCCAGGCGGGTGTTGACGAGCACCTCGGCGACGCTCATCCCGGGGACGAACGAGCGCGTGTGGGACGTCAGCGCCACCCAGGTGCCGGCGCCGTCGAACTCACCGTCGCCCGTGCCGTCGCCCGTGAACTTCGCGACGTAGAGCGTCCCCTTGGTCAGGAGCGTCTTGTTGTGGGCGCGGGCGGCCGGGGAGGCGCCCTTGCGGAAGCGGTCGGCCGAGACGAACTTGTAGAGGTAGTCGCCGCGCTCGTCGTCACCCATGTAGGCGACCGCGTGGCCGGAGTCGGAGAGCGTGACGTTGGCGCCCTCGTGCTTGAAGCGGCCGAGCATCGTCTGCTTGACCGGGGTCGAGCCGGGCTCGTAGGGGTCGACCTCGACGACCCAGCCGAAGCGGTAGGCCTCGTGGGGGTGCTTGCTGAGGTCGAAGCGCTCGTCGACGCTCGACCAGCCGCGGTTCGTCGCGGCGGCGGTCGCGAGGCCGTAGCGCTTGAACGAGGTCGCGTTCGCCGGGTCGACGGCGCCGCTCGCGTCGAAGTAGCCGTTGAAGTTCTCTTCGCCCGACAGGACCGTGCCCCAGGGCGTCGTGCCGCCGGCGCAGTTGCCGAAGGTGCCCAGGACCCGCGTGCCCGTGGGGTCCGCGGCGGTGCGGAGCAGCTCGTGCCCGGCGGCAGGTCCGCGGACGGCGAACTCGGTGTGGACGGTGATGCGGCGGTTGTGCCGGGCGCGGCGGTGGTTCGAGCGGATCCACGAGCCCTTGGCGCGGCCACGCTCGATGGTGACGACCGCCATGCCGTGGGCGGCCATCGCGATCTTCTTGGTCGTCGCGTCGTCGTAGGTGGCCGCCGGGAACATGAGGTTCTCGTCGGTGTACTCGTGGTTGGTGACGAGCAGGGCGCTGCGGCCGGTGAGGGGCAGCACGCCGACATAGTCGTTGTTGTAGCCGAACTGCGTGGCTTGCGCCTCGGGCGTCTGGGCGTAGGCGTCGAAGCGCGGGGCGTGCGCCTCGACGGGGTCGCCCCAGCGGATGACGACGTTGTGCGTGAACTCCGGCGCGTTCGTCAGAGCGTCGGCACGGTTGGGAGCGACCGGGGTGAAGGCGGCTCGGCTGACGTCGCCCGTCTGCCGCCCCCGGCCCGCTGCGGCGCCCGTGGCGGTGCTCGTGGTCGCGGCCGCGGCAGGCGCTGCGGCGACGAGGCCACCCACGACGAGGGCGCCGGCGCCGAGCGCCCCGCTCTTGAGCAGCGACCGGCGGGCGAGCGCGCCCTCGACCAGGTCGCGCATCGCCGGGTGGTCGGTCTCGTTGGGGACCGGGGCGTCGCAGGCGTTGTTGCACCGGTAGTGGCACGTCGCGCGGCTGCGCGAGCCGTGACGCGGCGCGGAGATCAGGGGGAGAAGGTGGGGGGTCATGCGGGTGCTCCTTCGGCGAGGTGAGTCCGCCGCGCCCCTCTAGTCGACGCGGCTGGGAACCACCTGTGACGTTAGGAGCGCAGGGGGAAGGAACGGGTGCAGCCGTGGTGGCCATCGGGTGAACGCCGTATGTCGGCTCCGGCGGACCGAGGCTCAGATGAGGACCGCGGGATCCGGCGCCGTGCCCGTGCCTTCCTTGCCGGTGCCGCCCTTGCCGGCGCCTCCCGGGCCGCCCGTGGGTGCGCCACCGGTGCCTCCTCCTCCGGTGCCCCCGCCCCCGGAGGAGGAGGGAGGGTTGCTGACGACGTTGGCGAAGCGGAAGGCGGTGCTGGCCGTGACGAAGGCGCCGAACATCGCGCCCGTCAGGGTGAGCCAGTCCGAGGTCGACGCACCCCAGGTGGCGCTGCCCAGGTAGGCGCTCGCATACACCCCGAGCGCTGCTGCCCCGCCCGTCACGGTCGAGGCGAGGCCGAGGGGCGAGGACATGAAGCGGGCGACCTCTGCGATGTTGAGCGGAGCCCGGTCTGTCAGCGACGGCGTCGACGGGCTCGCCGGCTCGTTGCGGATGACGAAGACCTAGCCGGCGCCCACGAGGACGACGAGACTCCAGCAGATGAGCACCACAGGCCAGTTCGTGTAGGACAGCGTGATGCTGAACGGGATGGTCGTGGCGGGCAGGCGGGGGTCCACGACGGTGACCGAGCCGGCGTACTCGCCGGGGTCCAGCACGAACGAGCCCGGGCGAGCCCGCTCGATGCAGATCCAGACGGTGAGGTTGCTCGAGGTCGTGAAGGCCGCGTGGCTCGAGACGGCGACGCTGACGTCCGGGTTGTCACCCCGGCGGAGCGAGTCGATGCTGACCGGCACCTGCCGCGGCGTCGGCAGGGTCTTCTGCGGATCCATCTCGAGGACGATCGCGGCGTTTGCCGGCCCCTTGTCGCTGCCCAGCGAGATCCGGGTGGCGGCAGGGTCCTTGATCTTGAGCGACTTCGTCGCGATGGCCGGGCTGCCCGCCGGGACGGCGGGCTGGTCGGCGCTGACGGTGCACGTGCCCGGCCCGGGCATCGCGGTGGACAGCGAGGCCAGGTAGAGCGAGAAGGCGATGGGGATCGCCAGGACGAAGAAGCCCCAGTTGCGTTGTCCCGTGGCGCTCCTCGCCGGCCTCTCGGTCGACGAGGCGCTCGCGCGCAGGGAGAGCGTCAGGCCCAGCAGGAGCGCCGCGACGGCGAGGACGAGCTATGGCTGCATGTCGGTTTCCGATCCACGAGACCCAACCAGAGACGACGTGCCGTGGCAGCAGCGGTGCGTGTTTCCTTGTCTCCACGGTAGGGGCGAGCCGGGGCAGACGCGGGCGAATCGCCGGACCCCGCTGAGTGGTCGGGGGCCTTGTGGCCGCGGGAGATCCGGGTCAGGGGATGTGGCGCTCGGCGTCGACGTGGTTGCGCATCGTGACGAGCTGCACGGCGTGGTCGCGCAGGGCCACGTCCTCGTCGGTGACCGGGGTCCACGGGCGCGCGGCCACCGCGTTGCCCTCGGGGTCGAGCGGGACGAACACGATGAGGGAGTGGGTGGTCAGCTCCAGCTCACCCGTGGCAGGATCGCCGGAGCGCACGTGGACGCTGATGTGCATGCTCGACGTGCCCGTGAGCAGCAACCGTGCCTCGACCTCGACGAGGTGCCCGATCCGCAGCGGCCGGTAGAAGCGGACGCCTCCGGCGTAGACGGCGACGTTCGAGGCAGAGCCCGTCCACTCGGTCGCGAGCACGTGGGCGGCCTCGTCGATCCAGCGCATGACGATGCCGCCGTGGACCTTGCCGCCCCAGTTGACGTCGGTCGGGGCCGCGAGGAAGCGCAGCACCACCCGCGGCGCCGTGCCCGCGTCGCTGTAGGTCTGGGCCGCCATCGCGGTGGCGATCTCTGTGCGCAGCGCGATGCGCTTGACGGCACTCTCCTGCCACTCGCGGTCGTGGTCGTCCTCGGGAACGAGCTGGGGGACCGGGGTCGGCTTGCCGTGCTCGTCGACGGCGACGAAGACCATGATGCAGTCGGTGGTCGGGCGCAGGTGCCCGTCCTTGGGGTTGCCCGCCGAGACGGTGACGAGGATGTGCATGCTCGTCGTGCCGGTGTGGATGATGCGCGCGGTTGCCTCGACGAGGTCGCCGACCTCGACGGGCCGGGTGAAGCGCACGTTGCCGACGTAGGCCGTCACGCTGTAGGTCCCGCTCCACCCCGCGGCGGCGGCGTAGCCCGCCTTGTCGATCCACTCGAGGACCCGTCCGCCGCCGACCGTGCCGGAGTAGCCGGCGTCCGTGGGCGCGGCGAGGAACCGCAGGGTGATCTCGCGGGCTCCGCGGGCCATCGACGTCTCCTCGTGCTCGGTGTGCTGGCCACGAGAGTGGCAGACCCGGGGGCCGGACGTCAGCGGAGTCCGCGCGGTGGAGGGCGCCCGGCCCCGACGACTCGGGTCTCCAAGACCCGTGAGTTGTCCCGTTGTTCGCCACCCACGAGCGGGTCAGGCACGAGCGGGTCAGGCACGAGCGGCTAGGCACGAACGAGCCAGCCACGAGCGGACGAGCCACGAAAGAGCCAGCCACGAGCGGGACAGCCACGAGCAAGCCGGGCGCGGGGACGCGGGGACGCCGGGACGCCGGACGCCGGATGACGGCGTGGTCAGGGCCGGGACTGCGGTGCCGTGATCGGGCCCTCGCCCGGCGGACCGAGTCCGCTCTCAACATGCCTCCGCGCGCACCGGCTCGGCAGCACCCGGTGCGTCGTCCGACGGGCGGGTTCGCTCGAGAAGTGCCACCTGGACCGCGGTCGCGCAACCGTCGACGACGAGGTGGCCACGTCCGGGGCGGCGGACGGTCCCGGGGTCGAGGCGCACCCCGAGCACGTCCCCGTCCGACGGTGCCGAGGCCCCGAGCAGGACCCCGAGGCCGTCCCGGGCCACCTCGGGCACGAGCCCGCGGAAGGCGCCGTTCGCCCGGGTCAGCTCCGCGGCGAGCACCACCGCCCCCTCGGTCGTGTCGACGAGGCGGGCCATCTCGAGCAGCGCCCGCTCGACCGGGCTGCCGTCGACGAGCTCGCCGTCGTCGACGAGCACGCACAGGTCGGCGTCAGCCTGCCGCGCCGCGACGAGGTCGTCGGCATCGAGGTGGGTCAGCTGGAGCACGCCGGAGGCGGCGGCCCACGTCGACAGCGGCGACCGGCGCGGGCAGACGACCGCCACATGACGTCCCTGCGCCACCAGGCCGGCGCCGATGACGGCCAGTGTCGACGAGCGTCCGGAGCGGAGCGGTCCGGCCACCAGCACCCGTCCGCGGCCCCCGGCCAGGGGGAGAAGAGTCGGGACGGCGTCGTCACCGCCCAGTCCCAGCCACAGCCCGTCGGTGAAGGGCGGCATGGTCCGGGCCTCGACGCGTTCGGGCAGGGCGGTGATGCGCCACGGAAGGGGTACCTTCGCTGCCTCCCGCGGTTCCCCCCGCGCCGGGCCCTGCGTGGGCGCCGGCGATGCCCCCTGCGCCGGGCCGACGCGGGACGCGGCGCGGCTCGTACGCTCCGTGCGCACCACGCCGTCACCGCCCGACTCGCCGTCCTCGCTCGACCGACAGTGGTCGCCCGGGTCGCCCGCGCCGGGCAGCGCCAGCTGCAGCTCGTGCCCGGTCCGGAGGTCGATGGCGCGTCCCGGTGGACGCGGATTCGCGGCGACCGCGGGCGAGACCCCGGCCAGCGTGAGGTCCAGCGGGTCGGGCATGTGCAGCACCAGTCGGTGCTCGAGCAGCCCGGGGAGCCTCCCGGACAGCAGGGCACGCCCGCCGGTGACGGCGAACCTGATCCCTGCCGCAGGCCCGTCGCGCAGCAGTCGGTGGAGGTCGTCGACCGGTGCGCGGTGGTCGATGCCCGAGAGCGACTCCTCGAGGGACTCCCACCCGTCGACGAGCACGAGCGTGCGTGCAGGCCCGGTCTCCGTGACGTCGACGAGGCCGAGGAGGCGCGCGATGAGGCGACGGCTCACAGTCGGGTCCCCGGCGTCGGTGACCGTCCCGACGCAGGGGAGCGCGGCCAGCCCTGAGCAGGGGCCCGGTGCGCCCTGGAGCACGTGGACGTGGACGTCGTGCAGCCCCGTGGTGGCGGCGATGCCGCGCGCGAGGGTCATGAGGGCCGTCGACCGTCCGGAGCGTGGGCCGCCGGCGATCCCGAGGTGGCCTCGCTCGTCGTGACGCCAGCGGAGCACCTCGCGGCGCTGGTGCGTCGGTACGTCGATCAACCCGAGGGCCACTCCGCCTCGCTCGGTCGGCCCCTCGGCCCTGATCGAGCCGGCTGCGATCGACTCGGCCCCGGTGGACGCGGCCCCGATCGACTCAGCCCTGCTGGAGGCGTCCCCGGTCGACTCGACTCCGATCGACTCGGCCATGAGGGCCGCGGAGGCCAGCTCTGTCGGCAGGGGCGGCAGCCAGGGCGGGGCCGCGGGGCGCAGCTTCAGGAGCCGAGCGGCGGCGTCGGCCGCGGCGACGACGGCGTGCAGCTCTGTCGGCACGTCCGCGGCGTCCGCCACAGGATGCTGGGCCGTCGGTCCGACGGGCCGCCCGCCGGTCGCGGGAGTAGCGGCAGCGAGGTCGCGCACGACGACCTGCTGCGGGTCCGCGTCGGAGTCCGGGCCTGTCAACGGGCCGCCGAGGTAGGCCGTCTGCACCGTCGTCAGTCCCCGGTCACCGATCCGTAGGCAGGCCCGTCCGGGAGCCCGGGGGTCGAGAGCAGCTGCGTCCGCCGCGTCGACGACGTCCTCGCTGTCGGCTCGGTCGCGCACGCGCAGCGCGATGCGGCATGCCACGTTCGCGCGCATGTCTGCCGAGACGATGCCGGCCGGACGCTGGGTCGCGAGCACGAGGTGCAGCCCCAGGGATCGGCCGAGCGCCGCCACGCGGACGAGTCCGGTGATGAAGTCGGGGAACTCGTCCGCGAGGGCCTTGAACTCGTCCACGACGATGACGAGACGTGCGAGCGCAGGCAGCTCACGGCATACCGAAGCCGCCCGGCGGTAGTCGTCGAGGTCCCGGGCCGACGCCTGGGCGAGCAGGCGCTCGCGGCGCTTCATCTCGGCGTCGAGCGAGGTGAGGGCGCGCGCGGTGAGGTGCGCGTCGAGGTCGGTGACGAGGCCGACCGTGTGCGGCAGGCGGGCGCAGTCGCTGAACGCCGAACCACCCTTGTAGTCGACCAGCACGAAGGAGAGCTCGTCGGGGCGGTTGCTGACCGCGAGGCCGGTGACGAGCGCCTGGAGCAGCTCGGACTTGCCCGACCCGGTGGTGCCTCCGACGAGCAGGTGCGGCCCGTCGGCGCTCAGGTCCAGCGTGAGGGGACCCTCGGTCGTGCGTCCCAGCAGTGCGGTCGGTCGTCCGGCGCTCCCCGACCACGACCGGACGAGCCCGTCGGGGTCGGTGGGGTCGACGCCCGAGGCACGGTGCAGGTCGACGAAGGACACGACGCGCGGGAGTGCTGCGTGCCCGGTCTCGGGAGTGGCGTCGACGCAGGGGGCCAGCGCGCGACTCACTCCCTCGAGCCAGCCCAGCGACGGCAGGTCCGGCACGACGTCCGGGAGGCAGTGGCCGTCCCGGCGCAGGATCGCGACTTCCCCGGTGTCGCAGATGTCGAGGGCCACCTGGGTCTCGGCGGGAAGCGACGTGACGTCGTGGTCGGTGCAGACGAAGACGATGCCCGCGCGAGGACCGTCGCGGAGGAGGTCGACGACGCCCGGGACGGCGCGCGTCGCACTGGCACCGTCGAGGACGACCAGGAGGTCGGGCGCGGGGCGTCCGTCGGCTCCGCCTCGCCCGTCTGGCGACGCCAGCCGTCCGTCGACGAGCACCCGGAGGGCGGCCACGTGGCGCGCGATCTCGACGGCCCCCGCGGCCACTCGGGGTCCGCCCGCCACGCCGTCGCGCAGGTGCGGCAGGTGCGTGGCCCAGTCCCAGTCCGAGACACGATGCCGTGCGTCGACGAGGACGTGGAGGCCCAGGTGTCGTGGCGTGTGCCATGTCGCGGCCTGCGCCACGAGGGAACCGATCACGGAGAGGGTGTGGTCGCGGCGACCCGCGATGCCGAAGACCCCCGATGCCGCCAGGTCCACGACGGCCGGCAGCCCAGCCGTCTGCGGATGCCCGTCGGGCGCTTGACCCTCCACCTTGACGTCCGCGGGCTGGAGGGCGGTGCCGACGCGGACCACGAGGTAGTCGTCGTCCTGCGGGCGGCGCTCCCAGAGGCGGGTGCCCCGGCGGCGCACGACGGCCTCGAGGATGCCGAGGTCCGGCTGGCGCTCGTGCCGACTTCTCGCGTCCTCGGCGCGGGCGAGGTCGAGGTCGGCTCGCAGCCGCTCCAGCTCGGCAGCGTGCTCGCGAACCAGACGGCGGTAGGACTTGCGCCCCGCGCGCCGGTCGCTCCACCACTGGCCGAGCAGCATGACTGGCGAGAGCAGGGCGAAGAGCAGGAGCGCCGGCGACGACATCGCCAGAGCGAGCCCCGCCGACACGACCACCGGGGCGAGGGAGGCGAGCAGCGGCATCCGGTGGTGGTTCGGGCGGGCAGGGGGCTCAGGGAACGTGACGCACGCCGGCGTGCCCCCGTCGCGGAAGCGTGGCTGCCGGTGGATGTGGACCTCGCCGTCGAGGACCTCGTGGTAGCCGGAGCGGACGTCGGGTGGGCCGAGGACGAGGGTCGTGGACCCGAGCACCAGGCGCTGGCCCGGAGCCAGCCGCGCGCCGGCCTCGGGCAGAGGCGTGCCCTCGAGCCGGGACCGGTTCGTCGGCTCGAGATCGCGCACGGTGACGCCCTCCGCGGCGACGTCCACGAGGGCGTGGGAGCGGGAGATGCCCGGGTCGTCCAGGCGAATGTCGGCCGACGCCGCGCGACCCGCGACGTGCTGGCCCCGGCCGAGACGGCTGACCCGGCCGGCGCCGATCCCGCCCACCACCCGCAGCTCGACCGCGCCGCGACCCGCACCGGTGCCTGCAGGGTCGTCCGCTCGAGCCACCGTCAGCAGGGCGTCACGCATCAGCGGGCGAGCGCCGACGACGTCCGTGTCGGCGACCGTTCGACCCTCGATGCGGAAGCCGCAGCCCGGCACGCCCACGAGGTCCGCGAGCTTCGGGCGCACCTCCGCGAAGGGCGTGCCCGACGCAGCCACGACGACCACCTGACGCGGGGCGACGGCCGCGCGTCGCGGGTCGATGACGGTCAGTGGCAGGTGCACGTGGGTCTCCTTGTCGTGGTCGCCACAGTCGACCGCTTCCGGCGGCCCGGGGGAGCGACGCGTGCACAGCTGTGGATGACCGCTCCGTCGAGCGAGACGACGCCGCTAGGGTGCCGGCCTCGCAGACCGGGGACGTGCGCTGGCCACAGCCGGCGACGGGGCAGGACGGCACCCCCGACGGTGGTGGCAGACGTCCCGGAGCCCGGCTCGCGACGGGCCTGTGGATGACGGTGACGGGGTGGCCTGACCCTGGCCTAGCTTGAACAGGCCAGATCAGCACACTCCGGGCAGGATGTCGGGCGAAGCAACTCACAGGGTTCAGGGGAAACAGGGATGTCGACACAGGAAGCGGTCCGTCACGTCGAGGGCGAGGTCCGCGAGCTGATCCGCCGCTCGGGTCTCGACCCGGCGAGCGACACCAAGGCCGTGAGGCGGCTGGTGCAGGACGCCGTGCAGGACTACGACGAGCGCTCGCTCCACGGTGGCCTGCCGTCGCTGGGGGACGCGCGCCTTGCCGTCCACTCGATCCTCGCCGTCGTGGCGGGCTACGGCCCGCTCCAGCAGTACTTCGACGACCCCACGGTCGAGGAGATCTGGATCAACGAGCCCTCGCGGGTCTTCATCGCCCGCGGCGGCATCGCCGAGCTGACGCCGACCATCCTCACGGCTGACGAGGTGCGCGACCTCGTGGAGCGCATGCTCAAGAGCAGCGGTCGCCGGGTCGACCTCAGCAGCCCGTTCGTCGACGCCACCCTCGCCGACGGCTCGAGGCTGCACGTCGTCATCCCGGACATCAGCCGGACGCACTGGCAGGTCAACGTCCGCAAGTTCGTCGTCAAGGCCGACCAACTCGACGACCTCGTCAGGCTGGGCACGATGCCCAAGCAGGCGGCGACGTTCCTGGAGGCGGCGGTCGCGAGCGGTCTCAACGTCCTCGTCGCCGGCGGCACGCAGGCCGGCAAGACGACGCTGCTCAACTGCCTCGCTGCCGCCATCCCGCCGCGCGAGCGCATCGTCACCTGCGAGGAGGTCTTCGAGCTGAAGATCCCACAGCGGGACGTGGCCTCGATGCAGTGCCGCCAGCCCAGCCTCGAGGGCACGGGCGAGGTGCCGCTCAGGCGGCTCGTCAAGGAGGCGCTGCGCATGCGCCCGTCGCGGATCATCGTCGGCGAGGTGCGGCAGGAGGAGAGCCTCGACCTCCTCATCGCCCTGAATTCCGGCGTGCCGGGCATGTGCACGGTGCACGCCAACAGTGCCCGAGAGGCCGTGACCAAGATGTGCACGCTGCCGCTGCTGGCCGGCGAGAACGTCTCGAGCCGGTTCGTCGTGCCCACGGTCGCCGCTGCCGTCGACGTCGTCGTGCACGTCGCGCTCGAGCGCGACGGAGTGCGCCGCGTGCGCGAGATCGTCGCCGTTCCCGGGCGCGCCGAAGGGGACGTCATCGAGGTCGCCGACCTCTTCGTCACCCGCGACGGGGTGCTTCGCCGTGCCGACGGGTTCCCGCCGCACCGTGAGGCCTTCGAGCGCGCCGGCTACGACGTGGCCGCCCTTCTCGCCCGGGTCGATCCATGATCTCGCCGCTGTTCATCGGCCTTCTGCTCGCGGCGGGCGTCTTCTTCGTCTACTGGTCGTTCTGGCCCCAGGAGGCTGGTCCCCGCCGCACCAGGACGGACGGGTTCATCGTCGAGCTGCGCGACCACCTCAACCAGGCCGGCTACGCCTCGGTCACCCCGGCCAACGTCATCCTGGGATCCGTCGTCCTCTTCGTGGTCGCCTTCGTGATGGTCCTGGCCCTGACCCGTGTCGTGCCGATCTCCCTGTGCTTCAGCCTCATGGCGGGAGCCCTCCCGCTCTCCCTCGTGCGCATGCGAGCGCGCAAGCGCCGCAACAAGCTTCGTGACCTGTGGCCCGACGTCGTCGACAACATCACCTCCGGCGTGCGCGCCGGTCTCGCCCTGCCCGAGGCACTGTCGCAGCTGGCCGTGCGAGGTCCGGCCGAGCTGCGACCGGCCTTCGCGGCCTTCTCCGAGGACTACCGCACGACCGGGCGGTTCCACGACTGCCTCGACCGGCTCAAGGACCGCCTCAGCGACCCTGTCGGAGACCGCATCGTCGAGTCGCTCCGCATCGCCCGCGAGGTCGGTGGCAGCGACCTCGGCAAGCTGCTGCGCACCCTCTCGTCGTTCCTGCGGGAGGACGCCCGCACCAGGTCCGAGCTCGAGACCCGGCAGAGCTGGACGGTCAACGCCGCTCGGCTCGCGGCCGGCGCCCCCTGGGTCATCCTCGGCCTGCTCGCCCTCAACGGCGGCTCGCTCGCGGCGTACTCCTCGCCGACGGGGTGGGCCGTCCTGGCGGTGGGGGCTGCCCTCTGCATCGTCGCCTACCGGGCGATGATCTGGATCGGGCGGCTCCCCGAGGAAGAGCGGGTCCTCCGGTGAGCGCCATCATGACCAGGGTGGGCGGCCTTCTGGGAGAGGGCTGGTCGTGGGTCGGCGCGTGTGCCGGCGTGCTGTTCGTGGCCGGGCTGTCCCTCGTCTTCGCCGGCCTGCCGGTCAACCGGCGCCCCACCCTCGACGACCGTCTCGAGCCCTACCTGCGGGACACGCCGCGTCCCTCGACCCTGCTCGCCCGCCCCGCGCCCCCGCGAGGACCGTTCGGGTTCGGCGAGCTCGTCGCGCCGTACGTCGCGAGGCTGGGGTCCGGTGTCGGCTCGATGCTCGGTGGGGCCTCCTCCGTGGAGCGCCGACAGCTTCGGGCCGGTCAGCCGGCAGACGTCGAGCGCTTCCGAGCCGAGCAGGTCCTGTCCGGCGCCGTCGGAGCCCTCGTGGGCCTGGCGTTCACAGCCGTCGTCGCCGTGGCCCAGCGTCGCTTCCCGGTGCCCGTCCTGGTCTCGATGGTCATCGTGGGCGTCCTCGGAGGCATCGCAGGCCGTGACTACCTCCTCAGCCGGGCGGCGACCCGCCGCGAGGCACGCATGCTGACCGAGTTCCCCACGGTGGCCGAGCTGCTCGCCCTGGCCGTCAGCGCGGGTGAGGGGGCGGTCGGCGCCCTCGAACGGGTCTGCCGACTGTCGCACGGTGAGCTCTCCGACGAGCTGCGGCGCTGCCTCGCAGACGCTCGCGCCGGCGCCAACCTGCCGACCGCCCTGCAGGGTCTGGCCGACCGCACCGGCCTGATGAGCCTGACGCGTTTCGTCGACGGCATCGTCGTCGCGGTGGAGCGCGGGACACCTCTGGCCGAGGTGCTCCGGGCGCAGGCCCAGGACGTCCGCGAGGACGGGCGCCGCACCCTCATGGAGGAGGGCGGCAAGAAGGAGATCTACATGATGGTCCCGATCGTCTTCCTGACCCTGCCGGTCACCGTGCTCTTCGCGCTCTACCCGGGACTCAGCTTCCTCCACCTCAAGCTCTGACGACCGGCTCTCCGGACGTCGCACACCGCACCACCAGACAGGGAGAAAGAGAATGAACCGCATCATCACCAGCCAGAACCGCGCGCGAGCGGCGCTCCTGACCGCCGTGTCACGCCGCATCCCAGGGGCTCGCGATCGAGGCGACGTGCCGGGCTGGGTGCTCATCACGATCATGACGGCCGGGCTCGTCACCGCTCTGTGGGCCATCGCCGGGCCGCAGCTCGGGCAGCTCTTCAGCGACGCCATCTCCAACGTCAAGGGCCCGTGACGCCTCGCGGTCTCGCGGCGGTCCGGAGTCCAGGAGAGCTGCTGGCGCACGTCCGGCGCCGGTCGGTGCAGACGGCGTGTGGGAATCCCCGACGGCTTTCGGGGGCCCGGGGGACTGGCGCCGACCACCCTCCCGGTGGGGCCCGTGGGTCTGACCGTGAGCAGGGGTCGGCCGTCGCGGAGTTCGTGATGGTGGCGGCCCTCCTGCTCTTCGTCGCGATGGGGGTCTTCCAGCTCGGGCTGGCTCTGTACGTGCGCAACACCCTGATCTCGGCGGCGTCCGAGGGTGCGCGCTACGGGGCCCGGGCCGACGCGCAGGCGGCTGACGGGGTGAGCCGCACCACGGCGCTCATCACCTCGTCCCTCAGCGCGTCCTTCGCCCAGGACGTCAGGGCTGCGAGCACTGTGACCACCTCGGGGGTTCGGGTCGTGGAGGTCCGTGTCAGCGCTCCACTGCCGGTGATCGGCCCGATCGGTCCGTCCGGCGCGCTCACCGTGTCGGGACGCGCCTTCAGCGAGGACCAGGTCGTGTCGGGGGCGATCCGATGATGCGCCCCCACGACCTCGTCCGGGCCGCCGCCCGCCGACGTGCTGCCGGTCGACCCGAGCCCGCGTCACCGGACCAGGGCCGCGCGATCCTCGAGTTCATCTTCCTCGGCATCCTGCTCCTGCTGCCGTTGACCTACCTCGTGCTCACCGCGGCGCGCCTTCAGGCCGCCTCCTTCTCTGCCTCCCTCGCGGGGCGCGAGGCGGGGCGCGCCTTCGTCACCGCCGCCTCGGACGACCAGGGGTTCGCTCGGGCCCGAGCCGCCGCGTCCCTGGCCTTCACCGACTTCGCCTTCGACGACGGCGCCGAGGTCTCGGTGTCCTGCGACGGGTCGCCGTGCCTGCGGCCCGACGGGTCGGTCACTTCCACGGCGAGCATCGAGGTCCGCCTGCCGCTGGTGCCCGACTTCATCGCCGCGCACGTGCCTGCCTCCGTGACGATCTCCTCGACCCACGTGGCCTCGGTTGACAGGTTCGTGGCCCGATGAGCGTCGAGAAGGAGAGGGCGTATGCCGTGCGCCCCGGTGGGCGCCCACGCTCGCTCCCGTCAAGCTGGATGCCGGGCTGCTCGGCGAGGCGGAGGCCTCGGTGGATGGCGCGGTTCTCGGTGCGGCCGCGTCCGCAAGCCTCCGACGACCAGGGCCAGATCGGGGTGCTCGCCCTCGGGCTGTTCGTCCTCGCGACCCTGCTCGTGCTCGGAGCGGTCGACGTCACGGCCGCACAGCTGGCGCGGATGAGACTGCTCGACGCTGCGGACTCGGCGGCCCTCGACGCCGCCGACGCGCTCGACGAACGGGCCGCCTACGAAGGCGGCGTGCTCGACCAGCTCGCCCTCACCGACGAGTCCGTGGCCGCCGCGGCGGCTGCCCACCTCGCCCGCACGCCGATGCCGCCCGGCATCACGTCGTGGTCCGTCGTCCCCCGCTCCGGCGCCAGCGACGGAGCAACCGCCGTGGTGACGGTGCAGGGGACCGCCACCTTGCCGATGAGCGGCTGGGTGCTCGAGTCGCTCGGCGGCAGCGTCACGATCACCGTGACCTCCCGGGCGCGGGCCTCGCTGACCTGACCGGGTCCGTCGGAGAAACGGCCTACATCTCGCAAAACGGTCACGCACGGGTCGGGCGCCCGCTACCGTCCGGGGCAGACGCCCGCGCCGCCCAGCACGTCCAAGGCCTGGTGGCGCGTGCGTCGAGACAGGGAGTGATGGCGCCGTCCGACGGACGGCGCCATCCGCACGTGGCGCGGCCGAGGTGCCGCGACGACAGACAGGGAACCATGCGCTCGTTCATCACCAAGGCCCTCGTGGCCACCACCGGTCTCGGCCTCGCCGTCGTGGCCCCCGTCGCCGCAGCCGGCTCCGCGCAGGCGCTCCCGGCGATCATGATCTCCAAGGTCCAGTACAACTCTCCCGGCGCCGACACCGGGAGCAACGCCAGCCTCAACGCCGAGTACGTCGTCATCAAGAACACCACCCGGAGCAACCGGGTCCTGACGGGCTGGACGCTGCGCGACAAGACGGGCTACACCTACCGCTTCCCGAGCTTCACGCTCAAGGCCGGGGCCAGCGTCACGGTCCACACCGGCCACGGGACCGCCACGGCTGCCCACCGCTACTACAACAAGTCCTGGTACGTCTGGAACAACACCGGCGACACGGCATACCTCAAGAGCGCCTCCGGCGCGACGGTGGACACGTGCACGTGGAAGGGCTCCGGCACCGCGACCTCCTGCTGAGCACCACCGAACCGCACGACGAAGGCCCGCCCCGCTCGCCGGGGCGGGCCTTCGTCGTGCTCGGCGCCAGCAGCACGGCCCACCCATCCGCGTAGCCGCTGAGGCCGCTGCCGTTCCCCGCCCGGTCGTCGCCCGACCGTTGGCTGGGAGTTGTCCCAGCAAATCGCCGGGATTGGTCAAGAGATCGTCAAAAAGACCGCATACAGGCACGTAAAAGATAATTTGGACAAACAGCGCCAATCCCCTCGAGACCACTCACCCCCGAGTGGTCTCGGCGTCTGTCTCAACACCGCATGGAGCCACGCCAGTCCTGAGCCCCCAGCACCATCCCCCACAGCAGGAGAAGGCACATGAAGCGGATCATCTTCGTCGTCCTGGCAGCCGTCGGCCTCGCCGTCGGCGCCGCGGCACCCTCGCAGGCCGCCAAGCCCGCCCCCACGGCCACCGCGGCCTACTGGGGCCACTGGGCCACCCAGGCCCTCGTCTACGACGCCACCGGAGGCAACAACTCGTTCAAGGTCCCCGAGGCCGTGTCCGAGTGGAGCAAGTCCGGCTGGAACGTCGTCATGACCACCGACGCCACCAAGGCCAACATCACGGTGGTCGCCGAGAACTCGACCGTCGACGGTGCTGTCGGCGACGCCACCCTCGTCACGAGCGGCAGCATCATCACCGGCTGCACGGTCCACCTGTCGCCGACCTTCACCTACGTCAACGTGGGTGAGCACATGGCCATCCACGAGCTCGGTCACTGCGGCGGCCTGCCGCACTCGACGTCGACCAAGAGCGTCATGTACCCCACGACGAACTCCAACACGATGATGACCAAGCCCAGCGCGCAGGACATCCGCTGGATGGCCGGCAACTACTGACCGGACCGCACGACCCGCTCGGGGGAGCTTGCACCGCAACCACATCGGGCTCACGGCGTATGCCGTGGGCCCGATGCGTGTCTCCGGATCCCGAGCGCAGGGCTGGGTCGCGAGAGGTCGGGCGACCCGCCCGGAGCCGTCCGGGCAGGGCTCGCTCAGTGCGTGACGGGCCGGAGGAAGGACACGACCGCGTCGTCCCAGCGGAACATGTCGAAGTTCCACGACTCCGCGTGCAGCGCCCGGGGGAACTCCGCGAGGGTGACGAGCTTCGGGGCGGCGTCGCGCAGCTGCTCGGAGCCGGCCACGGGCACGGTCGGGTCGGCCGTCCCGTGGGTCACCAGGGTCGGCACCCGCAGCCAGCTCGTGTCGTCGAGGTAGTCGACGGCTGCCCAGTCGACGCCGTAGCGCACCCCGGCGATCTTCTCGGCCGCCCAGACGATGCTCCCCGGCACGGGCAGTCCGCCGGGCAGGGCCGAACCCGCTCCGTTGGAGACGATCTGGGACAGCGAGAGCACGGGGCAGTCGAGGAAGATCCGGCTGACCGCGCTCCGGCGGGGCGAGTGCTCGAGGAACGCCGCGACGATCGCCCCTCCCATCGACTGGCCGGCGAGGACGACGCGGCGCAGGCCCTGGGCCTGCGCCCATGCCACGGCGGTGTCGAGGTCGCGCCACTCGGTGGCGCCGTACTGCAGCCGGCCCGAGGGGTCGCGCGGGGCTCCCGCGTCGTTGCGGTAGCCGATGACGAGCGCAGCCAGTCCGGCCCGGTGGGCCGCCTCGACGAAGCGGAGACCGTCCGTCCGGGTGCCGTTCTGGCCGTGCACGAAGATCGCGACGGCCTTGCCCTTGGTGGGGGCGCCGGCCGGCACGTACCAGGCCGGTGCGCCGGCGATGGTGACGGTGCGGGTCTTGAGCCCGAAAGCGCTGGACGGGTCGCCGAAGTAGTAGGCACGTTCCATGGCGGCGCCCTGACCCGCCTTCGGGCGGACCCCGGTCACGATGTCGAGGGGCCGGGTCACGGTCCCGTCCGGGTTGACCGACGCCGGGCCCACGTGTCCGGTGCCGCCGGGCCAGGCCAGCCCGTAGGAGGCGGTGGCCTCGAAGTTGGCGGCGGCGTCGCGACCGCGTCGCAGGGTGACGTGGTCGCCCTCGAGCGACACGACCTGGGCGTCGTCGTAGGCAGGTGTCGTCGTTCCGGGGGTGGCGGCGAGCACCTGGGTGTCGATGCGGCCGGCGAGGTACCAGCCGCCGACGAGGTGGGCAGCGAGGACGAGGCCCACGACCGCTCCGAGCCACCACTTCCAGTGGTGCGCGCGCCGCGGCTGCTCGGGCAGGACGGTCCCGATCCGGATGCGGGGCCTGTCCGGTGCCGGTCTGACCGTCATCGTGCCCACCTCCTCCTGCGTCCCTGGCGCGGCAGTGGTGACGACGCACGGGCAGCCGTCCCTCTCCGAGCATGACGTCTCCGGCCGCCGTACGGCAGGGCCGAACGTCCTGTCGGCCACGCGCCCTCACGTCGCACCCGCGGGAGACCCCCACGACATGGGGACCGCGCGGCAGCGCCGGCGTGCGCGGCGGCCGTCCGCGCTGCCGTAGGCTGCTGCCTCGTGGCTGTTGACTTCACGCAAGAGATCAAGGACCTGCGCGCGACGATGGACTCCGTGCGCGGGGTCACGAACCTCGACGAGCTCGCCCGCACCATCGACGAGCTCGAGCAGCAGGCCTCAGCCCCCGACCTCTGGGACGACCCCGATGCCGCGCAGCAGGTGACGAGCGCCCTGAGCCGCGCCAACTCCGAGCGCGACCGCGTCCTCGGCATGGATGCCCGCATCGAGGACCTCGAGACCCTGGTGGAGATGGGCCAGGAGGAGCACGACGCCGCCACCCTCGAGGAGGCCGAGCGCGACCTCGCCACCCTGAAGAAGGACGTCGGCGAGCTCGAGGTGCGCACCCTGCTGTCGGGGGAGTACGACGAGCGCGAGGCCGTCGTGACGATCCGCTCGGGGGCCGGTGGCGTCGACGCCGCCGACTTCGCCGAGATGCTCATGCGCATGTACCTCCGGTGGGCCGAGCGCCACGGCTACCCGACGAAGGTCATGGACACCTCCTATGCCGAGGAGGCGGGTCTGAAGTCCGCCACCTTCGAGGTCAACGTGCCCTACGCCTTCGGCCACCTGTCGGTCGAGGCCGGCACCCACCGCCTCGTCCGGATCAGCCCGTTCGACAACCAGGGCCGTCGCCAGACCAGCTTCGCGGCGGTCGAGGTCATCCCCCTCATCGAGAGCGACGACTCGGTCGACATCCCCGAGAACGAGCTGAAGATCGACGTCTTCCGCTCCAGCGGTCCCGGTGGGCAGAGCGTCAACACGACCGACTCGGCCGTGCGCATGACGCACATCCCGACCGGCATCGTCGTGTCGATGCAGAACGAGAAGAGCCAGATCCAGAACCGTGCCGCGGCGCTCCGCGTGCTCCAGTCGCGGCTGCTCCTGCAGCGCAAGGCGGAGGAGGCCGCGGTCAAGAAGGAGATGGCCGGCGACGTCAAGGCGAGCTGGGGTGACCAGATGCGCTCCTACGTCCTCAACCCGTACCAGATGGTCAAGGACCTGCGCACCGAGTACGAGACGGGCAACCCGAGCGCGGTCTTCGACGGCGACATCGACGGTTTCATCGAGGCGGGCATCCGCTGGCAGATCGGCCAGAACCGCCAGCAGGACTGACACATCGGGCGATTCAGCCTTTCGACGGGCGCGTCACCCTGGTCGCTCGTAGGGTCGGGCCAGCACCTGAACCCGCCTGAGAGGTTCCGCCCATGTCACCCCTCCACCGTCTGGGCGCGGCCGTGGCCGCCCTGCTCGCCTCGATCGTCGTCACCGTGACCTTCGCCGCGTCGGCGTCGGCAGCACCGGCCGCGACCGCCTCACCCACCGTGTCCTCGGCGTCCCTGCCGTGCAGCAGCGTCCGCCAGATCGGGGACAAGAAGGTCGTGGCCGACCTCGGCATGTCCGCCTTCACGGTGCGCCAGTACATCGGCTGGTGCCAGGACTCCCGCGGATCGGCGTGGATGAACTTCGCGTCCGTCTACGTCTGGGACCAGTACCACCTCCGTGGCTTCTCCTACCGGTCGTCGGTCGGGATCGCCGTGCGAGGGGAGCCCGAGACGCGGGGCTTCACCACGGGCGCGAACCGCCAGCAGCTGACCTACTCCGTGCCCGTGCGCACGACGGCCTCGTGCACGCAGGGCTGGGGCAAGATCGCCCGCGCGGGCTCGGAGTCGGGGCAGGGCCTCACCTCGGTCGTGTGCTGAGCCGGCAACCCGACGGTCTGCCCGCCACGCCGGGTCCCGTGGGGTTCCGGGTGATTCGCCCCGGTGCCCGTAGCCTCGTAGGCGGTCCCGTGCACGACCGTCGGCGTATGCCGGCACGTGCCCACCCAGCCCAGCTGCTGTCCCGCTGACGCCCAGCCCAGTACGAGTCGAGGCCCGACGCATGATCCTCTTCGAGAACGTCACGAAGACCTACCCCCGGACCACGCGTCCGGCCCTGGACGACGTCAACCTCGAGATCCCGCGGGGCGAGTTCGCCTTCGTCGTCGGCACGTCCGGCTCGGGCAAGTCGACGCTGATGCAGCTCGTCATGAAGGAGCAGGACGCCTCGCGCGGCCGCATCCTCGTGGCCGGCCGCGACCTCGACCGCCTGCCCGAGCGCAAGGTCCCGGCCCTGCGGCGCGAGATCGGCTGCGTCTTCCAGGACTTCCGCCTGCTGCCCAACAAGACGGTCTTCCAGAACGTCGCCTACGCCCTGCAGGTGCTCGGCAGCAGCCGCGCCCGCATCCGCCAGACGGTGCCCGAGACGCTCGAGCTCGTCGGCCTCGCGGGCATGGAGAAGCGCCTGCCGCACCAGCTCTCCGGTGGCGAGCAGCAGCGCGTCGCCATCGCCCGCGCCTTCGTCAACCGGCCGCCGATCCTGCTGGCCGACGAGCCGACGGGCAACCTCGACCCGGACACGAGCCTCGGCATCGTGCAGCTGCTCGACCGCATCAACCGCACCGGCACCACCGTCGTCATGGCGACCCACGACACGGTCACGGTCAACGCCATGCGCAAGCGCGTCATCCGCCTCGACGGCGGGGTGCTCGTCAGCGACATGGAGGCGGGCGACTACACGACCGGCTCGATCCCGCGGATCCGCCTCGGCGACGAGGGCGCGGCGCGTCCTGCGGCCGACCCCGAGGTCCCCGACGGCTGCGACGACGGGGCCCCCACGGCATACGCCGGCGACCCGGCAGCCACCCGAGCCCCCGGTGGCCCGGAGGCGGGGGACCGGGAGGGGGCGTTGGCGCCCATCGGGCGTGACGCGGACGCACCGCGTGCCAAGGGCGGGATCTTCCGCCGGCACAAGGCAGTCCACACGAGCGACCGCTGAGCCCGAGACGGAGCGAGACACGACATGCGATTCCAGTTCCTCCTCGGTGAGATCGGCAACGGCCTCCGGCGCAACCTCTCGATGGCCGTCTCGGTCGTCATCGTCACGATGATCTCGATGTACCTCCTCGGTCTGGGCCTGATGGGCCAGCGGCAGGTCGACACCATGAAGGACTACTGGTACGACCGCGTCCAGGTCACCGTCATGCTCTGCGCCGAGAAGACCCGCTTCACCAACTGTGCGGGTGAGGCGACGACCGACGCGCAGCGCACCGCCATCAAGGCCGAGCTCGAGGCGCTCAAGCCCACGGTCAAGGACGTCTTCTACGAGTCCCGCGACGAGGCCTACGACCGCTTCAAGCAGACCTACAAGAACTCGCCGCTGGCACGGGCCGGGGAGTCCTACTTCGCCGACTCCTACCGGGTCAACCTCAACGACGCCAGCAAGTTCGACGTCGTCGCGAGCTCGATCAAGGGCATGCCCGGCGTCGCCGACGTCCAGGACCAGAAGAAGCTCCTCGAGAAGTTCTTCACCTTCATGAACACCGTGTCGTGGGCGGCGATCGCGCTGTCCTCGCTCATGGTCTTCGCCGCCGTCATGCTGATCTCGACGACGATCCGCCAGACCGCCTTCAGCCGGCGCCGCGAGACGGGGATCATGCGCCTCGTGGGGGCCTCGAACTTCACGATCCGTTTCCCGTTCGTCATGGAGACGGTCCTGTCGAGCGTGCTCGGGGCGGTGCTGGCGATGGGCATGCTCTGGGCCACGGTCCGTTACGGCGTGGTGGGCTTCCTCAGCCAGGCCCTCACCGACACGGCGTTCATCGGGGTGGCCGACGTCTACTACGTCGCGCCGTTCGTCATCCTCGGCGTCGTCGTGCTCTCGAGCCTCACCTCGTGGGTGACGCTGCGCCGCTACCTGCGGGTCTGAGCGCCCCCCTCCGGCGACCGTCTCCCGCGGACACCGGCGCCGGCGCCGGGATCGGGCGGTAGCGGTTGTCCCGTTTGTCCTGGGGCACCCGTCCCACGGTGCATGCTGTCCACGTCGAGCAGGACCCGAAGCCCCGATCCAGGCGAAATCTCCCCAACGGGAGTGACCTGTGGTACCAATGGAGCATATGTGGCTCATGAGGCGTTCTGAGAAGAGCGGTCCCGCGACGAGACTGACGGCGGCGGGGCTCGTCGTGGCGTGCTCCGTGTCCGTGGGCACGGCCCTCGTCGCGCGTGCCGACTCGGTCTCGGACCAGAAGAAGCGCAACGACCAGAAGATCGCGGCCCTCGGCCAGCAGCTCGAGGGCACCAACGCCTCGCTCGCCCGTGCCTACGTCAACCTCGAGCGCACCAACGCCGCCCTGCCCATCGCGCAGCAGCGCGTCGTCGCCGCCCAGAGCGCCCAGGCCCAGGCCCAGGCCGCGCAGGCGGCCGCCGAGGACACCGAGGCCCGTGCGGTCGCCGCCGAGGCCAAGGCCCGCGCCTACAACGACGAGGTCGCCCAGCGGCTGGCCGTCGCCCAGGCCAACGAGCAGCGCGCCAAGGAGCAGCTGGCCAAGAGCTCGACCGACCTCGTCTCGAGCCAGGACGCCCTGGACTCGTACGCCGCCGAGGTCTTCCAGGGCTCGGACCAGGAGTCCCAGCTCGGCATGGTCTTCGGGTCGACGTCGCCGCAGGACTTCGCCAACCGGCTCGTCATGGCCGACACAGCCAGCGCCGTCGCCAGCGACACCATCGACAAGCTCGCGGCGATGACCGTCGACAACACCTCGACGCGCTCGTACCTCACGTCCGTGCGCGGTGAGATCGACGACCTCAAGCGCCAGGCGGAGGCCGCCCTGCAAGGGGCCGAGGCGGCTGCCGCTGCTGCCACGCAGGCCAAGAACCAGTCCATCATCGCGAAGAACAACGCGATCACGGCCGCGCAGAACGCCGCCGCGGCCAAGACGCAGCTCGACCAGCTCAAGACCAAGCAGGCGAGCGCCGCTGCCGACCTCGCGGCGCAGCGCCAGAACGAGGCCGCCGACCTGGCGTCGGCGCAGGCCGAGTCCAACCGACTTCAGGCCATCCTCGTCGAGCAGGCCCGCAAGGCCCGCATCGCCGAGCAGCAGCGCCTGGCCAGGCTCAAGGCGCAGCGCGACGCCAAGATCCGGGCCGAGCGCGCCAAGGCGGCCGCGGCGAAGAAGCGCGGGCAGGTCTACGTGCCGAAGGACCCGCCGCCGGTCCAGAGCGACCCGACGCCGTCGAACTACCTCACCTACCCGGCCAACGGGCCCACCACGTCGGGCTTCGGCATGCGGTGGCACCCGATCCTGAAGAAGTGGATGCTCCACGACGGTCTCGACTGGGGCATCCCGTGCGGCACCCCCGTCTACGCTGCGGCGCCGGGCGACGTCATCCGCGCCGGCTGGCGTGCGAGTGGCTGGGGCAACCAGGTCGTCATCGACCACGGCATCCACCGTGGCGTCGACCTCGTGACGACGTACAACCACCTGACGAGCATCGTGAAGTTCAGCGGCTCGGTGAACCGGGGTCAGCTCATCGGCTACTCCGGCACGACCGGCTACTCCACCGGCTGCCACCTGCACTTCGGCGTCTACGAGGACGGCACCCCGGTCGACCCGCGCAAGTGGCTCTGAGCGGCGAGCGGGCGCGAAACCGACTCTGAGCCGGGCACGGTCTCGGGGTAGCGTTGGTGCGCTGACCCGCCTCCCGCGGCTCAGCACACCCAGCACCCGCGCGCCCACGCGCGCCGTGGTCGCAACAACGAGTCGGAAGGACGTCCGGTGGCCAAGGAGAAGGGGCGGTCGCTCATCGCGAGCAACCGCAAGGCCCGACACGACTACCTCATCGACGACACCTTCGAGGCGGGCATCGTGCTGTCCGGCACCGAGGTCAAGGCCCTGCGAATGGGCCGTGCGTCCCTCGTCGACGGCTTCGCGATGTTCACCGGCGACGAGCTCTACCTCGAGAACGTCCACATCCCCGAGTACCTCAACGGCACGTGGAACAACCACGCCCCGCGGCGCAAGCGCAAGCTGCTCCTGCACCGGGCCGAGCTCGAGAAGATCGCCCACAAGACCCGCGAGAGCGGCCGCACCATCGTGCCGCTGTCCCTGTACTTCAAGGACGGCCGGGCCAAGGTCGAGATCGCCATCGCGACGGGCAAGAAGGAGTACGACAAACGTCACGCCCTGCGTGAGCGCCAGGACAACCGCGAGGCCGAGCGCGCGATGAGCGCGGCCAACCGCCGCCGCTGACGGGCTTCCACCGAGGGTCGCACGACACGTGGTCGGGCGACCGGAACCGCCCGCCCGCACGCTGCGTCCGGTGTCAGGATGGGTGGGACCAACGACGTGGAGGACCCGATGGCTGGATCGACCGGATCGACCCGACCGAGCGCGCGGCACGGCCGGCGCCTCGGCGTGCTGGGGCTCCTCCTCGCGGCCGCCCTGCTTGTCCTCGCGCCCATGGGCAGCGCGTATGCCGCGGGCGACGAGGGCATGGACTCCTTCGTGGCCGTCTACGACCTCCAGCCCGACGGCAGCATGAAGGTGACCGAGACGATCACCTGGCGCTTCCCGTCGGGCGAGCAGCGGCACGGCATCTTCCGTGACGTCGTCGTGCGGATGGGCTGGAACAACGAGGAGAACCGCTACCGCTACTACGACCTGACCGACGTCGCGGTCTCGAGCCCGAGCGGTGCACCGGCCGCCTTCCAGGTGAGTGACAACGGCGCCGCGCGCGAGATCCGCATCGGGTCGGCCGACCAGTACACCAGCGGCACGCAGGTCTACAAGGTCGCCTACACGCTGCACAACGTGCTCAACCCGATCACGGCTGACGGCAAGCCGGCCCCCGACTCGAGCCAGGCGTCCACGGTCGAGCTCTACTACAACGTCTTCGGCACCAACGAGACGACGCAGCGCGACAAGGTGTCGATCACCGTCAACGCGCCGACGGCCTCGACGAAGGTCGCCTGCTACCAGGGGGTCAGCCGGTCCGACACCCCGTGCCGGGCGACCCCCGGCGAGCCGGCGCAGTTCTCGGCCGACGCCCTGGCCTCCGGCGACGCCATGTCGGTCCTGGCGTCCTACCCGGCCTCGGCCTTCACCGACGTCCGGGCCGACGTCCGCCAGGGTGACTCGGGCTCGCAGGTCGGCTCGGACGCGGCACCCGCCGCCAACGCGGCGGCCTGGGCCGGAGCGATCGGCGCCCCTGTGCTCGCCCTCGCCGTGATGGGCGCGCTGGTCTGGACGCGCGGACGTGACGAGCGCTACGCCGACCTCACCCCGGGTCTGTCGCCCGCGGTCGGGACGGGCGCCCCCGGCGACGGCACGCCGGCCGCGGCCACCGTCCGTGGTGGCTCCTCCACCGTCGCGGTGCAGTTCCAGCCGCCTCGGGGGGTGCAGCCCGGCATGGTCGGCACCATCATCGACGAGACGGCCAACCCGATCGACGTGTCCGCCACCCTCATCGACCTCGCGGTCCGCGGGTTCCTGCGCATCGAGGAGATCGGCGGCGAGGGCCTGTTCAGCCGCACCGACTGGAGCCTGACCCGGCTGGCCCCGCCGGCCGACGAGCGCCTGCTGCCCTACGAGCGGCAGCTGCTCGACGGCGTCTTCTCCACCCGCGGCGACGTCGTGCGCCTGTCGGAGCTGAAGAACACCTTCGCGAGCACGCTCAAGCGCATCCAGGGCGCGATGTACCAGGAGGTCGTGACCCGCGGCTGGTTCCGCTCCTCGCCGCAGACGCAGCGCGGCGCCTGGCAGGGCCTGGGTCTCGTCATCGCCGCGCTCGGCGGCCTCGTGCTCTTCTACGGGCGGCCGGCCGTGAGCGCCATCCTCGGCGGCGGCTTCAGCGGGGGAGTGGCGCTCGGCATCGGCCTCATCGTGGCGGGCCTCATCGTGTGGGTCCTCGGCGGGCGCATGGCCGCCAAGACGGCCGAGGGCTCCGCGGTGCTCGCGCAGTCGCTCGGCTTCAAGGAGTACCTCACCACCGCCGAGGCGGGGCAGATCGAGTTCGAGGAGGCGTCCAACGTCTTCAGCCGCTACCTGCCGTATGCCGTGGTGTTCGGTGTCGCGGACCGGTGGGCCCGGACGTTCGCCGACGTCGCCAAGGCGGCCGAGGCGGCCAACCAGCCGCTCATCATGCCGACCTGGTACGTCTGGAGCGGCAACGCGTTCCCCGACTTCACGAGCATCGCCGCAGGAGTCGACTCGTTCTCGACGACGTCGACGGGCACCTTCACCTCGACGCCCGGCTCGTCCGGCTCATCGGGCTTCTCGGGCGGGGGCGGCTTCTCCGGCGGCGGCGGTGGCGGCTCCTCGTCCGGGTCCTGGTAGCCCGCCGGACCTCGTCGCGTCGGCGGCCACGCTGCCTCGGGCCACCCGCCCGGCGGCGAGGGCCAGCACCGCCCCGGTGCCGGCCACGACGCCACAGAGCGGCCACAGCAGTCCCGGCGACGCGGCATACACGATCCCGCCGAGCGGTGCCGAGAGCATCGTGCCGCTCGTCGCCGCACCGGTGTAGAGGCCCTGGTACTGCCCGACGAGGTGTGTCGGAGCGGCGTCGAGGACGTGCGCGGTCGCGGTGGTCTTGTAGAGGATCTCCCCGGCGGTGAGCACGACCATGGCGACGACCGCGCCGACGGCGACGCCGAGCCAGGTGAGCCCGAAGATGACGAAACCCATTGCGACGAGGGCGTATCCGGTGGCGATGACGGGGATGGCGGGGCGGTCGCGCAACCAGAGGGCCGCGGGGATCTCGAGGGCGAGGATGAGGCCCGAGCCGATCGCGACGAGCATGGTGTAGAGCGCGAGCGGCTGCCCGTGGTCGCGCAGGTGCAGGGGCAGGGTGGAGTAGAGCTGGCGGTAGACGAGGTCGACGAGGACGACCCCCGCCAGGAGCAGCAGCAGCGACCGGTCGCCCCGGACGGCGCGCCAGAGTCCGGTGGGCGCGCCCTCGGCACGGGTCACCGGAGCTTCGTCCGGCAGGAACCGTGACGTGACGTGGCGCAGCACGAGGGTGAGGACGCCGTCGAGGACGAAGAGGGTGTCGTAGCCGCGGGTGGCGAGCAGCGCCCCGAGCGGCGGCCCGATGACGAAGCCGGCGTTGGAGGCGGCCCGGCTGACGGCCACCGATGACCGCCTCGACCCGGGCGGCACGGCGAGCGCCGCGAGGGCGCCCTGCCCGAGCGATGCGACGGCGCCGAGGTAGCCGGTGATCGGCATGGTGACGGCCAGCAGCCACACCGGCTGCCACGGGATCAGGGCGGTGAGGACGCCGACGACGCTGGCCGTCAGGAGCAGGACGCGGCGGTGCCCGTGGCGGTCTCCGAAGCGGCCCCCGGTGAGGTTGCCGAGCAGAGCCCCGACGCCGTTCGAGCCGGCGATGACACCGGCCGGCACGACCCCCAGCCCGCGCGGTCCGGTGAGGTAGAGCACGAGGAAGAGCATGAGGAAGGCGCTGGCCGAGCTGACGAGACGGCCGGCGGCCAGCACCCAGACGACGCGTGGCAGGTCCCTGAGATCTCTCACCACGTCATCAGACCATAGTGAGTCTCTTTTGGGAACTCAGTTAGGATGGGCACATGACGAGGCGGCACGCGCAGCCCGACGACTCCTGCGGCATCGCCCACGCCGTCGGCGTCCTCGGCGACCCGTGGAGCCTGCTCGTCCTGCGCGACGTCGCCGGCGGCCGCATGCGGTTCGACCAGCTCGTCGCCGAGACCGGGATCTCCCGCAAGGTCCTGACCCAACGCCTCGACGCCCTCGTCGCCGACGGCATCCTCGAGCGCCGGGTCTACTCCGAGCGGCCGCTGCGGCACGAGTACGTCCTCACGGCCGTGGGCCGCGGAGCGCTTCCGGTCCTCGGTGCGCTCCAGGAGTTCGGCGACACCTGGCTGCTCGGTGACGGGGCGCCCGACGCCGGCGCCGCCACCGACTCGAACGAGGCAGCTCGCGTGGCCGCCCTCGTCGGACAGGCCGTTCCGAGGCTGCACACCCTGGAGCCCGTCTCGGGGGAGGCGCTCACCGTCGTCTACTGCTACCCCGGCAACGCCTTCCCGGGAGCGGACGAGATCCCCGGCGGCATCGGCTGCACGCTCGAGTCGTGCACCTACCGCGACCGCCTCGGCGAGTTCGCGGCCCTCGGTGCTGCCGTCGTGGGCGTCTCGACGCAGCGCCCCAGCGAGCAGGCGGCGTTCGCCGCGGCCAACGGCATCCGCTTCCCGCTGCTGTCCGACGCCGACCTCGAGCTGACGACGGCGCTGCGGCTGCCCACCTTCCGGGCCGGTGGTGCGACGCGCCTCAAGCGCCAGACGCTCGTGGTCGACCGGGACCGCGTCGTGCGGGCGACGCTCTTCCCCATCCCCGACGTCACGGGCTCCGTCGAGGACGCCCTGCGTCTCGTGCGCGAGCTGAGCCGGGCCGCCTAGCCCCGTCGGCGCAGCGTGCCGCTCAGGCCGGCGTCGTAGCCGGTGCGGTAGGTCAGCACGTCGGTCCCCATAAGGAAGTAGTCGCCGCCATTCGTGCGCAGGGCGCAGGACGGCGAGCTGTCGGCGCTGAAGGACCCCGTCGCGAAGTCGAACTCGGGCCCGTCGTTGATCCTGACGAGGCTGATGGGGCCGACGCACGGCAACAGGTCGGTCGTCAGGGTCCCGCACGGCAGGCCTTCGGCGCACGAGCTCGTCACGACCAGGGTCATGGTGTAGCGCTGCGACCCCGACCTCGCCGGGCCGGACCAGGTTCCGGCCAGGCGGGTCAGCAGCCCGGACCGGGGGGACGTCACCGACGACGACGGGACGGGAGCCGACACGGGTGCTCCCGCGGTCGGGGAGGGGCTCACCGCCTCCCCGACCACCTGCTGCGGTGGGACCGACGACGGGACGAAGTGGGTGACGAGCGTGACGGCGGCCGTGATCGCCGCGGCTCCGAGGGCCGTGACGGCCGCCCACCCGCTCGCGCTGAGACCGCCGTGTCCGTCCGGCCCCGACGCTGCGGGCCCGGTAGGACGCTGTTCGGGATCGCCCATGAGGCACCTGCTTCGCTCTTCCCCCGACAGTCGAGCGTAGCGAGGGCAGGGCTGGCCGCACACGAGAACGGTGCGTATGCCGTCCGCCCGGGCGAACGTGCCCCCACCGGGGGCGAGGTCCCGGGGTCCACGACCCGTGGGTCGGGTCAGGCGATGACGACGAGCAGGTCGCCGCCCTCCACCTGCTGCTGGGTGCCGATGGCCACGCGGGAGACCGTGCCCCCGGTCGGGCTCGTGATGTTGGCCTCCATCTTCATGGCCTCGATGGTGGCGACGACGCCTCCGGCCTCGACCCGGTCGCCCTCGGCCACCGCGAGCGTCACGACGCCGGCGAACGGCGCCGCCACCTGACCGGTCGCTCCAGGGTCGGCCTTCTCGGCGGACTTGACGTCGGCCTCCACCGATCGGTCGCGCACCTGGATCGGTCGGAACTGGCCGCCCAGGGTGCACATGACGGTGCGCATGCCCTTGGAGTCGGCCTCGCCGATGGACTGGACGCCGATGAGGAGCACCTTGCCCGGTTCGATCTCGACCTCGTACTCCTCGCCCTGCTCCAGTCCGTGCAGGAACTCGACCGTGCCGAGCACCGAGAGGTCGCCGTAGGACTCGCGCGAGGACTCGAACTCCTTGGTCGGGCCCGGGAAGAGGAGCTGGTTGAGGGTGCGCCTCGGGGCCTCGTCGAGGTCGCGCTCCTGCTCCGGCGTCAGCTTCGTCAGGCGCGGCTTCGACCGGCGCCCGGCCAGGGCCTTGGTGCGGAACGGCTCGGGCCACCCCCCGGGCGGGTCGCCGAGCTCGCCGTTGAGGAAGCCGATGACGGAGTCGGGGATGTCGTACTTCTGCGGGTCGTCCTCGAAGTCCTTCGGGTCGGCGCCCGCGCCGACGAGAGCGAGCGCGAGGTCGCCGACGACCTTGGAGCTCGGGGTCACCTTGACGACGTTGCCGAGGATCCGGTTCGCGGCGGCATACATGTCCTCGATCGCCTCGAAGCGGTCGCCGAGGCCCAGGGCGATCGCCTGCTGGCGCAGGTTGCTCAGCTGGCCACCCGGGATCTCGTGGAAGTAGACGCGGCCGGTGGGGGAGTCGAGCCCCGACTCGAAGGGGCGGTAGAGGTGGCGCACCGCCTCCCAGTAGGGCTCGAGCGCGAAGACGTTGGTGATGTCGAGGCCGGTCGGCCGGTCGGTGTCGTCGGTCGCCGCGACGAGCGCCGAGAGCGAGGGCTGGCTCGTCGTGCCCGCCATCGTCGCGGTGGCGGCGTCGACGGCGTCGACCCCGGCGTCGATGGCCGCGAGCAGCGTGCCGATCTGGCCGCCTGCGGTGTCGTGGGTGTGCAGGTGGACGGGCAGGTCGAAGCGCTCACGCAGGGCACGCACGAGACGAGCGGCAGCGGGTGCGCGCAGCAGGCCCGCCATGTCCTTGATCGCGAGCACGTGGGCGCCGGTGTCGACGATCTGCTCGGCGAGGCGCAGGTAGTAGTCGAGGGTGTAGAGGTGCTCGTCCGGGCTCATGAGGTTGCCGGTGTAGCAGAGGGCGACCTCGGCCACGGCGGTGTCGGTCGTGAGCACGGCTTCGACGGCGGGCTGCATCTGGGAGACGTCGTTGAGGGAGTCGAAGATGCGGAAGATGTCGAGGCCCGTCGAGGCCGCCTCGCGCACGAACGCGTCGGTGACGGCCGTCGGGTAGGGGGTGTAGCCGACCGTGTTGCGCCCGCGGAGCAGCATCTGGAGGGGGATGTTCGGCATGGCCTCACGCAGGGCGGCCAGTCGCTCCCACGGGTCCTCCGCCAGGAAGCGCAGGGCGACGTCGTAGGTGGCGCCGCCCCAGGCCTCCATCGACAGCAGCTGCGGCGTCAGGTGCGAGACGTGCCGGGCCACGTGGAGCAGGTCCCGGGTGCGCATGCGGGTGGCCAGCAGGGACTGGTGGGCGTCGCGGAAGGTCGTGTCGGTGACGGCGACCCCGGTGGCCTCGCGCAGGGACCGCGCGAAGGCGGCCGGACCCTCGGCGACGAGCCGGTCGCGCGCGCCCGGCGGCACCGGGGTGTCCGGCAGCTCGGGGAGCTTGGTGCGCGGACGGACCCGCGTCGTGACCGGGCCGTTGGGGCGGTTGACCGTGACGTCGGCGAGGTAGGTCAGAAGCTTCGTGGCGCGGTCCGCGCTGACGCGGGCCGAGAGCAGCTCGGGCCGCTCGTCGATGAACGACGTCGTCGCCAGGCCGTCCTGGAAGACGCGGTCGCTGAGCACGGCCTCGAGGAAGGGGATGTTGGTCGAGACGCCACGGATGCGGAACTCCGCGAGCGCCCGCTGGGCGCGCCGCACGGCGATGGGGAACGTCATGCCGCGACAGGTGAGCTTGACGAGCATCGAGTCGAAGTGGGCGCTCACCTCGGCGCCGACGAAGACCGTGCCGCCGTCCAGCCGGACCCCGCTACCCCCGGCGGAGCGGTAGACCGTGATGGTCCCGGCGTCGGGACGGAACCCGTTCGCGGGGTCCTCGGTCGTGATGCGGCACTGCATCGCGAAGCCCTTGGTGCGGATGTCGTCCTGCCGCAGGCCCATCGAGGCGAAGGTGTCGCCCGACGCGATCTGCATCTGCATGACGACGAGGTCGATGTCCGTGACCTCCTCGGTGACGGTGTGCTCCACCTGGATGCGGGGGTTCATCTCGATGAAGACGTAGCGCCCGTCCTGCCCGAGGAGGAACTCGACGGTGCCGGCGTTGACGTAGCCGATCGAGCGCGCGAAGGCCACGGCGTCGGCACACATGCCGGCCCGGGTGTCGGCGTCGAGGTTCGGCGCCGGTGCGATCTCGATGACCTTCTGGTGGCGGCGCTGGAGCGAGCAGTCGCGCTCGTAGAGGTGGACGACCTCGCCGGTGCCGTCGGCGAGCACCTGCACCTCGATGTGACGGGGGTTGACCACCGCCTCCTCGAGGTAGAGCGTCGGGTCGCCGAAGGCGGACTCCGCCTCGCGCTGGGCGGCCTCGAGCGCCTCGCGAAGGCTCTCTCGGGCCTCGACCCGGCGCATGCCTCGGCCGCCCCCGCCGCTGACCGCCTTGACGAAGACGGGGAAGCCGATCTCCTCGGCGGCTGCCTCGAGGGCGTCGAGGTCGGTGCCCGGGTCGGACCCCCGCAGCGTCGGCAGGCCCGCGTCACGGGCAGCCGCGATCGCGCGGGCCTTGTTGCCGGTGAGGTGCAGCACGGAGGCCGGCGGACCGATGAAGGTGATCCCGGCCCCATCGCACGCCTCGGCGAGGAGAGGGTTCTCGGAGAGGAAGCCGTAGCCGGGGTAGATCGCGTCGGCACCCGCCTCGACGGCCTGCGCGACGATCGCCTCGTGGTCGAGGTAGGCGCGGACCGGGTGCCCCTCCTCGCCGATCTGGTAGGCCTCGTCCGCCTTGAGCCGGTGCTCGCTCTTGCGGTCCTCGTAGGGGAAGACGGCGACGGTCCGGGCGCCGAGCTCCGTCGCGGCCCGGAAGGCTCGGACGGCGATCTCGCCTCGGTTGGCGACGAGCACCTTGCGGAACATCGGACCTCCAGGGTGCGGGGGCGACTGGGGTGGTCCGCGTCGACCACGATCGGCAGCCTACTGGCGCGGGGCTCGCCCGCCTTTCCGCGTCCGAGCCCGCCTCCGCGGTCGGAGGCCCGGGCCCTGCTCGTCCCGTGCCTCGACCCGTGCCTCGACCCGCTCCTCGACCCGTGCCGACCGGGAATGGCTTGGACCGCCCGAGCGTTCCTCCTGCATACTGTGGTCTCCACCTCGGTGGAGCGCAGGGCAGCTTGACAAGTCAACAGCGTGACGTGGACACCCCTCATGGGGGTGATCGGTTTCGACGGTGGTCGACGCATCAGGGGAAGCGGGTCGAGGATGCAGGGTTATCTCGTAAACGCTCCTTGCAAAACAATAGGTGCCAATTCCAAGCGCACCGACTTCGCCCTCGCCGCCTGAGCGAGCCTCGAAGTCTGTCAGCCTGAGCTAGTTTCCGACTCAGTGCCTGGCATCAGCTAGGAAACTTGCTGCGCAGTCATGTTGGGGGGCTGCGCGGGACTCTTACTCAACTGGGCCTGTCAGGGGACGCGTGCGTGCGAGCCCTGGGGCCGAGAAAAGCCATAGCGCACTGCACCCGGAGAAGCCCTGGTTTCTCGTCATCGGACGCGGGTTCAATTCCCGCCACCTCCACCACTTCCGTGGTGGCCACGTCACGCCGTTGGTTGTCAGCAGCGCAGGAGGGCGTCCCGTTCGCGGGTCGCCCTCTTCGCGTATGCCGTCACCTCGCTCGTGCGCCCGCCGGCACCTGCTGGATCCCGCCGGGAGCAGAGCAACGCGGTGGGTCACCGGCACTTGGTGCCGGTGACCCACCGCGTCGACTCGAGTGTGGCGCGCGAGGCCTCAGGCCTGCTCGGGCGCCCCGGCGGCCTCGGCCGCCATCTGCTCCTTGATCGGGGCCATGTCGAGGTTCTTGACCTGCTCGATGACGTCCTGGAGCGCGGACTGCGGCAGCGCGCCGGGCTGGGCGAAGACGAGCACGCCCTCCTTGAACGCCATGAGCGTCGGGATGGAGGTGATGTTCGCCGCCGAGGCGAGCGACTGCTCCGCCTCGGTGTCGACCTTGCCGAACACGATGCCCTCGTTGTCACCGCTGCTCGACGCGGCGTCGTAGACCGGGGCGAACTGCCGACACGGGCCGCACCAGGACGCCCAGAAGTCGACCAGGACGATGTCGTTGTCGAGAACGGTCTTCTCGAAGGACTGCGCGGTCAGGTCAGTGGTAGCCATGTATCTCCCAACGGATGGTGCGCGAACGGTATTCCGGGGCGCGGGCGCTGCGGGGTGTCGGACGGATCCCTCGGACGGCGCTCAGGCCAGCTCCCACCGGACGGTCACGGAGGCGCCGAGGTCGAGGTCGCCGCCCTCGACCGGCATGCCACCGGCGCCGGCAGCCACCGCCATGAGCTTCATCTCGCGAGGGCCGGAGAGCGGGACGGCGCCCGTCTCGGCCACCCCGAGGACGGCGCCGAGCTGTGCGCCGGAGAGGACGGCATACTGCTCCGCCTTGTCGCGGGCGTCGGCGAAGGCTGCGTCGCGGGCACGTCGCAGCCCGTCGCTGCGGTCGGACACGTCGAGCCGCACCTGGTCCACGAGGAGCGCCTTGCCGACGGCCGCGGCGGCGGCCTCGAGGATCTCGCCGACCGCCTCGAGTCGGCGCACCGTGACGGCGAGCCGTTGCTGGGCCGTGAAGCCGACGGCCGTCCCGGTGTTGTCCCACCGCTGGTTGACGGCGGCGTCGAGCGTGCGGATGTCGGCGTCCGCGACGTCGTGCTCACGGATGACCGACCCGATCCTCGTGATGCCCGCGGCCGCGCCGGCGAGCGCTGCCGCGACGTCGGCCGCGTCGTGACCGACCCGCAGGTCGAGCCGCACGACGTCGGGGGAGACGGCCGCCCTGCCGGTGCCGGTGACGGTGACCGTGCGCTTGCCCATTGGGGTTCCTCTCGTCGCGGTCCGCCGACGGGTCCGGGACCTGCTCGCAACCTACCTAGACTGCGGTGCCATGACGAGCCTCCCGCGACGGTCCGCACCGGCCCGACGGCTCGTCACCGGCTTCGCCGTGGTGGCGGTCGTCGTGCAGCTGCTCGCGCTCTACTGGCCGGTCGTCACCGTCGAGGGCCCCGTCAGCTGGACCGACAAGGTCGTGCACCTGCTCGTCTTCGCCGTGCCGACGTATGCCGTGGGGCGCGCTCGGGGGTCCGTGCGCACCGCCGTCCTGGTCTTCGCCATCCACGCGCCGGTGAGCGAGCTGGTGCAGCACTTCCTGCTACCCGGGCGCTCCGGCGACGTGTGGGACGCCGTGCTCGACCTCGTCGGCGTCGCGCTGGGGGCGGCGGCCCTCGTGGTCGGGGCGAGGCTGCGGCGCTGTTAGACTTGGGGAATCCGACTCCGAGGTCTCCTCGGATCACGACGGAAGAGATGGCGCCGGGGATGCCCGGCGGGCAGGCTCGTCCGACGGGGTGACACCCCCACCGGAAGACCGCGCAGACGGCGCGGCCCGGCACCGACGCGGAGCGGATCCGATCACCGGACGGCACAGATGCCGGGCACCGGTACACATGGGGCGCAGGTCTTCCTGCGCCTGAGGCTCGTCTGCATGGTCGTGGTGTGACTCACGGCTCGAGGCGAAGTCTGCATCGAGTCAAGAGAGTTGAACACGTATGCCCAAGCACACCTCCTCCGGCGCGCCCAAGAAGGCCCGCTGGACCACCGAGAAGAAGGCTGCCGCCTCCAAGAAGCCGCACCGCGGCCAGGGCGGCCCCAAGACCTCCTCCCGCCCCACCTCGTCCGGCACCTCGCACGTCGGTGGCCGCGAGTGGCGCGCCCCGCGCGACGAGCACCGCTCCTCCGACCGTCCCTCGTTCGACCGTCGTGACGACCGCGGCGGTGACCGCGGCGGCTACCAGCGTCGTGACGACCGTGGCGACCGCGGCTTCCAGCGTCGTGAGGACCGTCCCTCGTTTGACCGTCGTGACGACCGCGGTGGTGACCGGGGGGGCTTCCAGCGTCGTGACGACCGTGGCGACCGTGGTTTCCAGCGCCGTGAGGACCGCCCGTCCTTCGACCGTCGTGACGACCGCGGCGGTGACCGCGGTGGTTTCCAGCGTCGTGACGACCGGGGCGACCGCGGCTTCCAGCGCCGCGAGGACCGTCCGTCCTTCGCCCGTGGCGACGACCGCGGCGGTTACCAGCGCCGTGACGACCGCCCGTCCTTCGACCGTCGTGACGACCGCGGCGGTGACCGTGGCGGTTACCAGCGCCGTGACGACCGCGGAGACCGCGGCTTCCAGCGCCGCGAGGACCGCCCGTCCTTCGACCGTCGTGACGACCGTGGCTTCCAGCGCCGCGACGACCGCGGAGACCGCGGCTACCAGCGCCGTGACGAGCGTCCCTCGTTCGACCGTCGCAACGACCGCGGCGACCGCGGTGCCGACCGCTTCGCGGCCGCGGCTCCGGTGAGCTTCGAGGACGCCGAGGCCGAGCGCATGGACGCCGACAACTGGACCAAGGCCACCCGCGCCGACATCTCCGACGGCCCCGTGGACGTCGCCGCCGACAACGGCTTCGCCGCTCTCGGCCTGCCCGAGCGCATCGTCGAGCGCCTCGCCCGCGAGGGCATCACCGCCCCGTTCCCGATCCAGACCGCGACGATCCCCGACGCGCTCGCCGGCAAGGACGTCCTGGGCCGCGGCCAGACCGGCTCGGGCAAGACGCTCGCGTTCGGCCTGCCGCTCATCACGCGCCTGCTCGAGGCGGACCTGCAGCGTCGCCCCCGCAAGCCGCACGCCCTGATCCTCACCCCGACGCGCGAGCTCGCGATGCAGATCTCCGACGCGCTCGAGCCCCTCGTGCACGTCGCCGGCCTGCGCCACAAGCTCGTCGCCGGTGGCCTCAGCTACACGACCCAGATCAACGCCCTCAACAAGGGCGTCGACATCCTCATCGCCACGCCGGGCCGCCTCAACGACCTGCTCGAGCGCGGCGCGGTCGAGATGGACGACATCGCGATCACCGTGCTCGACGAGGCCGACCACATGGCCGAGATGGGCTTCATGGCCGAGATCACGACGAGCCTCGACAAGATCCCGGCCGACGGCCAGCGCCTGCTCTTCTCGGCGACGCTCGACCGCGGCATCGACGCCCTCGTCGAGAAGTACCTCACCGACCCGGTGACGCACTCGACGAACGACGCCACCGCTTCGGTCGAGGGCATGGACCACCACGTCCTGCTCATCGACCCGCAGCACAAGAAGGTCATCACGGCCGAGGTCGCCAACCGCGAGGGACGCACCGTCGTGTTCTGCCGCACCAAGCTCGGCGCCGACCGCATCGCGCTGCAGCTGCGCGAGCAGGGCGTCATGGCCGCGGCGCTGCACGGTGGCCTCAACCAGGGCCAGCGCAACCGCGTGCTCGGCGCCTTCCGTGACGGCACCCTCCCGGTGCTCGTCGCGACCGACGTCGCCGCACGCGGCATCCACGTCGACGACGTCTCGGTCGTCCTGCAGGTCGACCCGCCGGCCGACCACAAGGACTACCTGCACCGCTCGGGCCGCACCGCCCGCGCCGGCGACAAGGGCACGGTCGTGACCCTGGCGCTGCCGCACCAGCGCAAGACGATGGAGCGCCAGCTCAAGGACGCCGGTCTCGAGATCTCGCCGGTCCGGGCCACGCCCGGCGACGCGATCATCGCGGCGACCGGCGCGACGACGCCCAGTGGCGTCGCCATCGCCGAGGACGACTTCCAGCGCCTCATCGCTGGTCCCAAGCAGCACCGGCGTGGTCCGGCCGGCCCTCGTGGCCCGCGCCAGGGCCAGCGCGGTGGCTCGCGCCCGCACCACGGTGGCGGTCGTGACGACCGACGTGGGTCGCGTGGCGACCGTGGCGACGGTCTCGTCTCGCGCTGGGGTGGCGACGACGAGCGCGCCGGTCGTCGGGGCGCTCGCTTCTGAGAGGTCGCCGGTGTGGAAGGCTGAAGCCCGTGAGCTCGACGTTCCACACCGGCCGCCTCCTGGTGGCGACGCCATCCGTCGGCGGTGACGTGTTCCACCGGTCCGTCGTCCTCATGCTCCACCACGACGACGGAGGCGCCCAGGGCGTCGTGCTCAACAAGCCGCTGTCGGCCGCGGTCGACTCGGTGCTGCCGGGCTGGCAGCGCGTCGTCACCGCACCCCACGTGCTCTTCCAGGGCGGTCCCGTGTCGACGTCGTCGGCGCTCGGTCTCGTGACCGTGCCCGGCGAGGAGCCCGAGCCGCTCGGGGTCAAGCGCCTCTTCGGCTCGATCGGTCTCGTCGACCTCGACGTTCCCACGCCCGCGGTGGCGGCGGAGCTCGCCGGTCTGCGCATCTTCGCCGGCTACTCCGGCTGGGAGGCGGGCCAGCTCGAGGGCGAGGTCCTGCGCGGCGACTGGTACGTCGTCGACGCGGAGGTGCGCGACGCCTTCACGCCCGAGCCCGACCGGCTCTGGCGCGAGGTCCTGCGCCGGCAGCGCGACAGCCTGGCCTACGTCGCCAACTTCCCCGACGACCCGTCGATGAACTGACGGCGCCATGACGAGGATCGGCAACAGCGACACCGCGCCCACGACCGCGCCCGACACCCAGCCCGACACCCAGCCCGACACCCAGCCCGCGACGGGGGAGCAGTCCGAGATGCCGAGGTCGACCAGGCGAGTTGCCTTCGTCGACAGCGGGCTCGGGCTCCTCGGGTATGCCGATGCCCTCCACGGGCTGCGTCCCGACCTCGGGCTCGTGCTGTCCCTCGACCCCGACAACATGCCGTACGGCCCGCGCACCCCGGCCGAGGTGGAGCGACTCATCATCGCCTCCGCCCGCGCCACCCTCCGGTTCGAGCCCGCCGCCATCGTCGTCGCGTGCAACACCGCGACCGTGCACGGCCTCGACGCGCTCCGGGCGGAGCTCGAGCCCGACGTGCCCGTCATCGGCACCGTGCCGGCCATCCGTCCGGCCGCGGCGTCGGGCGGCCCCGTCGCCGTGTGGTCCACGGCTGCAACGACGTCGAGCGACTACCTCCGTGGCCTCGTCGACGCCTTCGCCGCCGACGTGCAGACCCATGCCGTCGCGGCGCTGGGCCTCGCCGAGGCCGTGGAGTCAGGGGACGAGCAGGCGATCGACGAGTGCATCGCGTATGCCGCGTCGCAGACTCCCGCGGGCGTGCGCTCGCTGGTGCTCGGCTGCACCCACTACGGCCTCGTCGTCGACCGGATCGTCGCGGCGCTCGGAGACGGCGTGACCGTCCACGACTCGCCCGTCGCCGTCGCCCGGCAGACGCTGCGCCGTCTCGGTCTCGAGCCCGACCCGACCGCGCCGGAGACCGGTGTCGAGGCGGTGCTGCTCAGCGGCCGGCCGGGTGCCGCCCCGCAGTCGTGGGGGGCCTACCCCGCGGGCCGACGCCTGCTCGCCGCCCCCGCGGCGCGCCGACCTGCCGGACAGAGCCACTGAGACCGGAGCCGAAGGGCCGGGATCGGGCTTCGTGCCGGGCGCTCGAGCGCCGCCGTAGACTTCCGGCATGAGCACGATGCCTCCTGACCCGTTCGAGCCCGAGCCGCTGCGGGGCACGAGCACGGCCACGATCGAGCGCGAGGAGGTCCGCGAGGAGCTCCAGGAGCCGGGCGACCACGAGCGCTTCTCGCACTACGTGCGCAAGGAGAAGATCCTCGAGAGCGCCCTGTCCGGCGAGCCCGTCGTGGCTCTCTGCGGCAAGATCTGGGTCCCCGGCCGTGACCCGCAGAAGTTCCCCGTGTGCCCCGTGTGCAAGGAGATCTACGACGGCCTGCGTGACCCGCAGGACGGGGGCGACGGCGACAACGGCGGCGACGGAGGGTCCTGACCGCCTCGCCCGCCGGCGTCCGAAACGCGGCACTCTTCTTAACGGTTCTTTACTCGCCCCGGCTCCGCCACTGACGGTCGCGTACCTACAGTCGCTGGGATCGACGCCTGACCGGGTGTCGTGTCGGACGAGAAAGGTCACCCCATGAAGCTCCGCTCCCTGATGCTCGCGGCACCCCTCGCACTCGCCGCGGTCTCGCTCGGCGCGCCCGCCCAGGCGTCACCAGTGCTCGACGGCCACGGCAGCCCGACGTGCCTCGACCCGGCCACCGTCGGTGCCGCCGGTGCCGCCGGAGCCCGCGGCACGCACGGCACGGCGAAGGACCCGCACGAGCTGAGCGATGCCCAGGTGCGCGCCAACGAGGCGGCCCTGACCAAGGCCCTCGGTGCCAAGGGCCTGACGCGCGACTCGTCGGGCAAGGTCGTCAAGGAGGGGCAGAAGGGCAAGCCCGGCACCGGCGGCACCTTCGCCCCGACGACCGTCAAGGTCTACTGGCACACCATCACCAACGGCACCCAGGGAGCCGTGAGCAGCAGCGCCATCAGCAGCCAGCTCAGCGTGCTCAACAACGCCTACTCCGGCACCGGACTGAGCTTCAGCCTCGCCGGGTCCGACTCGACGAGCAACTCGTCCTGGTACACCGTGACGCCCGGTTCGGCGGCCGAGAAGAGCATGAAGACCACCCTGCGCAAGGGCACGATGGCCGACCTCAACCTCTACTCGGCCAACATCGGGCAGGGCCTGCTCGGCTGGGCGACGTTCCCCAAGAGCACCTACGACGCCATGGACGGCGTCGTCGTCCTCACCGCCTCGCTGCCCGGCGGCAGCGCGACGAACTACAACCAGGGCGACACCGCCACGCACGAGGTCGGCCACTGGGTGGGTCTCTACCACACGTTCCAAGGCGGCTGTAACGGCAACGGCGACTACGTCGACGACACGCCCGCCGAGGCCAGCGCCGCCTACGAGTGCCCGACCGGTCGCGACACGTGCACGAGCCCCGGCCTGGACCCGATCAAGAACTTCATGGACTACACCTACGACGCGTGCATGAACACCTTCACGACCGGCCAGGTCAACCGCATGCAGGCCCAGTGGACGGCCTACCGCGCCGGCCGCTGAGCGCGAGCACGACCACCGAGCCCGGTCGCGAAAGCGACTGAGCGGCATACCATCCAGGCCGAGGCCCCGCTCGCAGGCGGGGCCTCGGCATGTCGCCGCCGGGGATTCGTTACGGTGGTCCCTCTATGAGTTCAGGGGCCGCCTTCCACCTCCCACCCGCCTTTCCGGAGCGGGCTGCCTGGGGTACCGCCAGCAAGCTGCGTGCGTGGCAGCAGGAGGCGCTCGACCTCTACCTGTCCAAGGGTCCGCGCGACTTCCTCGCGGTGGCGACGCCGGGGGCCGGCAAGACGACCTACGCCCTGCGCGTGGCCACCGAGCTGCTGAGCGCCGGCATCGTCTCGCGCGTCACCGTCGTGGCCCCCACCGAGCACCTCAAGACCCAGTGGGCCGACGCCGCCGCCCGGGTCGGCATCAGCCTCGACCCGAAGTTCAGCAACAGCGTCGGCCGGCACAGCGACGACTACCACGGCGTCGCCGTGACCTACGCCCAGGTCGCCTCGCGGCCCTCGCTGCACCGCGAGCTGACGACGTCGCGCTCCACGCTCGTGATCCTCGACGAGGTCCACCACGGCGGTGACGCGAAGAGCTGGGGCGACGGCATACGCGAGGCGTTCGAGCCCGCCACCCGGCGCCTGTCGCTGACGGGCACGCCGTTCCGCTCGGACACCTCGCCGATCCCCTTCGTCACCTACGAGCTCGACGCCGAGGGCACGCTCGTCAGCTCGAGCGACTACACCTACGGCTACGCCGAGGCGCTGCGCGACGGCGTCGTGCGCCCCGTGCTCTTCATGGCCTACGGCGGCAGCATGCGCTGGCGCACCAAGGCCGGCGACGAGCTCGAGGCGCGCCTCGGCGAGCCGATGACCAAGGACTTCGTCGCCCACGCGTGGCGCACCGCGCTCGACCCGAAGGGCGAGTGGATCCCCGCCGTGCTCGCCGCGGCCGACCGTCGCCTCACCGAGGTGCGCCGGCACGTCGAGGACGCCGGCGGGCTCGTCATCGCCTCCAACCAGACCCAGGCGAGGGCGTATGCCGCCATCCTGCGCACGCTGACGGGCGAGGCGCCCACGGTCGTGCTCTCCGACGACCTCGGCGCGAGCAAGCGCATCGAGGACTTCGGCGCGAGCGACGAGCGGTGGATGGTCGCCGTCCGCATGGTGTCCGAGGGCGTCGACGTGCCGCGCCTGGCGGTCGGCGTCTACGCCACCTCCACCTCGACGCCGCTCTTCTTCGCCCAGGCGGTCGGCCGGTTCGTCCGGGCCCGCCGCCGGGGCGAGACCGCCTCGGTCTTCCTCCCGTCGGTCCCGGTCGTGCTCGACCACGCGTCGCGGCTCGAGGAGCAGCGCGACCACGCCCTCGACCGCAAGCCCAACCCCGAGGACATCGGGCAGATGTGGGCCGAGGAGCAGGCGCTCATCGACGACGCCAACCGGGCCGACAAGGCGAGCGGCGCCCTCGACGAAGGGGCCTTCGAGGCGCTCGAGTCCGACGCACACTTCGACCACGTGCTCTTCGACAAGCAGCAGTGGGGCATGCACGCCCAGGTCGGCTCCGAGGACGAGGAGGAGTACCTCGGCCTGCCCGGCCTCCTCGAGCCCGACCAGGTCTCGGCCCTGCTGCGCGAGCGGCAGAGCCGCCAGGTCAAGAAGGCCCCCCAGGGCGCGGCCGCCCCGATGCCGGTCGCGGCCCACCGGGCCCTGGCCGCGCAGCGCAAGGAGCTCAACACGCTCGTGTCGACCTACGCCCGCCAGAAGGGCCTGCCGCACGCCAACGTGCACATGGACCTGCGCCGCGTGTGCGGCGGTCCCGACCTCGCGGCGGCGTCGTCCGACCAGGTCTCCGAGCGCATCGACAAGATCCGGCTCTGGCTCGTCGGCCGACGCTGACGTTCACGATCCGGACGTCTGCTCGCCCCTTTCCGGGTGGTTCGTCGGGCTAGGGTCTTGGCTTGCGCCTCGGGGGCGAGCCGCGCACCTGTGACACGGGACTGCTCCGATCGAGCACCTGACAGACGAAGGACGACATGAGCAACGACCACACCTCCGTGACCCCTGACCTCCTCGGTTCCTCGACCACCCGCCGCCAGCTGCTGGCTCTCGCCGCCGTCGGCGGCGCCGGCCTCGCCACGGTGCGAGCGGCCGGGACCGCCACCGCAGCCTCGGGGACGCCCGGCCCGGGGACCAACGGCGAGGTCGTGCGGCTGACCGTGCTCGGCACGACGGACCTGCACGGCAACGTCTACAACTGGGACTACTTCAAGAACGCCGAGTACGACGACAGGGCGCACAACGACATCGGCATCGCCAAGGCGTCCACGATCATCAAGGCGATCCGTGCCGAGGTCGGCGCCGAGCGCACCCTGACGATCGACGCCGGCGACACGATCCAGGGCACGCCGCTCGCGTACTACTACGCGAAGATCGACCCGATCACCGGCGGCTCGACCCACCCGATGGCCGCAGCCATGAACCAGGTGGGCTACGACGCCGCAGCGCTCGGCAACCACGAGTACAACTACGGCCTCGACACGCTGCGCGCCTTCGAGAAGCAGCTGCGGTTCCCGCTCCTGTCGGCCAACTCGGTCGACTGGAACACCGGCGCGCCGGCCTTCAGGCCGTGGGTCATCAAGACCGTCAAGCTGCCTGACACCAAGGCGATCAAGATCGGCATCCTCGGCCTCGTCACGCCCGGCGTCGCGATCTGGGACAAGGCCAACGTCGAGGGCAAGGTGCGGTTCCCCGGCATCATCGAGCAGGCCAAGGTCATGGTGCCGCGCCTCAAGGCGGCCGGCGCCGACGTCGTCATCGTCGCGTGCCACTCCGGCGACAGCGGCAAGTCCTCCTGGGGAGACTCGCTGCCCTACGTCGAGAATGCCAGCGCCCTGCTCGCCCAGCAGGTCCCGGGCATCGACGCGGTGCTCGTCGGGCACGCGCACCTCGAGATCCCGCAGCGCTACGTCACCAACACCGCGACGGGCAAGCAGGTCCTGCTGTCCGAGCCCTACTACTGGGGCATGCGCGTGACCCGCATGTCGATCGACGTGCAGAAGATCCGCGGCCAGTGGCAGGTCGTCCACTCCGAGGCGAGCCTCTACAACTCCAACGTCGCGCCGGAGGACCCCGCCGTGACGGGCGCCGTCGCCGCGGCCCACCAGAAGGTGCTCGGCTACGTCAACGGCGTCATCGGCACGTGCACGCAGGCGATGTCGGCGGCGACCTCGCGCTACGAGGACACCGCGGCCATCGACTTCATCAACTACGTCCAGGCCGACGCGGTCAAGAAGGCGATCGCCGGCACGCCAGAGGCCTCCCTCCCGGTGCTCTCGATCGCCGCGCCGTTCAACAAGCTGGCGGCGATCCCCGCGGGCCAGGTGACGATCCGCGACGTGGCGGGGCTCTACATCTACGACAACACGCTGCTCGGCATCGTGCTCACCGGCGCCCAGGTCAAGGCCTACCTGGAGAAGAGCGCGGAGTACTTCCAGGCGTGCACGTCGACGGGGCCGGTCGCGGCCGACACCATCACCAACGCCAACTCGACGCCGGACTACAACTACGACGTCATGGGCGGGCTCGACGCCGACCTCACCTACGACATCGACCTCGCCAAGGCGGTGGGCTCGCGCATCACCAACCTCGCGTATGCCGGGGCGCCCGTCGCGTCGGACGCCCGCTTCGTCGTGGCGATCAACAACTACCGCCAGTCCGGTGGTGGCAACTTCCCGGGCGTCGTGGCGGCTCCCGTCATCTACAACCGGCAGATCGAGATCCGCCAGCTGCTCATCGACTGGGCGACGGCCAACAAGGTCATCGACCCGACGACGTTCGCGAGCATGGACTGGAAGCTCGTCAGCAACGGCAGCCCGATCACCGTCACGCCCTGACGTCCGGTCGGCCGACGGGGGTGTCCCGCTGTTTGGGAGGACAGCGGGACACCCCGTCACCGGGCGTGCTGCGGGTGGGACCACAGCACGGCAGAGGCGTACCCGCCGGGACAGGGGAGCACCGACGGGTACGCACCTCCATCCTCGCGGATCGAGGGCCTCGGTGTGATCTGTTTCGAGGTCTTCGCGTCATGATCTGCGATCTCGATCGTCTACCAGGTGACGGGACAGCAGCCCTGTGCCGTCGGGGGCCTCGGGTTGCTCGTGGAGGGGTGCCCGGGGCCCCTCCCGGCGCGGCGGTCAGGCCCCGACGAGCACCTGGTAGCCCCAGGCCGGCAGTCGGTAGCCCTGCCCCTGCGTCAGCTCCACCGTCGTCCCGGTGAACGCGTCGCGCCACGACCCCGCCTGGGGGCCGTCGCCGAGCGTCACCGTCTGCTCCTGTCCGCTGAAGTTGAAGGCCCCGAGCACGCGGTCGTCGCCGACCGCCCGCACGAAGGTGAGCACCGAGGACTCGGCCGAGTTGGGCACGCGCACCATCCGGCCACCGGCGGCGCCGTTCCAGAGGGCGGGGTGCTGCTTCTTGAGCGCGAAGAGCTGCCGGTAGAGCTCACCCTGCTCGTCCTCGCGCCAGTCGATCTCGTCCTTGTCGAAGAAGGTCAGGCGCTTGTCGCTGCCGGCCTCCTGCCCGTTGTAGACCAGGGGCACGCCCTCGCTCACGACGGAGAGCACGATCGCGGGCAGCAGCGCGTCACCGAACTGCTCGTACTCGGTGCCCTCCCAGGCGTTCTTGTCGTGGTTGCTGACGAAGAGCATCCGGTAGGCGTCGCGTTGGTAGAAGCGGTCGTTCCAGGCGTAGTAGACCTTGAGCGCCTCGACGTCGGCCTTGCCGTGGGCGATCTTGTGGAGCGTCTCGTTCCAGCTCCACCCGTAGGTCATGTCGAACGCCCGCACGTGCAGGTCACGCGACTCCCACTCGGCGAGCATGAAGACCGGCTTGATCTCGTCGAGCTCGCGGCGGACGTTGTCCCAGAAGTCGAGGGGCACGAATCCCGCGACGTCACAGCGGAACCCGTCGAAACCGACCTCCCGCACCCAGTACTTCATCGCGTCCGTCATGTAGCGGCGCAGGCCGGGGTTGTCGTAGTCGAGGTCGATGATGTCGTCCCAGTCCCACCACGGCGTGGGGCGGAAGTCGCCCTTCCAGTCGCGGGCGTACCACTCGGGGTGCTCCTGCACGAGGGGGTTGTCCCAGGCGGTGTGGTTGGCCACCCAGTCGAGGATGACGTGCAGCCCCAGACCGTGCGCGGTGTCGACGAAGTGGCGCAGGTCCTCGAGGGTGCCGTACTCGGGGTTGACGGCCAGGTAGTCCTTGACGGCGTAGGGGCTGCCGAGCACGCCCTTGCGGTTCTGCTCGCCGATCGGGTGCACGGGCATGATCCAGACGACGTCGATGCCGAGCTCGCGGATGCGGGGCAGGTGCGCCTCGGCGGCGCGGAAGGTGCCCTCGGGGGTGAAGTGGCGCTGGTTGATCTGGTAGATCGTGGCGCTGCGGGTCCACTCGGGGTGGGTCAGCTCCACGGCGGGCCGGGGCGCGTACGGGTCGGCGGTCACGGTGCGGGCTCTCCTTGGGCGAGGTCGAGCAGGTGCTCGACGAGCGGGATGGTGCGGTGGTCGAGCCGGGTGGCGAGCGAGATGACGGTGGAGGCGCGGGTGACGTGGGCGTCGTCGACGACCCGGTCGATGACGCGTTGCAGGTCCGCGTTGTCCCGACCCACGATGCGGATGAGCACGTCGCCCGAGCCGGTGATCGTGTGCGCCTCGATGACCTCGGGGATCGCGGCGAGGTGCTCGACGACGGGGGAGTGGCCCCCGCGACCCTGCCGGATCTCGAGGGTGCAGAAGGCCGTCACGGGGTAGCCGAGCGCCGCCGGGTCGACGTCGGGCGCCATCGACCGCAGGACTCCGGTGCGCTGGAGCCGGTCGAGGCGGGCCTGCACCGTGCCCCGGGCCACGCCGAGGCGCCTCGACGCGCCGAGCACCCCGACGCCGGGCTCGGTGAGCAGCAGCAGCAGGATCCGGCAGTCCAGGGCGTCGACCGGTGCGCGTGATGCCTCGCCCGGGGAGGAAGTCATGGACAGAGTGTCCAGCACCACACGGCATACGGGCAACAGTTTGTGCACTCTGCCCAGCGGGCAGCGCTCCTGTTGCACACCTCGAGGTGCTCGGTCACCCTCACACCTATGACCGACACGATGCCGTCTGCGGCCACCGACCTCACCGACGACCGGACCCAGCAGGAGCGCGAGGCCGACCTCGACCTCGACCAGCTCAAGCAGCTCGTCGGTCTCGTCGAGTACGACGAGAACACCGACGTCTTCCCCGTCACCGGATGGGACGCGATCGTCTTCGTCGCGGGCAACGCCACCCAGAGCGCGCACTACTACCAGAGCGCCTGGGGCATGGAGCTCGTCGCCTACTCGGGCCCCGAGAACGGCAACCGCGACCACAAGTCGTTCGTCCTCAAGAGCGGCTCGATCCGCTTCGTCGTGATGGGCGCCGTCGACCCCGACAGCCCGCTCGCCGACCACCACCGCCGTCACGGCGACGGCGTGATCGACATCGCCCTCGAGGTGCCCGACGTCGACAAGTGCATCGCCCAGGCCCGCACGGCCGGCGCCACGGTGATCGAGGAGCCGACCGACCACAGCGACGAGCACGGCACGGTGCGCACCGCGGCGATCGCCACCTACGGCGAGACGCGCCACACCCTCGTCCAGCGCACCGTGAACGGGCAGACGTATGCCGGCCCGTACCTCCCGGGCTACGTCCCCTCGAGCTCGTCCTACGAGAAGCGCGAGGGCCAGCCCAAGCGCCTCTTCCAGGCCCTCGACCACATCGTCGGCAACGTCGAGCTCGGCCACATGGACGAGTGGGTCACCTTCTACAACAAGGTGATGGGCTTCGTGAACATGGCCGAGTTCATCGGTGACGACATCGCGACGGACTACTCGGCCCTGATGAGCAAGGTGGTCGCCAACGGCAACCACCGGGTGAAGTTCCCCCTCAACGAGCCGGCCATCGCCAAGAAGAAGAGCCAGATCGACGAGTACCTCGAGTTCTACCGCGGCGCCGGCGCCCAGCACCTCGCCGTCGCGACGAACGACATCCTCGCCTCCGTCGACGCCCTGCGCGCGAACGGCGTCGAGTTTCTCGACACCCCCGACAGCTACTACGAGGACGCCGAGCTGCGCGAGCGCATCGGCAACGTCCGCGTGCCCATCGAGGAGCTGCAGAAGCGCAAGATCCTCGTCGACCGCGACGAGGACGGCTATCTCCTGCAGATCTTCACCAAGCCCCTCGGCGACCGCCCGACCGTCTTCTTCGAGCTCATCGAGCGACACGGCTCGCTCGGCTTCGGCAAGGGCAACTTCAAGGCGCTCTTCGAGGCGATCGAGCGAGAGCAGGACAAGCGCGGCAACCTCTGAGCCTCCCTCCGCGACAGCACGTCACGCATCGGCCGTGGCCCCGGCATGCCGGGGCCACGGCCGATCGCCGTCGTGGCACAGTTGAGCCATGAGCCAGCAGCCCTCCGGGTGGTACGACGACCCCAGCAACGCCGACATGCTCCGCTACTGGGACGGCGTGACGTGGACCAACCACACCGCGCCCAAGAAGTCGCCGACGGCGGCGCAGAGCACCATCGGACTGCCCCAGCAGAGTGCACCGGGTCAGGCGCCGGCCGACCGCACCGGCGGCGCCGTGCCGACGGCCCCCCTGCAGCAGGGGACGGGCTGGCCCAGCTCGACGCAGGCGCCGCAGCAGCAGGCCCCGCAGGGCTACTACCAGCAGGCTCCGGCCAACGCCCAGTGGATGCACAACATCAAGGCCACCGCCGACGGTGTGCCGCTGGCGTCCTGGGGCAAGCGAGTGGCGGCGTGGCTCATCGACGGCCTCATCGTGGGCATCGTCGGCGGCATCGTCGCGTGGTCCGCCACCCCCCGCCTGTCCGAGCTCTTCTCCGAGATGATGACGGCGGCCGAGGCCAACAACCAGGCGCGACTCGTCGAGATCCAGACCCAGCTCACCGGGCCCGCGCTGCAGTTCACGATCCTGCTGTGGCTCGTCACGACGGCCTACTGCCTCGTGTTCTGGACGACGGTCGCCCAGACGCCGGGCAAGATGGCGCTCGGGATCAGCGTCCGGCGGGCTGACGCGCCGGGGCCGCTCCCGATCGGCACCGCGCTGCTGCGCCGCATCATCCCCCTGGCCGGGCAGTTCGTGCCCTTCCTGTCGCTGCTCGACGGGCTGTGGCCGCTGTGGGACGACAAGCGTCGGGCCCTGCACGACAAGGTCGCGAGCACGCAGGTCGTCGAGGGCAAGCAGCCGCGCAAGCAGGCCTGAGGTCGTGGCCCGGGGTGACGGCCGGGGTGATGGTTCGGGTGGTGCCCGGGTGAGGTGACGGGTCCGTCGGCGGCGTAACTCCCTTGCGCCGCTGTCGGTGGCCGGAGCGAGAATGGATCTCTCGCGGGGCGTCCCGCGACCGCGGCGTGACGCGTCGCCCACCTCCGCCCGACGGGAGCCCCCGTGTCTGCTCACACCACCACACCGCAACCCGACTACCCCGACGCCATCGACGGGGCCGTCCTCAAGATCGCCGGGGTCGTCGTCCTCGGCGCCATCATGTCGATCCTCGACATCACCGTCGTCAACATCGCCCTGCCGACCTTCCAGACGGCCTTCGCCGACGCCTCGGGGCAGCCGGTGCCGTACTCCACGGTGGCGTGGACGGTCACCGCCTACACGCTCTCGCTCGCCACCGTCATCCCGCTGACGGGCTGGGCCGCGGACCGCTTCGGCACCAAGCGGCTCTACATGCTGGCCGTCGTCCTCTTCACGGCGGGCTCGGCGCTCTGCGCGACGGCCGGCTCGATCGAGGTGCTCATCCTCTTCCGCGTCATCCAGGGTCTCGGCGGCGGCATGCTCATGCCGCTCGGCATGACGATCATGACGCGGGCGGCGGGCCCGGCCCGGATGGGGCGGCTCATGGCGATCCTCGGCGTGCCCATGCTCCTCGGCCCCATCTTCGGGCCCATCCTCGGCGGCTGGCTCATCGAGGTCGCGACGTGGCACTGGATCTTCCTCATCAACGTCCCCATCGGGGTCGTCGCCGTGCTCTACGCGTGGTGGGCGCTGCCCTCCGACGCTCCGGAGCCCTCAGAGTCCTTCGACTTCGTGGGCATGCTGCTCATGTCGCCGGGACTCGCGCTCTTCCTCTACGGCATCAGCTCGATCCCCGGCGAGGGGACCTTCGTGTCCAAGAAGGTGCTCATCCCGTTCGGGATCGGCTTGGCCATGGTCGTCGCGTTCGTGATCTACAGCTTCCGCCCCAAGCACCCGCTGCTCGACCTGCGCCTCTTCCGCAACCGCCGACTCACCGTCGCGTTGGTGACGATGTTCCTCTTCGGCGCGGCCTTCTTCGGCGGCCTGCTGCTCGTGCCCACCTACTTCCAGGAGGTGCGCGGCGAGAACACCCTGCACGCGGCCTTCCTCATGGTCCCGCAGGGGGTCGGCGCGATGTTGACGATGCCGGTCGCCGGTGCCCTGGCCGACCGCATCCCGGTGGGGCGCATCGTGCCCTTCGGGCTCCTGCTCATCACCGGCGGCATGTTCGCGCTGACCCAGGTCGGGCCCGACACTCCCTACTGGGGCTTCACGATCCCGGTGCTGTTCGTCATGGGCCTCGGCATGGGCGGCACGATGATGCCGATCATGACCTCGGCCCTGAAGACCCTGACGGCTCACCAGGTCGCGCGCGGCTCGACCCTGCTCAACATCACGCAGCAGATCGCCAGCTCCATCGGCGTCGCCGTCATCTCGGTCGTCTTCACCAACAACCTCGCGAGCAAGCCCCTGGCAGGGCCCGCCATCGCCGCGCAGAAGGACCCCGCCCTCGTCGACAAGATCGGCGGTCCGGCGGCGGTGCAGCAGGGCCTGGCGCAGGCCGCCGACGCGTTCGGTGAGACCTTCCTCGTCGCGGCGATCCTCGTGGCCACGACCCTGATCGCTGCGTGGTTCCTGCCGCGACGACACGAGGAGTCGCACCTGCTCGACGACGAGGCCCAGGTCGCGCCGGCAGTCCTGCACTGAGCTCACCGGTCCGCACAGCCGGCACAGCCCCCCGACTCACGTCCCCGACGGCCGCCCTCGGTCCCTAACGAGCCGTCGGCGCCGTCGACGGGCTGTGAACGGTTCCTGCTCTCAGACGGCCGGGCGGACGGTTCCGGTGACCTCGCCGAGCCCGATGCGCGTCCCGTGAGGTCCCGGCGCCCAGGCCGTCATCGTGACCGTGTCGCCGTCCTCGAGGAAGCCCCGCGTCGTGCCGTCCTCCAGCGTCAGCGGCTCGCTGCCGTTCCAGGTCAGCTCGAGCAGGCTGCCCCGGGTCTCGCGCGTCGGGCCGCTGATGGTCCCCGACCCGAAGAGGTCCCCGTCGCGCAGGGAGGCCCCGTTGACCGTGAGGTGGGCCAGCATCTGCGCCGGCGACCAGTACATCGCGGAGTGCTCGGGGCGGGAGACGACGGTGCCGTTGAGGCGCACCTCGACGTGCACGTCGAGACCGAAGGCGTCGCCCCGCAGGTAGGGCAGGACCTGCGGGTCCGACTGTCCCGGAAGGGCGGTGCGCGCCGACCCGAGGGCTTCGAGGGGGGTCACCCAGGCCGACACCGAGGTGGCGAACGACTTGCCGAGGAAAGGGCCGAGCGGGACGTACTCCCACGCCTGGATGTCGCGCGCGCTCCAGTCGTTGAGGATGACGACCCCGAAGAGGTGGTCACCGGCCTCGTCGACCGAGACGCGCGAGCCCAGCGCGGTCGCGCCGCCGACGACGTAGCCCAGCTCCGCCTCGATGTCGAGGCGGATGCTGGGACCGAAGACCGGTGCCGGGTCGTTCGGGCCCTTGCGCTGGCCGGTCGGACGCACGACGTCGGTCCCCGAGACGACCACGGTGCCTGCGCGTCCGTGGTAGCCGATCGGCAGGTGCTTCCAGTTCGGCGGCAGCGCGGCGTTGTCGGGTCGGAAGATCTGCCCGACGTTGCTCGCGTGGTCCTCGCTCGCGTAGAAGTCGACGTAGTCGGCGACCTCGACGGGCAGGTGCAGCGTGACGTCGTCGAGACGGTGGAGATGGGGTGAGACGCCGTCGCGGTGCACCTCGTCGCGCAGGACCTCCGTCAGCCATGCCCGGGCCGTGGTCCACGCCGGCCGGCCGAGCGCGAGGAAGGCGTTGAGGCTCGGCGTCTGCCACACGGCCGCGAGGTCGGGACCGTCGCCGACGAGGCCGGCGTCGCGCCCGATGGCGGCGACGGCGCCGGCGTCGAGCACGAGGTCGCCGATCCGGACGCCGACGCGGTGCGTCGGGTCGGCGGCCGTGCTGAACACGCCGTAGGGCAGGTTGTCGATGCCGTAGAGGTGGTCGTCGGGCACGTCGAGCCAGGTGGTCACCGCTGCTCCTTCGGGTCGGTGGCGCGGATGAGCCCGAGCGCCTCGAGCTCGGTCAGGGGGTCGAGGACGCCGCAGCAGCCGTAGGAGGCGAAGCTCGCGCGCACTCGTTCGGCGGCGTCGGTGTCGAGGCCCGAGAGGGCCGTGACGAGCACCTCGGTGTCGTGGCGCGCCAGGACGCCGGTGAGCTCGTCGGCCTCGGCGCCGTGGAGCGCCTCGTGGGTCGCGAGCAGGACGTTGAGCAGGCCGTGAGCCGGCTCGCCGCCGTGCATGCCGCGGACGGCGTGGTGCAGCCCTCCCGTCAGCTTGAACGACAGCCCGTGCAGCACCACGGCGTCGAGGAAACCGCCGAGCACGCCCTCGTCGGGCCAGGACCAGCTCGGGGTGGCGCCGGTGCGGAACTTCGCCGTGACGTCGTGCTCCTCGTCGACGGTCGACGCGATGTCGTCGAGCCCGCGGGCCTGCTCGTCACCGAGCCCGACCTCGACGACGACGGGCACCTCTGCCTCGAGCGCCCGTCGCCAGTCGTCGGACCAGCCGAGCTCCGCCGCCGTCACGAGCACCCGGTCGTGGTCCCGCAGCAACGCGAGAGCGTCGACGAGGGGTTGCACGGGGGCGCCGGGTCGCACGACGAGGCTGACCTCGAGCGGCGCCTCCGACGTGCGCGGGTCGGCCGACGCGAGCGTCGCGAGCTCGGCGGCCGACGATGCGGGCACGAGCAGGGGACCGATGTGGGCGGCATACGGCCCCGTGCGCCGGTCGAGGTGCTCGCGCACTGCGGCGTCCAGCGGCGAGAGGCCCGGCGGGAAGACGGCTGCATCGTCGACGAGGTGGTCGAAGAGGGGCGCGAACGGCGTCCTTGACATGACCCGGAGCGTACTCCACTGTTGCAATAGCGATACATCAGCGTCCGCTCAGCGGACGCGTTCGACGGAGAGGCCTTCGCCCATGGCGCACTACCAGGCGGTCGGGAGCATCCCGCCCAAGCGGCACACCCAGCACCGGCGTCCGGGGCAGGGGGACGCGCCGGGAGAGCTCTACTACGAGGAGCTCATGGGCGAGGAGGGCTTCAGCTCCGACAGCTCGCTGCTCTACCACCGCAATGTCCCGTCGACGACCGTCGCTGCCTCCGTGTGGGAGGTGCCCGACCAGGCGACGACCCCGAACCACCCGCTGACGCCGCGTCACCTCAAGCTGCACGAGCTCTTCGACGCCGAGTCCGTCGCGCGGACGGACGTCGTGACCGGCCGCCGACTCGTGCTCGGCAACGGCGACGTCCGCATCTCGTATGCCGTTGCCGCACAGGCGAGCCCGTGGTACCGCAACGGCATCGGCGACGAGTGCGTCTACGTCGAGCGGGGCCGGGCCCGCGTCGAGACGGTCTTCGGGGCCTTCGACGTCGCCGAGGGCGACTACGTCATCATCCCGCGCGCCACGACGCACCGGTGGCTGCCGGTCGCCGACGCCGACGAGCCGCTCCGGGCGTACTGCATCGAGGCGAACAGCCACATCGCTCCGCCCAAGCGCTACCTCAGCCGGTACGGCCAGCTCCTCGAGCACGCGCCGTACTGCGAGCGCGACCTGCGCCAGCCCGAGGGGCCGTTGCTGGCAGAGCACGTCGGGGCGAGTCCTGACGAGCAGACCGACGTCTACATCAAGCACCGCGGCAACGGCCCTGGCGGGGTCGTCGGGACGGTCCACACGCTGCCCTTCCACCCCCTCGACGTCGTCGGCTGGGACGGCTGTCTCTACCCCTACGTCTTCAACGTGCGCAACTTCGAGCCCATCACCGGGCGCATCCACCAGCCGCCGCCCGTGCACCAGGTCTTCGAGGGCGCGAACTTCGTCATCTGCAACTTCGTGCCCCGCAAGGTCGACTACCACCCGCTGGCGATCCCGGTGCCGTACTACCACTCCAACGTCGACAGCGACGAGATCATGTTCTACGTCGACGGCGACTACGAGGCGCGCAAGGGCTCGGGCATCGGAAAGGGCTCGATCTCGGTGCACCCCGGCGGCCACCCGCACGGTCCGCAGCCGGGAGCGACCGAGGGCTCGCTCGGCGTCGAGGCCTTCGACGAGCTCGCCGTCATGGTCGACACGTTCCGCCCGCTCGAGCTCGGTGAGGGTGGGCTCGCCGTCGACGACGGGCTGTATGCCATGTCGTGGTCCAGGGGGACGGCCCGCACGGCCGGCAGCCCCCACTCCGAGGGCTAGACGGTGCCTGGTCCCACCGGGGCCGCGAGGGGTGAGTCCTCCCAGACCCTCGACCGGGGCATCCGGGTGCTCGAGGCCCTGGCCGAGGAGGGGGACTCGGCGGGACTGACGATCACCGAGCTGTCGGCACGGCTCGGCGTCGGCCGGCCCGTGGTCTACCGTCTCGTCACCACCCTCGAGGAGCACCATCTCGTGTCGCGAGCGACCGACGGCCGTGTCCGGCTGGCGCTCGGCATCAGCCGGCTCGCCTCCGCGGTGACGCCTGTCGTGCGCAGCGACGCGCGGCCCGTGCTGCGCGAGCTCGCCGACGCGGTGGGGGCGACGGCGCACCTGACCATCGCCGAGGGCGACGAGGCCCTGGCGCTCGTCGTCGTCGAGCCGTCCTGGACCGACGTGCACGTGGCCTACCGCTCCGGGGCGCGTCACGGACTCGACCAGGGCGCCGCCGGCCGGGCGATCCTCGCCGGGCGCGCCGGTGAGGGCGGCATCGTCGGCACCGACGGCGAGCTGCAGGCCGGCGCCCACGGCCTCGCGCTGTCCCTGTCGACCCGCGCCGAGCCCGCGCCCGGCGGCGTCGAGGCGTCGGTCGGAGTGGTCTCGCTCGAGCCGCTCGACCTGGCCGCCGTCGGTCCCCGCCTCGAACGAGCAGCCCGGGCCCTGCGCGCCGTCCTGCGCTGACCGCGGGCACGACGCCGAGCGGTCGGTCGGGTCCGGCAGGACCGGCGCCTGCCGGCTACCGCCACCACCGGCCCTGTCCGGCAACGGAAAAGGCGCATTCCGGGCCTGACCGTAAAGGTTTGGTCTGGACCTGACCTGACTCGACAACCCCGATCGGCCCGGTGCGGTCTGGTGGGGTGAGGCGCTCAACGGGGAGCGCCCACAGGGATAGGGGATTTCCATGAGAGCACCACGCCTACTCGTCGCCATCGCCGCAGCCGCGCTGCTCGCCCCACTCGGGGCCACGACAGCCTCTGCAGCGCCCACGAACGACACCCTCGCGGGTGCCACCACCATCACGTCGCTGCCCGCGTCCGTCACCCAGGACACGAGCACGGCGACGACGGACTCGGTCGACGCCGCGATCAACCAGCAGTGCGGTGCCCCCGCAACGAACGGGAGCGTCTGGTTCACCTACACCGACACGACGGGCAAGGGACTCGTCGTGGACCTGACCGGCTCGTCGTTCAGCGCGGGTGTGGCCATCGTGGCCGGCGACCCGACGGCCGGCGGCCAGCTCCTCGCCTGCGCACCCGGCGTCGCCGCTGCCCGGGGTGATGCCGGCACGACCTACTACGTGATGGCCTTCTCCGACACCCCGGGCGTCACGGGGGGCAACCTCGTCGCGGACTTCGCCGAGGCTCCGCCGGCTCCCGAGGCCACGGTGACCGTCGACCCCCGCGCCACGGCATACAAGGACGGCAGCGTGCTCCTCTCGGGCACGTACTCCTGCCTCAACGCCGACGGCTACAGCAGCGACGTCGAGGGTGAGCTCGTGCAGCAGGTCGGGCGCGTCAAGATCAGCGGCAGCTTCTTCGCCTACCCGCTCGAGTGCGACGGTGCGGTGCACTCGTGGAGTGCCGTCGTCACGAGCCAGAACGGTCTCTTCGCGGGCGGCAAGGCCGCGAACGTCACCGTGGCCTTCGCCTGCGGGCTCCTCGACTGCGCCACGGCCTTCGCGGAGCAGCGCGTCCAGATCTCGCGCAACGGCAAGTGACCTGAGCCGAGGGGTGCGGCGAGTCGCGACGACGGGGGTCGCGACTCGCCGTCACCTGGGGGGATCACCGGGTCCGCCAGATCCGTTGCGGCCCAAGGCCGTCGGCGTATGCCGTCAGCGGGGGGTCGTGGGTGCGCCCAGCAGGCGCACGCCTGCCTCAGCCAGCTGCGCCAGGGCCGCCTCGGTGGTGGCCCTGGCCACGCCTGCCGTGAGGTCGAGCAGCACCGTGGTCTCGAAGCCCTCACGTCGGGCGTCGAGGGCCGTGGCCCGCACGCAGTGGTCGGTGGCGATCCCCACGACGTCGACGCGCGAGACCTCGCGCTGGGTCAGCCACGTCGCGAGCGCGACGTGCTCGTCACCCGTGGACCGGCCCTCGAACCCGCTGTAGGCGGCGGCGTGCTCGCCCTTGCGGAAGACCTCCTCGATGTTGTCCAGCGCCCCGACGAGGTGGGGGTGGAAGTCGGCGCCGTCGCTGTCGGCGACGCAGTGCACCGGCCACGAGTCGACGAAGTCGGGGGTCGCCGAGAAGTGCTCGCCCGGGTCGACGTGCCAGTCCGCCGTGGCGACGACGTGGTCGTAGTCGGCGACGTGGGCGTTGACGTGCTCGCTGATGCGCCGGGCCACGTCGGCCCCGCCCTGGACCGCCAGTGACCCGCCCTCGCAGAAGTCGTTCTGCACGTCGACGATGACCAGTGCTCGACCACCGTCGCGGTGCGCGGAGACGTCCATGGCTCAGTCCTTCTCGTAGACGGTGGGGATCACGGGCTCTCCCCGGGACAGCTGGGCAGCAGCGCGGGGCAGCTCCGCCCGCGAGGCCTCGTGCCTGGCGCGAGCCTCGTGGATGTCCTGGTGGTCGACGACCTCTCCGGCCCGGACGAGGTCGACCATGAGCGGGCGGTCGTCGCCGTCGTCTCCGGGCTGCTCGCCGATGCCGAGGACCTCGGCCTGGGCCACGCCGGACTCGCTGAGGCGACGCAGGGCCCACTTGCGGCCGCCGACCGACGCCTTGTCCTTGCTCTTCTTGGCCACACCCTGCATCTGCCCGGACGCGTCCTCGCGCTGCACCAGCTTGTAGACCATCGAGGCGGTCGGTGCGCCCGACCCGGTCACCAGGGCGGTGCCGACGCCGTAGCCGCTGACCGGTCCGGCGGCCAGCCCGGCGATGGCGTACTCGTCGAGGTCGGACGTGACGATGATGCGGGTGTCGGTGTTGCCGGCCGCGTCGAGCTGGGCGCGGACCTCGGTGGCCTGGATGAGCAGGTCGCCCGAGTCGAGCCGGACCGCACCCAGCTCGGGCCCGGCGATCTCCATGGCCAGGGCGACGGCGGTCCTGACGTCGTAGGTGTCGACGAGCAGGGTCGTGCCCTTGCCGAGCGAGTCGACCTGCGCGGTGAACGCCTCCTTCTCGGAGTCGTAGAGCAGGGTGAAGGCGTGGGCCGCCGTCCCGGTCGTCGGCACACCGTAGCGGCGCCCCGCCTCGAGGTTGCTCGTCGCCTCGAAGCCGGCGACGTAGGCCGCCCGGGCCGCCGCGACGGCCGACTCCTCGTGCGTGCGCCTCGACCCCATCTCGATGCAGGGACGCCCCACCGCAGCCGTGGTCATGCGCGAGGCGGCGGACGCGATCGCGGTGTCGTGGTTGAGGATCGACAGGACGAGGGTCTCGAGGATGACGCCCTCGGCGAAGGTGGACTCCACGACGAGCACGGGGGACTGCGGGAAGTAGCACTCGCCCTCGGCGTAGCCGCTGACGTCACCGGAGAAGCGGTAGCCGGAGAGCCAGTCGACGGTCTGCCGGTCGACGACCTTGTTGTCGGACAGGAAGCGCAGCTCGTCGTCGCCGAACCTGAACTGCTCGAGCGCGTCGAGGACCCGTCCGGTCCCCGCGACGACGCCGTAGCGCCGGCCGTCGGGCAGCCGGCGCGCGAACGTCTCGAAGACGCAACGCCGGTGCGCCTCGCCCGAGGCGAGCGCCGCCTGAAGCATCGTCAGCTCGTAGTGGTCGGTCAGCAGCGCCGTGCTCGCGGCGCGGGGGCTCGTCGGGCTCACGAGCCCACCCTAGGCGCGAACAGCCGCCGGGGACGGTCTGCCCCGCGCACCCCGGTGGACCTAGGGTGGCCCTGTGACCGCAGCCACCCTCTCCCTCGCTCCCGTCGAGCAGGAGGTGACCTCCACCGACGAGGTCGTCGCACCCGACGTGCCCTGGGTGACCATCGTCTGGAACGACCCCGTCAACCTCATGACGTACGTGACCTGGGTCTTCGAGACGTACTTCGGCTACGCCCGGGCCAAGGCCGAGAAGCTGATGATGGACGTGCACGTCAAGGGACGTGCCGTCGTCTCCAACGGCCCTCGGGAGTCGATGGAACGCGACGCCGAGGCGCTCCAGGGCTACGGCCTGTGGGCGACCTTCGAGAAGGACAGCTGATGGCCCGCGCCTTCCTGCGCGAGCAGGGCCGCTACGTCGGTCTGCTCGAGTCGACCGAACGCATCGTGCTGCAGGGGCTCATGCAGCAGACGCGGCTGCTGCTCTCTCCGGAGATCGAGCCCACCGGCGACGCGTTCGACGACCTGGTCGCCTCCATGGGACTGTCCCTGGGCGCCCAGGGGGAGGAGCCTGGCGCCTCGGGCGACGTTGCCCCGCAAGCGGACTCGTCGTCCATCGTCGAGCGTGACCCGGCTCTCGACCGACTCCTGCCGACCGCCCACCGCGGCGACGACCAGATCGCGGCCGAGTTCCGCCGGCTCACCGAGGAGGGGCTGCGCCAGCGCAAGAGCGGCAACCTCGACGTCGCCCTCCAGTGCGTCGAGCAGGCGGTCGGCAACCGGGTCGTCCTGGACGAGTCGCAGGCGCCCGCGTTCCTGATGGCGCTGACCGACGTGCGGCTCCTGCTGGGTGAACGCATGGGCATGCGCACCGAGGAGGACGCCGAGGCGCTGCACGCCGCGATGGAGGACATCGACGACGACGACCCGCTCGGCTACGCCATGGCGTGGTACGACTTCCTCACCTGGCTGCAGGAGACCCTGACCCAGGCGCTCATGGGCACCGACCTGCGCGACGTCGTCGCGGCCTACGACGACGAGGACCTCGACGACGACGAGGACGACGAGGACGACCTCGAAGACGACGGCGACGGACGTCCGCACGGGAGTGCGGTGTGACGCATCCGACGCGCTGCCGCCCGGCTGGCGTCCGCGGCGACACCTAGGCTCGTCCCGTGGACGTCACGATCGTCGGGTGCTCGGGATCCTTCGCCGGGCCACGCTCGCCCGCGTCGTGCTACCTCGTCCGCGCGGAGCACGAGGGACGCACCTGGAGCATCGTGCTCGACCTCGGCAACGGTGCCCTCGGGGCGCTGCAGCGCCACATCCAGCCGTATGCCGTCGACGCCGTCCTCGTCAGCCACCTGCACGTCGACCACTGCATCGACCTGTGCGGCCTCTACGTCATGATGCGCTACGTGCCCGGTGGTCCCGGGCGCTCGACGATGCCCGTGTGGGGGCCTCCCGGCACCGGTGCGCACCTCGCCCGCGCCTACGGCAACGGCGAGGCCGAGGACGTCCTCGGTGTCTTCGACTTCCACGACGTGCGCCACCGCGACCCCGTGCAGGTCGGGCCGTTCACGATCACCCCGGTGCGCGTCAACCACCCGGTCGAGGCCTACGGGTTCCGGGTCGAGGCGGGCGGGCGCGTCCTCGCCTACACCGGCGACACCGACACGTGCGACCAGCTCGACGAGCTCCTGTCCGGCGCCGACCTCGTCCTCGCGGACTCGGCCTTCGTCGACGGTCGCGACACCGTGCCCGACATCCACCTGTCCGGTCGTCGGGCCGCAGAGGCGGCGGTGCGCGCCGGGGGAGTGCGACGGCTGATGCTGACCCACATCCCGGCGTGGAACGACCCCGCGGAGTGCCTCGCCCAGGCCTCGGCGGTCTGGCCCGGCGAGGTCGAGCTCGCCGAGCCGGACGCGACGCACTGCGTCTGACGCGGTCCCGGCGCCCGGGGCGGGCGGCGGTTTCCGGCGAGCGGCCCGGTCGGTGAGCGGGCCGGGCACGCGGGTATGGACCGTGACGGTGCGACGCGCCGCCGGCCCCGCCCGGAGGTGCGCCGACCGCGACACCCCCAACCCAGGAGGCACCCTTGCAGCAGCGAACCATCGGATCGAGGAAGGTCAGCGCGATCGGTCTCGGCGGCATGCCGATGTCGATCGAGGGCCGACCCGACGAGGACCGCTCGATCCGGACCATCCACGCCGCGCTCGACGCCGGCGTCACGCTCATCGACACGGCCGACGCCTACCACCGCGATGCCGGGGAGGTCGGACACAACGAGTCGCTCATCGCCAAGGCCCTCGCGTCGTGGTCGGGCAGCGCGTCGGACGTGCTGGTCGCCACCAAGGGCGGCCACCTGCGGCCCGGCGACGGCTCGTGGACCCGGGACGGCAGGCCGCAGCACCTCAAGGAGGCGGCGAAGGCCTCGCTCCAGCGTCTCGGTGGCGACGCGATCGGGCTCTACCAGTTCCACCGGCCCGACCCGGACGTGCCGTATGCCGAGTCCGTCGGCGCGCTCGCCGACCTGCTCGACGAGGGCGTCATCGAGATGGCCGGCATCTCCAACGCGGACCCCGACCAGATCCGCGAGGCGCAGCAGGTCCTGGGCGGCCGGCTCGTGTCGGTGCAGAACCAGTTCTCGCCGGCGTTCCGCAGCAGCCGTCCCGAGCTCGACCTCTGCGCCGAGCTCGGCATCGCGTTCCTGCCGTGGAGCCCGCTCGGCGGCATCAGCAAGGCCGGTGACCTTGGCAGCCGGCACGACGCGTTCGCGGAGGTGGCCAAGGCGCACGACGTGAGTCCCCAGCGGGTGGCCCTCGCCTGGGAGCTCGCCCTCGCGCCGACCGTCGTGCCGATCCCGGGTGCCTCGCGACCGGAGAGCATCGAGGACTCGGTGCAGGCCGTCGACCTCGAGCTGTCGGCGGACGAGATGGAGCGCCTCGACGCCGAGACCCTCGACTGAGTGACGGCGTCGCCGGTGGCCGGGACGGGTCCTTACGGTTCGCGAACGAGCCGGCCCGGCCCGTCCCGCCCCCCGCGATTGAGGCCTAGCGTTGAGTCATGGCTAGCCTCGTGGGCATGACTGACCGACATGACGGCCGTGCCCCCGACGAGACCCGAGAGGTCCGCATCACCCGCAACTGGCTCGACCACGCGGAGGGCAGCGTCCTCGTCGAGTTCGGGCGCACCCGCGTGCTGTGCGCTGCGTCCTTCACCGAGGGCGTCCCGCGCTGGCTCAAGGGCAAGGGAACCGGCTGGGTCACCGCCGAGTACGCCATGCTTCCCCGTGCGACGAACACCCGCTCCGATCGCGAGAGCGTCAAGGGCCGCATCGGCGGCCGCACCCACGAGATCAGCCGCCTCATCGGCCGCAGCCTCCGTGCCGTCATCGACACCAAGGCGCTCGGGGAGAACACCATCGTCCTCGACTGCGACGTGCTGCAGGCCGACGGCGGCACCCGCACCGCTGCCATCACCGGCGCCTTCGTCGCCCTCGCCGACGCGATCGAGCACGCCCGCGCGCAGGGCCTCATCGCCAAGAAGGCCCAGCCGCTGACCGGGTCGGTCGCCGCCGTCTCCGTGGGCATCGTCGAGGGCCGCGCCGTCCTCGACCTCGACTACCCCGAGGACTCGACCGCCGAGACCGACATGAACGTCGTCATGACCGGCGACGGGCGCTTCATCGAGGTGCAGGGCACCGCCGAGGGGGCGCCGTTCGACCGCGACCTGCTCGGGCAGCTGCTCGACCTCGCGACGAAGGGCTGCGCGGACCTCACCGACCGGCAGCAGGGCGCCCTGGCCGAGGAGGTCGCCTCGTGACGAAGGTCGTCCTCGCCACCCGCAACGCGCACAAGGTCGAGGAGCTGCGCGAGATCCTCGCCGACGTCAGCGCCGACCTCGGTCTCGAGATCGTCGGCCTCGACGCCTTCCCCGAGGCGCCCGACGTCGTCGAGGACGGCGTGACGTTCGAGCAGAACGCCATCCTCAAGGCGGCGTCGGCGGCCAACGCCACCGGCCTGCCCGCGCTGGCCGACGACTCGGGGCTGGCCGTCGACGTGCTCGGCGGCGCACCCGGCATCTTCAGCGCCCGGTGGTCCGGGGGCTGCGGCGACCGCGGCAACCTCGAGCTGCTCCTCGCCCAGCTCGGCGACGTGCGCGACGAGCACCGCGCCGCCGCGTTCGTCTGCGCTGCCGCTCTCGTGCTGCCCGACGGACGCTCCGCGGCCGAGCTCGGACGCTTCCCCGGCACGGTGGCCCGCGAGCCCCGTGGTGAGGGCGGCTTCGGCTACGACCCGGTCTTCGTGCCATCCGACCAGCCGGACGGCAACGAACGCACACTGGCGGAGTACGACCCCGACGAGAAGAACCACGTGTCGCACCGAGCGCTCGCCTTCCGCGCCCTCGCGCCACACCTGAAGGAGCACCTGAGGCCATGACCACGACCAGCCCTGCCACCCGTCCCGAGACCGCACCCGAGCCGCAGGCCCGTCCGCTGTGGTGGGGTGCCCTCGACGGGGTGGTGGCCGGGCTGCTCACGGTCGGCGTCGCGACGCTCGTCGCGTCCGCCCTCACGGCGGTCGGCCAGTCCTCCGGCCAGCCCGCCCCCATCGCGGCGGTGGGGGGCGCCTTCATCGACCGGACCCCGCCGTGGCTCAAGGACTTCGCCGTCTCGACGTTCGGCACCAACGACAAGCGGGCCCTCCTCGTCGGCACCGTCGTCGTGCTCGCGGTGGCCTGCGCGGCCATCGGGGTGCTCGCCGCCCGGCGCCTGGTCGCCGGCCTCGTCGTCTTCGCCGTGGTCGGTGTGGTGGGAGCAGCAGCGGTCCTCACCAGGCCGGGCGCGGGCCCGGCCGACGTGCTCCCGACGATCATCGGCACGGCGATCGGGCTGTGGTTCCTCAGCCGTGCCGCAGCGCCCTCGCCGGCCGACCCGGGTGCCGCGAACGCCGGCCGACGCTGGCTCATCGGGGGAGCGGTCGGTGCCGTCGCGGCCTACGCCGGCAGCGTGTTCGGCGGCGGCTCGGCGGCGGCCACGGTCTCGCGCGACGCCCTCCGGTCCGAGCCGGTCACGGGGACGAAGCTCACCATCCCGGCGGGCGCCGACCTCAAGATCCCCGGCCTGAGCCCCTACATCGTCCCGAACGCCGACTTCTACCGCATCGACACCGCCATCGTCGTCCCACGCATCACCACCGACGACTGGAAGCTCAAGGTCACCGGGATGGTCGACCGCGAGATCGAGATCGACTGGAAGACCCTGCAGAGCAAGCAGATGCAGGAAGCGCTCGTGACGCTGACGTGCGTCTCGAACGAGGTGGGTGGCAACCTCATCGGCAACGCCGTGTGGACCGGCTGGCCGGTGCGCGAGCTCCTCGCGATGGCCGGGCCCAAGGCGGGCGCCGACATGGTGCTTCAGACGAGCATCGACGGCTTCACCGCCTCGACGCCGCTCGGCGCGCTCACCGACGACCGCAACGCGCTGCTCGCCACCCGGATGAACGGCGAGCCGCTGCCCTTCGAGCACGGCTTCCCCGTGCGCGTCGTCGTGCCGGGCCTCTACGGCTACGTCTCCGCCACGAAGTGGGTCACCGAGCTCAAGGTGACGACGTATGCCGCAGACGTGGCCTACTGGACCCCGCGCGGCTGGTCGCCCACCGGGCCCATCAAGACGGCCTCACGCATCGACGTCCCCCAGGCCGGCGCCGTCGTCAAGGCGGGCACCGTCGCCGTCGCCGGGGTCGCGTGGGCGCAGCACACCGGCATCTCCAAGGTGGAGGTGCAGGTCGACCAGCAGCCGTGGACCGAGGCACGTCTCGCCGCGGACGCTGGCATCGACACGTGGCGCCAGTGGGTCTACGAGTGGCAGGCGACGCCCGGTAGCCACGACATCCGCGTGCGGGCCTACGACGCCAAGGGGCAGGTGCAGTCGCCGCTCGAGGCGCCGCCGGCTCCCGACGGCGCCACCGGCATCCACGTGGTCAACGTCCGGGTGGAGTGAGTCCCTCGACGTCCTCGCCGAGCCCCTCGCCGAGGCTCCCGCCGGCGTCGTCGGCAGGGATCCCGGTGCCGGACCCCGACCCCACGACGGCGTCGGCCTCGATCTCGACGAGCAGGTCCGGATCGATGAGGGCGGTCACCTGCACCATCGTCGAGGCAGGTCGCACCTCGGCGAAGACCTCACCGTGGGCCCGACCCACCGCCTCCCAGTCACGGATGTCGGTGACGAACATCCGCGTCCGCACCACGTCCGCCGGCGCTGCCCCGCACGCGGCGAGCGCCTTGACGACGATCTCGAGGGCGACCTTCGCCTGGGTGTAGGCATCTCCCGGGGCCACCACCCGACCGTCGCGGATGGCCGTGGTCCCGGCCACGTGGACGCTGCTGCCGACCCGCACCGCCCGCGAGTAGCCGACGACACCCTCCCAGGCGCTGCCCGTACCGACGTTCTGCCTCATGAACGCAGGCTAGCCGGGACCTCGGAAGGGGCCGCCACACTCGTCAGCGACGCCGTCGGGAGCAGGAACCAGTGCCGCGCCAGGCAGACGACCCGGGCGTGCTCGACGGGCCCCTCGGTGCTCTCCAGGACGGCACGCTCCGTGACCTCCGCGACGGCGCCGCACTCCGGGCACGTCGTCGTCTCGAGCACTCGTCCGCTCCTGCCGGTCGACCCCTCCACGGCACACCTCCCTCGTCCGGACCTCTCAAGGACGGAGGCAGGGACGCGACGGCTGATACCTGCGTGGCGCCAACTACAGTGGGGCCCGCGCACTTCGCGAGCGGACGTGGTGGAACTGGTAGACACGCAGGATTTAGGTTCCTGTGCCCTAGGTGTGCGGGTTCGAGTCCCGCCGTCCGCACTCGACCCGGTCCTGACCGTCAGGGTCCCCGGAACGGGTACGAGCCCGGCAGACACGACGACGAAGGAGCACCAGGTGACCGCACGACTCGAGCCCGGCGAGCAGGCCCCGGCCTTCACCCTGACCGACGACACCGGCCAGAGCGTCAGCCTCGCCGACTTCGTGGGCCGCAAGGTCATCGTCTACTTCTACCCGGCGGCCATGACCCCCGGCTGCACCAAGCAGGCGTGCGACTTCAGCGAGTCGCTCGACTCGCTCAAGAAGGACGGCTATGAGGTCGTCGGCATCTCCAAGGACAAGCCGGCCAAGCTCGCGAAGTTCCGTGAGCGCGACCACCTCACCATCCCGCTCCTCAGCGACGAGGACCTCACGGTCCACACGGCATACGGCGCCTGGGGTGAGAAGAAGCTCTACGGCAAGACCGTCGAGGGCGTCATCCGCTCGACCTTCGTCGTCGACGAGGAGGGCAAGGTCAGCCACGCGTTCTACAACGTCAAGGCGACCGGCCACGTGGCCAAGCTCCGTCGCGACCTCGGCATCGCCGACTAGAGTCGCACCGTCCCCGAAAGGAAGCCAGATGAGCGACACCGCACGCATCGAGCAGGACATCCAGGCAGCGCGCGCGCGCCTCGAAGGCACCGTCAACGAGCTCGCGTACCGCGCCCAGCCCCAGGTCATCGCCCAGCGCCAGCTGCAGGGCCTGAGGCTGCGCCTCGACGCCGCCACGCACACCGAGGACGGGGAGCTGCGCATCGAGCGCATCGGTGCCGTCGTCGCGGCCGCCGTGGTCGTCGTCGTGGCCGTGGGGTGGCTCCGCCGCCGGCGCTAGCCGCCCGCACCGGCCCCGCGCCAGCTCCGGACCAGCTCGAGACCAGCACCGAAGTCGGACCCGGCCACGCGCGACGTGGCCGGGTCCACTCATGTCCGACCCCGTCCGCCCGTCTCCGCTGGTGCGGTCCGCCCGCCCGGGTCGGCAGCCCGGCGACCCCGGGGGCATGGGAAAGGCCCCCGCCCGGATCTCTCCGAACGGGGGCCTCACGAGTGCGCCGCCAGGGACTCGAACCCCGAACCCAGTGATTAAGAGTCACTTGCTCTGCCAATTGAGCTAGCGGCGCAACGAGGTGAAACGTTAGCAGCCGTTCCGGGCCGGGACAAAATCGGCCTCGGGGCGACCGGTCCGGCCCTGGGCGAGGTGGGCCCGGATGGGCGAGCGTCCCGGCGCTGCGGGGGGATTCGCCGCCCTACGGGGTCGCCGACGCCGACGAGATCAGCGACAGCGCGAGGCTGACGAGCATGACGCCGATGATGACGCCGACCGTGATCCGCTGGGCCTTCTTGTTCCCCATGAGCATGGGGCCCATTGTGCGGCATCGGACCCGACGGGGTCGACGTGACGGGCGCGGGGGAGGGCCGGCGCCGGGTGGGTCCCGACACGACTGTGGCCCGGTCCCTGGGAGGGACCGGGCCACAGTCGGCGTCCTGCGAGGCAGGACCGTGGGGTGAGTGACGGGACTTGAACCCGCGGCCACCTGGACCACAACCAGGTGCTCTACCAGCTGAGCTACACCCACCATGCACAACACGAGCCGGGCCCGAGGGCTCGGCGCCGTGTCACGGCGTCGACAATGCTACAGGCTCTCGTGAGGTGCTCGTGACCACCCCGTCCGACGCCTCACCGCACGCTCGCCCGACGCTCGCCGGAAGCCGTGTCGGCGGCCCGGCCGGACGGCATACGCGCAGCAGGGTGCGTGTGTCGCCCGGCGTGGTCGGCGCGCTCAGTGCTCGATGACGTGCGGCGTCGCGAGGGCCTTGGCCGTGGCGCTGTCGGGGCCGGGCTGCGGGACGAAGACGGCCTGACGGTAGTAGCGCAGCTCGGCGATCGACTCGCGGATGTCGGCGAGCGCCCGGTGGCCCCCGGACTTCTTCGGCGCGTTGAAGTAGACGCGGGGGTACCAGCGGCGCGAGAGCTCCTTGATGGAGCTGACGTCGATGATCCGGTAGTGCAGGTAGGACTCGAGCACCGGCATGTCGCGGGAGAGGAAGCCGCGGTCGGTCGCCACGGTGTTGCCGCCGAGCGGGGCCTTGCGCGGCTCGGGGACGAACGTGCGCACGTAGTCGAGGACGATGTGCTCGGCCTCCTGCAGCGTGACCCCGGAGTCGAGCTCGGTGATCAGTCCAGAGCTCGTGTGCATGTCGCGGACGAAGTCGTCCATCTGCTCGAGGGCTTCGTCCGGCGGCTTGACGACGACGTCGATGCCGTCGCCGAGCTGGTTCAGCTCGAAGTCCGTGACGAGGGCGGCCACCTCCACCAGGGCGTCGGACTTCAGGGACAGGCCCGTCATCTCGCAGTCGATCCAGATGATCCGGTCGGCGATGGCTCGGTGGTTCGTGTCGCTCACCGCTCCACCATAGAGGCTGGGGGCGACGCTCCTCGCCCGCTCGCGCGAGCACGAGCCCCGGTGCGCGGCCGTGCTGCTGCACTAGCCTGCCCTCATGACCTCAGGGGACGTGACCACGCAAGGTCCGGGCGCTGCGCCGGGCGGCCAGGCGCAGCAATGGAGTCCGGCTCGCAACCCGACCAGGCGGCCCCTCCTGCGCACCGCCCTGACGATCGGCGTCGCGGCCTCGGTCTTCCTTGTCTGCCTGCTCGTCCTCCTCGGCATCCTGGGCGAGCGGCTCAGCACCCAGACGCTCGTCACGTCGGCGCTCATGGCGATCATCCCGGTCCTCGTCATCGTGCCGACGTTCCTGTGGCTGGACCGCTACGAGGCCGAACCGGTGCGCTACATCGTGTTCGCCTTCCTGTGGGGAGCGCTGGTCGCGGTCGTCGGCGCCTTCTTCCTCAACACCTTCGGCCTCAAGCTGCTCGTCGAGGCGCGCTGGACCGACCCTCTCGAGACGGGCGCCGTCTACCTCGCACCGGTCACCGAGGAGACCCTCAAGGGCCTCGGCATCCTGCTCATCTACCTGCTGCGGCGCCGCGAGTTCGACGGGATCGTCGACGGGATCGTCTACGCCGGGCTCATCGGGGCGGGCTTCGCCTTCAGCGAGAACATCCTCTACCTGGGCCAGGCCTACAACGAGTACGGCAGCGAGGGGCTCACCTCGACGTTCCTCGTGCGCGGCCTCATGGGCCCGTTCGGCCACCCCCTCTTCACGTCGCTGACGGGCATCGGGATCGGGATCGCCGTCACCACGAGAAGGCCGGTGGTCCGGGTCGTCGCGATCGTGGCCGGGTGGGTCTGCGCCATGCTGCTCCACGGGCTGTGGAACCTCTCCGCCCTCGCCGGCATGGACGGGTTCTTCGCGGCCTACGTGACCTACCAGGTCCCGCTCTTCATCGCCTTCATCGGCTTCCTCCTCTGGCTCCGGCGACGCGAGGGCCGACTCATCGGGCGCTACCTCTCGCCGTATGCCGACGCAGGCTGGCTCACCCACGCCGAGGTCACGATGCTCTCCCACCTGAGGTTGCGGCGGGCGGCCCGGACCTGGGCCAGGCAGAACGGCGGTCGCGCGGCCAAGCGGTCCATGGATGCCTTCCAGGACAGCGCCAGCGACCTCGCGCTGCTGCGGTCACGGCTCGTCCACGGCACGGCCGAGGACGGCGCGTCGGAGCGGGAGATGGTGCTCCTCGAGTCGATCACGGCGCATCGCCGCGCGTTCGTCGGCTCGCCCGTGACCTGATCGGACACGCCCGCCGGGGGTGCCTATCATTGGACGGCGCCCGGATCGGGCGACGGCCCCTGTAGCTCAGCGGATAGAGCAAGAGCCTTCTAATCTCTTGGTCGCAGGTTCGATTCCTGCCGGGGGCGCCTGCAGGACCGTGCCGGTCGGACGCTGCGAAGCGCGTCCGACGGAACGGTCAGCGAGGCGGCTCGGACGGGAATCGGGAGGAGCGTGCGACGGATCCTGCCGGGGGCGCCCGCGAGACTTTGGTGACGTTGAGGACCGACCCCGGCCACACGGCATACGCCGTCGGGAAACCCCCGTGGCGCAAGACGTTCGACGACCGACTCGGTATGCCGTCACCGTCGTCGGGGGCGTCGGTGACCTCTGCCCGGGGGACCGTCAGGTCACGACTCGGGGTACGTGTTGGGGGCGCGCCGCCTTTCGGTTTGGTTGTGCCAGCGCGACACGAAAGGATACGGGCGTGGCAGGTGATTCAGGGGTGGGCAATGCCCGGCTCCTCGCGGGCGTTGCGGCACTTCGGTCTGCCGTCGACGAGACGACCCTCCCGCTCGAGCTCCCCGGAGCACCCGCGGCCCGGACGGCTCGTGCGCGACTGCTCGACCAGCTCGACGACTACGTCATCCCGCGGCTGACGTCCCTCGACGCGCCGCTCCTCGCGGTCGTGGGCGGTTCGACGGGCGCGGGCAAGTCCACCCTCGTCAACTCGGTCGTCGGCCGGGAGGTGACCCTGCCCGGGGTCCTGCGTCCGACGACCCGCTCGCCCGTCCTCATCCACCACCCGTCCGACGCCGCGTGGTTCTCCGGCCCGCGGATCCTGCCGGGCCTGGCGCGCATCACGGGGCGGCACTCGTCGTCGGACGGGCCGGGCGCCGTGCGGCTCGTCTCGACCGACGAGGTGGCAGCGGGGCTCGCCCTGCTCGACGCCCCCGACATCGACAGCGTCGTCGAGGCGAACCGCGACCTCGCGACCCAGCTGCTCGCCGCCGCGGACCTCTGGGTCTTCGTCACGACGGCCGCGCGCTACGCCGACGCGGTCCCGTGGGAGCTGCTGCGCGACGCGTCCGAGCGCGGCACCGCCGTCGCCGTCGTCCTCGACCGCGTGCCCCCGACGGCCGTCGACGAGATCCGCACCCACTTCGCATCGATGCTGCGCGAACAGGGGCTCGACCAGGCCCCGATCTTCACCGTCGTCGAGTCCGAGCTCGAGGACGGCCTCCTGCCGCCCGAGCAGACCCAGCGCCTGCGCGGCTGGCTGGCCGCGCTCGCCGGAGACGCGCAGGCGCGGGCCGACGTCGTGCGGCAGACCCTGAACGGCGCCCTCGTCTCGCTGGACGCCCGGACGCTGGCGCTCGTCGAGGCCGCCACCGAGCAGACCGCGGCCGGGCAGGCGCTCGTCGACACCGCCGCGACGGCCTACGACGAGGCCCGCAAGCAGGTGCACGAGGGCATGCTCGACGGCACGCTGCTGCGCGGCGAGGTGCTCGCCCGGTGGCAGGAGTTCGTCGGCACGGGGGAGTTCTTCCGTCAGGTCGAGTCGACCGTCTCACGGGTCCGTGACCGCTTCACCTCCTTCCTCCGGGGCGAGCCGGCTCGCGCCGACCACCTCGGCGAGGCCCTGCAGTCCGGCGTCGAGTCGCTCGTGGTCAACCACGCCGAGCTGGCGGCGAGCTCGATCGCGCGGGCCTGGCGCACGCTGCCCGGCGGCGACCAGCTGCTGACGGCCGACCCGTCGCTCGCGCGCTCCGGCGCCGACGTCGACCGGCGCATCCAGCGCCTCGTGCGCGACTGGCAGGGCGACATCCTGCAGATGGTCCGCGACGAGGGCCGCGACCGTCGCACCACGGCGCGCATCATGGCCTACGGCGTCAACGGGCTCGGGGTCGTCCTCATGCTCGTGACGTTCGCGAGCACCGCCGGCATCACCGGCGCCGAGGTCGGCATCGCCGGCGGCACCGCCGTCGTCGGCCAGAAGCTGCTCGAGGCGGTCTTCGGCGACCAGGCCGTCCGGGAGCTCGCGCGAAAGGCGCGCGAGCAGCTGTCCGACCGCGTCGACGAGCTGTATGCCGCCGAGCTGGCCCGCTACCAAGGAGCTGTCACGACGTTGCAGGTCGACACCGACCAGACCGAGCGCCTCAGCACGGCCGCCGCCGCCGTCAGGGCCGCCCGATGAGCCCCATCAGGATGGGACGAGCCACCGTGAAGACGGTCTCGGCCGCCGAGCTGGGCAGCCGCACCACCGAGCTGTCGATGGCGCTCGTGTCGGGCGCCGACGAGCTCGACCCGACAGGCGTCGCCGTGGCCCGTCGCGTCGTCGACAAGGCCGTCGAGCGTTCCGGGATCACCGGCGACCACACGGTGGTCGCGCTCGCGGGGGCGACCGGCAGCGGCAAGTCCTCACTCTTCAACGCGCTCGTCGGCGCCGACGTCGCGACCATCGGCGCGCGCCGACCGACGACCTCGCGACCGACGGCCGGCCTGTGGGGCGACTCCGACGCGTCCGAGCTGCTCGACTGGCTCGGCGTCGCCGCGCGCCACGTCGTCGACACCCAGGTGCCGCCCGCGCCGGTCACACCGGGCAAGCCCGGCGCGTCCGCCACGACCGACGGGGGCGAGCAGGCCGACAGGTGCGCCAAGCCCGCGAAGGTCGGCAGGCCTGCCACGTCGGGGGGCCTCGGAGACGGCGCGGTCGTGGGCTCCCTCGACGGCCTGGTGCTGCTCGACCTGCCCGACTTCGACTCGCGGGAGCTCGAGCACCGGCGGGAGGCCGAGCGCGTGCTCGAGCTCGTCGACGTCTTCGTGTGGGTCACCGACCCCCAGAAGTACGCCGACGCCCGGCTGCACGACGAGTTCGTCAGCCTGCTGTCGCAGCACGATGCCGTCACCCTCGCCGTGCTCAACCAGTCGGACCGGCTGTCGCCCGATGCCGTCAAGACGCTGACGCAGGACCTCTCCAAGCTGCTCGTCGCCGACGGGGTCACCGACGCCAAGGTGCTCGCGACCTCCACGGTCACCGGTCAAGGCATCCCCGAGCTGAAGCAGCGGTTGGCGAATGCCGTTGCAGGACATGCGGCCTCGCGTCAGCGACTCAAGGCCGACATCATCGGCGCTGCGACGCGACTGCGCCCCGGCGTCGGTGACACCGAGGCCGAGGTGGGGCGCGTGCCACGCGACGAGCTCGACGCCTCGCTCGCCCGGGCGGCGGGCGTGCCCATCGTGCTGGACGCCGTCGCGCGCGACTACCGGCGAGAGGCCTTCGCCCACACCGGCTGGCTGTTCGCCCGCTGGACCAAGGGCTTCGCGGCCGACCCGCTCCGTCGCCTCCGCCTCGACCGCACGGGTGGCCGGCCGCCGATCCACGTCGAGATCGACGGGGCCGACGTGCGCGCCCTGCTCGGTCGCTCGTCGATCCCGGCACCGACCGCCTCGACGGTGTCGGCCGTCGACCTCGCGACCCGCGGCTTCGTCCGCGAGGCGTCCGCGGGGCTGCCGGTGCCCTGGGCCCAGGCCGCCGAGGACGCCGTCGACCGTGGGGAGGGCACGCTGACCGACTCGCTCGACCGCGCCGTCATCGGCACCTCGCTGCGGGCGCGCCGACCGGTGTGGTGGTTCGTCGTCAACATCCTGCAGTGGGTCCTCGGGCTCGTCGCCCTGGCCGGGCTCGTCTGGTATGCCGTCCTGTGGGGCTTCGCGCTCCTGCAGCTCCCGCGTCCCGAGACCCCGTCGGTCGGCATCCTCCCGCTGCCGCTCGTCATGGTCGTCGTCGGCGTCATCGTCGGGATCGGCCTCGGCGTGCTGTCTCGCTGGTGGGCCCGGGTCGGCGCCCGGCACCGGCGCACCGTCGTGGCGCAGCGGCTCACGGAGTCGGTGGCCACGGTGGCCGACGAGCACATCCTCATCCCGGTCGACGAGGTGCTCATGCGCCACCGCGAGACCCGCGAGCACCTCGAGGCCGCGGCCGGCTGACCCGGTCGACGGCCGCGCCGGGCCCCGGGAAACGGTTCGGCGTCCGTCGGTACCGGCGACCGCGCGTCCACACCCCCTGCGCGACATCCGCAGATCTCCACAGGGGCACCCAGCCGCCTGACGGTGCAGGCTGTCGGAGCGGAAGGTGGGTCCAGGCGGCGCGAGGCCGCCTCCCGAACCACCCGAGGAGCACCGATGAACGAGACCCGCATCACCCTGAACGGCAACGTCGTCAGCGAGCCCGTCGCGCGACAGGCCCGCAACGGCAGCCCGTACACGACCTTCCGCGTCGCCACGACGCCGTACCGTCGCACGGCGGACGGCCGTTTCGTCGACGGCGACACGAGCTTCTTCGACGTCATCGCGTTCAACGCCCTCGCGGCCAACGCGGCGACGGCCCTGCGCAAGGGCCAGCCCGTCATCGTCGAGGGCAGCTTCTCGATCAAGAGCTACCTCAGCAACGACGGCACGCCGCGCAGCTCGCCGCAGATCGACGCCTCGCACATCGGCCACGACCTGTCCTGGGGTCGCGCCACGTTCGAGCGCGTGAGCCGGGCGGCGGCCCTGGGCCACGACCGCACGGCCGACCCCGACGTCCAGGCGTCGATCCGCGCGATGGCCGAGGGGGAGTCGGGTGGCTCCGACCTGCGCCCGGCCCACGTGGACGCGGACGGTGTCGTCGACGACGGCTACGACCCCGAGTCCGAGGACGTGACGGGCGCCTACGCGGTTGGTGACGACGTCGTCGCGACGGGTGACCCCGAGACGGACGACTACGAGGTGGTCGAGCGGCTCACGGCCTGAGACGACGGCCGGTCAGCGGGCGCGGACACCGATTCGGTGCCGCGCTCGCCGACAGATAGCCTTCTGCGCATGGCCGAGTACATCTACACCATGACCCGTGCGCGCAAGGCACACAACGAGAAGGTCATCCTCGATGACGTCTCGATGTCCTTCTACCCCGGCGCGAAGATCGGCATGGTCGGCCCGAACGGTGCCGGCAAGTCGACGATCCTCAAGATCATGGCCGGACTCGACCAGCCGAGCAACGGCGAGGCGCGTCTGGCGACGGGAGCGACCGTCGGCATCCTCCTGCAGGAGCCGCCGCTCAACGAGGACAAGACCGTCCTCGGCAACGTCGAGGAGGGTGCGGGCGAGATCAAGGCCAAGCTCGACCGCTACAACGAGATCTCCGTGGAGATGGCCGACCCCGACGCCGACTACGACGCGCTGCTCGCCGAGATGGGCAAGCTGCAGGAGGACATCGACCACGCCGACGCGTGGGACCTCGACAGCCAGCTCGAGCAGGCGATGGACGCCCTGCGGTGCCCGCCGCCGGACTCGCCCGTCACCAACCTCTCCGGTGGTGAGCGCCGCCGGGTCGCGCTGTGCAAGCTGCTGCTGCAGAAGCCCGACCTGCTGCTGCTCGACGAGCCCACCAACCACCTCGACGCCGAGTCCGTGCTGTGGCTCGAGCAGCACCTCGAGACCTACCCGGGCGCCGTCATCGCGGTCACCCACGACCGCTACTTCCTCGACAACGTCGCCCAGTGGATCGCCGAGGTCGACCGCGGCCGGCTCTACCCCTACGAGGGCAACTATTCGACCTACCTGGAGAAGAAGGCCGAGCGCCTTCAGATCCAGGGCAAGAAGGACGCCAAGCTCGCCAAGCGGCTCAAGACCGAGCTCGAGTGGGTTCGCAGCAACGCCAAGGGCCGTCAGGTCAAGAGCAAGGCGCGCCTGGCCCGTTACGAGGAGATGGCGGCGGAGGCCGAGCGCACCCGCAAGCTCGACTTCGAGGAGCTGCAGATCCCGCCGGGCCCGCGCCTGGGCTCGACGGTCATCGAGGTCAAGAACCTCAAGAAGGGCTTCGGCGACCGAGTGCTCATCGACAACCTGTCGTTCTCGTTGCCCCGCAACGGCATCGTCGGTGTCATCGGTCCCAACGGTGTCGGCAAGTCGACGCTCTTCAAGACCATCGTCGGCTTCGAGCAGCCGGACTCGGGCGAGGTCAAGATCGGTGAGACGGTCAAGATCTCCTACGTCGACCAGGGCCGTGAGGGCCTCGACCCGAAGAAGAACCTCTGGGAGATCGTCTCCGACGGGCTCGACTACATGAAGGTCGGCAACGTCGAGATCCCGTCGCGCGCCTACGTCTCGCAGTTCGGCTTCAAGGGCCCCGACCAGCAGAAGCTCTCCGGGGTGCTGTCCGGTGGCGAGCGCAACCGGCTCAACCTCGCGCTGACCCTCAAGCAGGGCGGCAACCTGCTGCTGCTCGACGAGCCCACCAACGACCTCGACGTCGAGACGCTGGGCTCGCTCGAGAACGCCCTGCTCGACTTCCCGGGCTGCGCCGTCGTCATCACCCACGACCGGTGGTTCCTCGACCGGATCGCGACGCACATCCTCGCCTACGAGGGCACCGAGGAGAACCCGGCCAGCTGGTACTGGTTCGAGGGCAACTTCGAGTCCTACGAGGCCAACAAGGTCGAGCGCCTCGGCCCGGAGGCCGCGCGCCCGCACCGCGTCACCTACCGCAAGCTGACGCGCGACTGACGGTCCGCAGCACCGGCGGGACGACTGCCGACGAAGGGGCAGGGCACCGGGTGCCCTGCCCCTTCGTCGTGGTCTAGATCCAGCTCTTGCGGCGGAAGACGCCGTAGAGGGTGACAGCGACGCCGGCGATGACGGCAGCGCTGAACACGACGCCCCACGGTCGTCCGAAACCGGGGTAGGGCACGTTCTGGCCGAACCAGCCGGTCACGGCGGTCGGGACCGCGATGATGGCGGCCCATCCGGTCAGCTTCTTCATGACCGTGTTGAGCCGTGCGTCCTGGAGCGACAGGTTCGTCTCGAAGATCGTCGTGACCATGTCGCGCAGCGACTCGGTCCACTCGGCGGCGCGCAGGACGTGGTCGTAGAGGTCGTCGTAGAAGCCGTCGAGGGCGGTGTGCCGCTGGTCGAGCTCGCCGCGGTGGCGCAGCACGGCGTTGACGACGTCGCGCATGGGCAGCACGACCCGACGCAGCTCGACGAGCTCCTTGCGCAGCCGGTAGGTCCGCACCTGCACGGCGTGCACCTGTCCGCGCTCGTCGAAGAGCAGGTCCTCCAGGCCCTCGATCGCGTCGTCGAGCTGCTGGATCGACTCGAAGTGCCCGTCGACGACGGTGTCGAGCAGACCGTGCACGAGCGCGCCGACCCCGAGCTGCAGCAGGTCGGGGTCGTCGTTCCACCGCTCCAGCACCTGGCTCATGTCGACGTCGGAGTCGCCGCGGACGGTGATGATGCCGCGGGGCAGCACGAACGCCGAGATCCGGCTCGTGCGCAGCCGGGACTCGCGACCGGACGCGTCGGGTCCGTCCGAGGCGTCGGCGGCGTCGTCTCCCGGCACGAGACGCGTCGCGTAGACCGTGAGGAAGGTGTGCTTGGCGTGCCGGGTGGCCTTGGGTCGCTCACCGGCGGAGACGGCGTCCTCGACGGCATGCGGGTCGAGGCCGAGCTCGGCCGCGAGGGCGCGCAGCCCGGCGTGGTCGGGCTCGCAGAGGTCGACCCAGATGAGCGACCCGTCCCGGTCGAGCAGCTCTGAGACCTCGTCCAGGGGGAAGCCCTCCTCGACGACCTTGCCGTGCTCCCACCGGCAGGAGGTGATGCGCCCGGTTCCGTCGTTGCTCACGCGCCCAGTCTCTCAGTCCACCTCTGGTCGGGTGGCCCTCCCGTCACACCCGTCACACGCCGCGTGTCGGTGTGACCCGTGGGACTTCGGGGCCACTGGAGGTGGAGTGGGTGGGGTTGCTGCGGGCCACCCGAGTCGAGGAAGCGGAGAGGCGGGCCGGCGGATCCGGGGCCGGGTCAGGCGATGAGGGGAGTGACGTCGCGCGTCGTCGGGCGCTCGCCCAGGGCGAGCTGCCAGGCAGCAGCCAGGCGCCTGCCGACCTCGTCCGCCTCGTCGGGGGCGACGCAGAACGGCACGCGCACCCAGCGGGCGAAGCCGCCCTCGACCCCGAACTGCGCACCCCGAGCCAGCCGGACGCCGGCCGACTCCGCCACCCGGGCCAGCTCGTCACCGCGCGCCTCGGGCAGCTCGCACCAGAGGTTGAGCCCACCGGACGGGAGCGTGAAGCGCCAGTCGGGCACGTGCTCGCGCAGGGCGGCGGCGAGGGCGTCGCGCCGTGCGCGCGCCTCCCGACGTCGCTCGGAGAGCAGGCTCTCGCCCTGGCGGAGCAGGTCGGTGACGACGAGCTGCTCGAGGATCGCGGTCCCGAGGTCCAGGCTGTGCCTCGCCTCGATGACGGACTCGGTGGCTCCTTCCGGGGCGCGCACCCACCCGACGCGCAGGCCGCCCCACCACGTCTTGCCGGCGCTGCCGAGGGTGTGGGCGTGCCGGGACGCGGTCGCGAAGGGGGCCGGGCGCTCCGCGTCGTCGTCGAGCCCGAGCTCGACGAAGGTCTCGTCGACGACGGGCACGACGTCGGCGCGGGCGAGCACGCCCGCGAGCCGGTGCCGCGTCGGGGTCTCCATGACGAGCCCGGTGGGGTTCTGGTGGTCGGGGATGAGGTATGCCGCCCGCGCGCCGCTCTGGCGCAGGCCCACCTCGATGGCGTCGACGTCCCACCCCCTCGGGGTGAGCTGGGTGGGCACGGCGCGGTAGGCCGAACGCCGCACTCCCACAATGGCATTGGGGTAGGTGGGGCTCTCGACCAGGACTCGGTCACCGACCTCCAGCTGGGCGCGGAGCACGGCCGAGAGGCCACCGTGGGCGCCCGAGGTGATGACGACCTGGTCGGGTGAGGTCGCGAGCCCGCGCTGCTCGAACCAGGCCGCCACGGCTCTCCGTGTCTCGGGCAGCCCTCGGGGGTCGTAGCCGGCGGTGGCCAGGAGGCGGGGCAGCTCGAGCAGGGCCCGCTCGTAGGCCGCGGTGACGCCGGCAGCGGCCGGGAGGGCGGCATACGTCAGGTCGATGACGTCGGGTGGCACGTCGGTGGGGATGAGCCCGGCCTGGGAGAGGGCGAGCCCGGACGGTCCCGCCGGCAGGCAGACGACGCTGCCAGAGCCTCGCCGGGTCGCGACGAACCCCTCGTCGCGGAGGGCGTCGAGCGCGGCCCCGACCGTCGTGCGGCTCAGGCCGAGCTCGGTCGTCAGTGCGCGCTCGCTCGGCAGGCGGGTCCCGACGAGCAGGCGGCCGTCGGAGACCAGGCGACGGATGCCGTCGGCGAGGCCGCGGTAGGCGGGTCGGGGGAGCGGGGCGGACCCGAGAAGCAGGGCCAGTGAGCGGGCCGACACGGTGCGCATCGGTCCAGTGTCCCACGATTGGCCCTTATTCATCAGTCCACTCGTCGCGCATCATGGGTCCCATGCGACGCCACGTCCCCCTCGCGAACCTCAGCACCCGCCAGCAGCTGCGGGCCGGCCAGCTGCCACGCCGGGTCACCCAGCTGATCGCCGGACTGGTGCTCTACGGCGTCTCGATGGCGATGATGATCCGCTCGACGCTGGGCCTGGACCCGTGGGACGTGTTCCATGCGGGCATCGCCACGCACGTGCCGCTCACCTTCGGCCAGGTGACCATCGTCGTCGGCGCCCTCGTCCTGCTCCTGTGGGTGCCGCTGCGCCAGTGGCCGGGGCTCGGCACCGTCGCCAACGTCGTCGTCATCGGCCTCGCCGCCGACGCCGGCCTCGCGCTCATCGCGCCGCCCACCTCGATGTGGGCGCGCATCCTGCTGCTCGTCTCCGGCATCGTCCTCAACGGGGTCGCGGGTGGGCTCTACATCGGGAGCCAGCTCGGGCCGGGTCCCCGCGACGGGCTCATGACGGGCTTCGCGCGCCGCACCGGACTCTCGATCCGTCTCGTACGCACGTCGATCGAGGTCGTCGTGCTCTCCGTGGGCTGGCTCCTCGGCGGTCCCGTGGGTCTCGGGACCGTGTTGTATGCCGTCTCGATCGGCCCGCTCGTCCAGTTCTTCCTGCCTCGGCTGACCGTCGACCTCGGGGAGGGTGCCACGCGGGTCCTCCCCCGCGACGTGGCCGTCGAGGACGACGAGACCGCCGGGGCGGCAGTGCCCGTCACCCCGCCGTCCGCCCTGGGCTCGACGACGAGCTGACGCCTCGGGCGCCCGCGCCCAGGGTCCAGGAGTGCAGGATGCGGCACGCGCCCGGCTCGTACCACGCGAGGTCGAGCCGGTCGGCCCGGCACCGCGCGGGCAGGTGCTCGCCGACGAGCTCTCGGGTGGAGGCCTCGGTGACGTCGGCGGACAGGGCATCGAGCGTCAGGTGCGGGACGACGTCACCGTAGCGGCCGGCATACGGAGGGCACTGCGGGAAGGCCTGCCAGAGGGTGGCGGTCAGCGTCGCGAACGGCATCGCCGGCTCCGGGAGGAGGTGCACGATGCCGTTGGGGAACGTGTCCACCCGATGGAGCGTGAAGTCGAACGCCGCTGTCGCGCCGGCGATCTCTGCGACCAGCTCGAGGGCGGACGGCGTGAGGTGCGGCTCGTCGAGGAACGGGGCGAGGGCTGTGACGTGGGCGTGGACGAAGTCGGGGTCTGCCGACACGTAGTCGGTGTCGTAGTGAAGCGTGCGGTCCAGGACGAAGGGCTCGAGCTCGGGCACCGGGACCTGGAGCACCGAGTGGCCGCTCCCGGCCGCGGTGGCTGGCGGGACGGCCGGCATCGCGGTCAGTGCCCGGCGCCCACGAGGCGCAGCGCGAGGGCGGCGTTCGTCGCGCCGATCTCGGTCGGGGTGCGGCGGATCGTCGGGGAGTACCACCGGGCGACGTCGACGACGATCGAGAGCAGGGCGAGGGCCGTGTCGGCGCTGTCGTCGACCGAGAAGGTGCCGTCGGCGACCCCGCGGTCGAGCACGTCCCGCACGAGCGAGTCCATCTCCTTGCGCAGGGCCAGGACCTCGGCGTGGTGCTCCGGGGTGAGGTGGTGGTGCTCGTACTGCACGACCCGGGCGACCTGGTACTGCTCGACGTGCCACTCCGTGAAGCGGGCCATGGCCGCGACGAGCTGCTCACCCGGCGTCGAGCCGTCAGAGATGGCTGCGCGCAGGAGCCGGAGGGCCGACTCGTGGCCGCTGCGGCTGAGAGCGAAGAGCAGCTCCTCCTTGGAGCCGAAGTGGACATAGACGCCGGCGGGCGAGAGTCCGGCGCCGGACGCGATGTCGCGCGTCGTCGTGGCGTGGAAGCCCTTGTCGGCGAACGCGTGCGCCGCGGCCTGCAGGAGTCGCTCGACCGTGGACGCGTCGGGGTCGGACGTCCTGGCGCCGGTCACGGGCGGGGTCGAGGTGGGCTGCGGCACGTTGACAGCATGCCGCAGCAGGGGGAAACTAAGCAAGCGCTTAGTTACCCGTGGGTACCCGCGCAACGCATCCGTGAGCACGCCCGATGGAGGACGACATGCCCCGCAACATCTACGACGAGGACCACGAGGCGATGCGCGCGTCGGCGCGCGAGTTCGTCGCTCGCACGCTGGCCCCCCGCGCCGAGGAGATGATCGCGGGCAAGTCGATCCCGCGTGACATCTGGCTCGAGGCCGGCAAGCAGGGCTTCTTCGGGCTCGACATCCCCGAGGAGTTCGGCGGCGCCGGCGTCGACGACTACCGCTTCAACGCCGTCGTCGCCGAGGAGATGTCCCGCTTCAACGCGGCGACGAGCTCGTGCTTCGGCATCCACTCCGACGTGTGCCCGCCCTACATCGTCGACCTCGGCACCGAGGAGCAGAAGCAGCGCTGGCTGCCCGGCATGGCGAGCGGCGAGCTCATCTGCGCCATCGCGATGACCGAGCCCTCCGGCGGCTCGGACCTCGCCGCCCTCAAGACCACGGCCGTGCGCGACGGCGACTCCTGGATCCTCAACGGTTCCAAGACGTTCATCACCAACGGCTACCAGGCCGACCTCGTCATCGTCGCGGCCCGCACCGACCCGTCCAAGGGTGCCAAGGGCATCACGCTGCTCATGGTCGAGCGCGGCATGGAGGGCTTCGTCAACGGCCGCAAGCTCGACAAGGTCGGCATGGACGAGTCCGACACCGCCGAGCTCTTCTTCGAGAACGTCCGGGTCCCCGACGAGAACCGCCTCGGTCCCGAGGGCATGGGCTTCATCTCGATGATGCAGCGCCTGCCCCAGGAGCGGGTCGGCGCCGCGGTCTCCAACGTGGCGCACGCCAAGGCGATCCTCGAGGAGACGATCCAGTACGCCAAGGACCGCAAGGCCTTCGGGCAGCCGATCGGCGCCTTCCAGCACAACAAGTTCCTCATGGCCGAGCTCGTGACGAAGATCGAGGTCGCCGAGGCCTACGTCGACGACTGCATCGCCGCGCACGCCGATGGCAAGCTCTCCGCCGTCGACGCCGCCAAGGCGAAGTGGTGGAGCTCGGAGGTGCAGAACGACGTGCTCGACCACTGCGTGCAGCTGCACGGCGGCTACGGCTTCATGAACGAGTACCGCGTCGCGCGCGCCTGGCGCGACGCCCGCGTCACGAAGATCTGGGCCGGGTCCAACGAGATCATGAAGGAGCTCATCGGCCGGGACCTCGGCTTCTGATGGGGGCCTCTGCAGCCGGCGGACGCCACGAGGGCGCCGTCGCGATCATCACCGGTGCCAGCCGCGGGATCGGCCTCGGCATCGCCCGTCGCCTCGTCGACGAGGGCGCCAAGGTGGTCATCACGGCGCGCAAGCCGGAGGCGCTCGCAGCCGCCGTCGACGAGCTCGGCGGCCCGGCGAACGCCCTTGGTGTGGCAGGGAATGCCGCTGACGAGTCACACCAGGACGAGGTCATCGCCAAGGCGCGCGAGACGTTCGGCGGGCTGCACCTGCTCGTCAACAACACCGGGATCAACCCGGCCTACGGCCCGATGCTGGACTCCGACCTCGACATCGCCCGCAAGGTGCTCGACGTCAACGTCGTCGCGGCCTTCTCGTGGATCAAGAAGGCCGTCGCCTCGGGTCTCGGTGACGAGTCCCACCCGGGCGCGGTCGTCAACCTCGCCTCGGTCGCGGGGCAGGGTGCCTCGGGCGTCATCGGCTGGTACGGCGTGTCCAAGGCAGCGCTCATCCACCTCACGACCGAGCTGGGCTACGAGCTCGGACCCGACGTGCGCGTCAACGCGGTCGCCCCGGCGGTCGTCAAGACGAAGTTCGCGGAAGCCCTCTACGAGGGGCGCGAGGAGAAGGTCGTGCGCGCCTACCCGATGAAGCGGCTCGGGCTGCCCGAGGACGTGGCCGGGGCCGTGAGCTTCCTGCTCAGCGCCGACGCCTCGTGGGTCACCGGGCAGACCCTGACGGTCGACGGTGGCGTCACCCTCGGCGGCTCGCTCTGACGAGCGGGTCCGCGCCTCGACGACGTCATTCAAGGACGTATGCCGTCCGGCCACGTGCGTCTGCGCACGTGGCCGGACGTGCGTCCGTGACCGGGCCCGGAGTCAGTAGCGCAGCAGGGCGGCCGCCCTCCCCGGCGCCGGCAGGACGGCGAGCGGGACGCACCGGCCACCGTGCCGGAGGGTCTCCCTGACCGCGCTGTCGATCAGCCCGTCGTGGTCCGGGGGCGCGGGAGGGGAGCCGTTCGGCGCCGGGTCCGGGGCGATGAAGAGAGTGTCGACGCGACCGTCGCGCGCAGCGGTGAGGAGCTGCTCGGGGTCGCTCGCGGTCAGCCCCGTCCCGTCGGCCTCGCGGAAACGGTCCTGGAGCACCTGCTCGCGTGCGGCGATGTCCGACGCGACGAGGTCCCAGGCTGCCGCGTGCAGGTCGGCCGCGCTGCGGTGCTCGGGGTTGCCCTCGACGGCCCGGTGCACGAGCGCCGGATACCGACTCACCTGCCGGTAGATCGGCAGGTAGTAGCCGACGCAGGCCAGCACGAGAGGCTCGCCCCGACGGCCGAAGCGCTGGGTGAGCGGCTCGTCCACCGCCCGGAAGAAGCGCTCTAGGGCGGCCTTGTCGTAGTCCGCCTCGTTGCCCTGCCCGTGCACCTGCTGCTCGCGGCGTCCGCCTGTGAGCCCGCTCGAGTGGGACTGGCCGTGCCGCTCGGTCTCCTCCTGGGGGATGGCCGCACGCATCGAGGACGGGATCTGCCCGAGCTCCAGCTCGGAGGCCGCCTCCCGGGTCCCGTGCAGGAGCCGCACCCGGTTCTGGGACAGGGCGAGGACGAGGAAGCCGCCCGAGGGTGTCACGAGCGGGATCAGGGGGTGGAGGCGGAAGGCCGTCCCGACGACCACCTGCTCGTCCGGGGCCACCGGGAGCCGTGCGCGCATGGCCACACCCGGCGCGACGAAGAGGCCCAGACCGGGCGCGCGTCCCTGCCAGAAGTCGTCGTCGCCCTCGAGGTCCCTCAGCTGCGCGAGGAGCTCGGCGGCGACCCGGTCCTCGACACCGGCCTCGGAGAGGTCTCTGGCGGCCTGCCGGACGAGCGTGCGCAGCCGCGACGGGCCGAGCCTGACGTCCGGGCCCTGCACGCTGGTCGGCAGGTAGACGCTGACGCAGGGGCCGTCGGTCTCACTGAGCCGCTGCAGGCTCTCGGCCGAGCCGGGGTCGAGGTCGTCCCACGGCGTGCTCGCCGTGCCGGTTGACGGCTGGGTGTTCATCGGAGATCTCCTTCCGCGGGGACGGGCCCTCCCCGGCTCACTCACCTCCCATGCCACCACTCGGTGCCGGCACTGCGCAGGGTCCTAGGTCCCGGGACGTGCCGAGCCGGGCCTCGTGTCGGGGCTCGCGTCGCGCCGAGTCCAGGACCGAGTCCAGGACCGTGGTCACGACCCTGTCCCGAACTCCGTCGTTCGGGGTACTGGACACAGGGACGCGCGGGCTGAGCAGCGCCTTCCCCGCCGCGAACGGACGGCACGTCGCCCCGCGGCGCGCCGACCGGCATACGACCGCCTTGCGCTCGACGGGCCCCGGCAGGGAAGAATGCGCTGTGCGGACACCGTCGTCCGCTGGTCGCCACTCCGTGGCGCCGCGGCCCCGCGCCGCGACCGAACGACGGAAAGTAGGTCCATGGAGATCTGGCCGGGCAAGCCCTACCCCCTCGGAGCGACGTACGACGGCTCCGGGGTCAACTTCGCGGTGTTCTCGGAGGTGGCCGAGCGCATCGAGCTGTGCCTGCTCGACGACGACCTCACCGAGACGCGACTCGACCTGCCCGAGACGGACGGCTTCGTCTGGCACGGCTACGTCCCCTACGTGCAGCCGGGCCAGCGCTACGGCTTCCGCGTCCACGGGCCCTACGACCCCGAGCAGGGTCACCGGTGCAACCCCAGCAAGTTCCTGCTCGACCCGTACGCCAAGGCGATCGAGGGACAGGCCGAGAACGACCAGTCGCTCTACTCCTACACCTTCGGTGACGAGGAGGCCGCGACGACGACGGAGATCAACACCGACGACAGCGTGCGCCACACGATGCACTCTGTCGTCATCAACCCGTTCTTCGACTGGGGCGACGACCGCCCGCCGCGCCACGAGTACCACGAGAGCATCATCTACGAGGCCCACGTCAAGGGCCTGACGATGCTCCACCCGGAGATCCCCGAGGAGATCCGCGGCACCTACGCCGGCATCGCGCACCCCGCGATGATCAAGCACCTGAGCGACCTGGGAATCACCGCCATCGAGCTGATGCCGGTGCACCAGTTCGTCCAGGACGCGCCGCTCGTCGACCGTGGCCTGTCCAACTACTGGGGCTACAACACCATCGGCTTCCTCGCCCCGCACAACGCGTATGCCGCCGGTGGGCAGCGCGGGCAGCAGGTCCTCGAGTTCAAGGCCATGGTCAAGGCCCTGCACGCGGCCGACATCGAGGTCATCCTCGACGTGGTCTACAACCACACGGCCGAGGGCAACCACATGGGGCCGACGCTCGCGTTCCGCGGCCTCGACAACAACAGCTACTACCGCCTCGTCAGCGACGACCTGACGCACTACTACGACACGACCGGCACCGGCAACAGCCTCCTGATGCGCAGCCCGCACGTGCTCCAGCTCATCATGGACTCGCTGCGCTACTGGGTCACCGAGATGCACGTCGACGGGTTCCGCTTCGACCTGGCCGCGACCCTGGCACGTCAGTTCCACGAGGTCGACAAGCTGTCGGCCTTCTTCGACCTCATCCAGCAGGACCCGGTCGTCAGCCAGGTCAAGCTCATCGCCGAGCCCTGGGACGTCGGCGAGGGCGGCTACCAGGTCGGCAACTTCCCGCCGCTGTGGACCGAGTGGAACGGCAAGTTCCGTGACACGGTGCGCGACTTCTGGCGTGGCGAAGGTGGCGCCCTCGGTGAGTTCGCCTCTCGCTTCACGGGATCCAGCGACCTCTACGAGCACTCCGGCCGCAAGCCGATCGCCTCGATCAACTTCGTCACGGCCCACGACGGCTTCACCCTGCGCGACCTCGTGTCCTACAACGAGAAGCACAACGAGGCCAACGGCGAGGGCAACAACGACGGCGAGAGCCACAACCGCTCGTGGAACTGCGGCGTCGAGGGGCCCACCCAGGACCCGGAGATCCGCGAGCTGCGGCTGCGCCAGCAGCGCAACTTCCTCACCACGCTGCTCTTCTCGCAGGGCGTACCGATGATGCTGCACGGCGACGAGCTCGGCCGCACCCAGAGCGGCAACAACAACGGCTACTGCCAGGACAACGACATCTCGTGGATCCAGTGGGTCCTCGACGAGGACGACCAGAAGCTCCTCGTCTTCACGCAGTCGCTCGTCAAGCTGCGTCGTGAGCACCAGGTCTTCCGTCGGCGCCGCTTCTTCGCGGGCAACGCCGACCACGGCGGCGAGAGCGAGCTGGGCGACATCGCCTGGTTCACCCCCGAGGCGCAGCACATGGACGAGGAGGACTGGAGCAACGGCCAGGCCAAGTCCCTCATGATCTTCCTCAACGGCTCGGCCATCCCCGAGCCGGACCCGCGCGGCCAGCAGATCCTCGACGACTCCTTCCTCGTGATGTTCAACGCGCACGACGAGCCGCTCTCCTTCACGCTGCCCGACGCGGAGTACGGCGCGCAGTGGATCCCCGTCATCGACACGGCGCTGCACGAGATCGAGACCGACCCCATCGAGCCGACCTGGCAGATCCAGGTCCAGCCGCGGAGCATCGTCGTGCTGAGGTGCCCGCGCGAAATCGTGTCACCCATCATCCCGGGCATCTCGGAGGAGGCCACCGCGTGAGGTACTCCAGCGCCCCGGTCTCGACCCACCGGCTCCAGCTCGAGCCGGACTTCACCCTCGATGACGCGGTGGCGCAGGTGGATCACCTTGCGGCACTGGGGATCACGCACCTCTACCTGTCGCCGATCCTGCAGGCCACGGTCGGCTCGAAGCACGGCTACGACGTCACCGACCACACCACGGTGTCGCAGGGGCTCGGCGGCGACGCCGGGTTCGCCCGGCTCGTCGAGGCGGCCCACGGGGCCGGCCTCGGCGTCGTCGTGGACGTCGTGCCCAACCACATGACCACCCCGACCCCGCTCTCCCTCAACCGCCCGCTGTGGTCGGTGCTCCGCGAGGGCCGGCAGTCGGCATACGCCACGTGGTTCGACGTCGACTGGGACGCCCAGGGCGGGCGCATCCTCCTGCCCGTGCTCGGCGCCCCGCTCGACGAGGTGCTCGCCGCGGGCGAGATCTCCGTGGGGGAGCACGAGGGCGAGCCGGTCGTGACGTACTACGACCACGTCTTCCCGCTCGCCCCGGGCAGCGACGTGCGTATGCCGCTGGCCGACCTCCTCGACGCCCAGCACTACCGCCTCGCGTCGTGGACGGTCGGCGACTCCGAGCTGAACTACCGCCGGTTCTTCGACGTGACGTCGCTCATCGCGGTGCGCGTCGAGGACCCTGAGGTGTTCGATGCGACGCACGCGCTGCTCGTCGACGGCATCCGCTCGGGCGCCATCGACGGCCTGCGCATCGACCACCCGGACGGCCTCGCCGACCCCGAGGGCTACCTCGAGCGCCTCGGCGACGCGACCGGCGACTCCTGGGTCGTCGTCGAGAAGATCCTCGAGGGTGACGAGCAGCTCCCGCACGCGTGGCGGACCGCCGGCACGACGGGCTACGACGCGCTGCTGCGCATCGGCGGGCTCTTCGTCGACCCCGCCGGCGCCGCGCCGCTCGACGACCTCTCGACCGAGCTTCTCGGCGAGCGCCAGGACCTCGGCGTCATCGTGACGGAGTCGAAGCGGTGGGTCGTGCAGGTCATGCTCGCCACCGAGGTCAGCCGGCTCGTGCGTCTCGTCGCCCAGGCGAGGCCCGACCTCGACCCCGACGCGGCACGGGCGGTCATCGACGCCCTGCTCGTCGGCATGGACCGCTACCGCGTCTACCTCCGGCCGGGCACGCCGGCCGACGCCCAGGACGCGGCAGAGCTCGAGACCGCCGCGGCGCGGGGTGCTGAGGGCGTTGCCAACGCTCTCGACGCCGCCACCGTGCGGGGGGTCGTCGACCTCGCGCTCGGACAGGCCTCGCCGGTCGACCAGGTGGCCGCCGACGAGTTCGTCGTGCGGTTCCAGCAGACGTGCGGGCCGGCCATGGCCAAGGCCATCGAGGACACCGCCTACTACCGCTACGTGCGGCTCGTGGCCCTCAACGAGGTCGGCGGCGACCCGACGCAGGTGGGTGTCCCGGCCGAGGTCTTCCACGCCTTCTCCGCCGACCTGCTGGGCGCGTGGCCGCAGTCGATGACCACCCTCTCCACGCACGACACGAAGCGGGCCGAGGATGTCCGGGCCCGGCTGTTCGTCCTCGCGGAGCGACCCGAGGCGTGGGCGACGTGGGTGCAGGCGGCCCGCGAGCTGGCCACCCCGATACGGGCAGACGAGCTCGACGCCCTCACCGAGTACTTCCTCTGGCAGACGCTCGTCGGAGCCTGGCCGATCAGTGAGGAGCGGCTGCAGGCGTACGCCCTCAAGGCGATTCGTGAGTCGAAGCTCTACACGCGCTGGACCGAGCCGAACGAGGCCTACGAGTCGGCCGTCGAGCGTTTCGTGTCCGGCGTCGTGACGACCCCCGAGGTCGTCGCCCACGTCGAGTCATGGGTCGAGGCGACGCAGGCCGAGACCCGGGCCAACGTGCTCGGCCAGAAGCTCGTGCAGCTGACGATGCCCGGCGTGCCCGACGTCTACCAGGGCACCGACCTCGTGGACCTGTCCCTCGTCGACCCGGACAACCGCCGGGCCGTGGACTACTCCGAGCGCCGGGACCGCCTCGCGCGGCTCGACGGCGGCGCGGCTCCCGCCGACCTCCACGACGAGAAGCTGCTCGTGACGAGCGCGGCGCTGCGCACCCGACGGGAGCGCTCGGCCTGCTTCACCGGCGAGGACGCGACCTACGTGCCCGTGTCGACGACCTCCGAGCACGCCGTCGCGTTCGGTCGTGGCACAGCTGGGGGCGTCGAGGTCGTCACGGTGGTGACTCGCCTCGCCGGCCGCCTCGCTGACGCCGGTGGCTTCGGCGACGCCACGATCGAGCTGCCCGCCGGTCCGTGGCGCGACGCCCTCTCGGCGCGGACCTTCGCCGGCGGACCCACCGCTCTGGCCGACGTCGTCGGCGACTCCAGCCTGCCGGTGGCCCTGCTCGTGCGGGTAGGGGACGAGTCATGACCGCCGACACCCACGCCCGCTCCATCCGCGTCTGGGCCCCGCTCGCGTCGCGCGTCGACGTCCTCGTCAACCCGGTGGAGGGTCGGCGCGAGCCGACCTCCGCGGCTCGACGTCACGCCATGACGGCCGAGGACGGTGGCTGGTGGTCGTGGACGCGGCCCGAGCGCGGCACGCTCGAGTACTCGTTCAGCCTCGACGGCGGCGACCCCCGCCCGGACCCGCGCAGCGCCTGGCTGCCCCACGGGGTCCATGGTGCGAGCCGCACGTTCGACGCCGATGCGCACCCGTGGGGCGACGCCGGCTGGCGCGGGACCCGGGACGGCCGGGGTGCGCTGGGGGGTGTCGTCTACGAGCTGCACGTCGGCACGTTCACACCCGAGGGGACGTTCGACGCCGCCATCGGCCACCTCGACCACCTCGTCGACCTCGGGGTCGACGTGGTCGAGGTGATGCCGGTCGCTGCCTTCGGCGGCACCCACGGCTGGGGCTACGACGGTGTCGCGCCGTATGCCGTCCAGCAGGCCTACGGGGGGCCGGCCGCGTTCCAGCGCTTCGTCGACGCCTGCCACGCGCACGGTCTCGGAGTGTGCCTCGACGTGGTCTACAACCACCTCGGACCGACCGGCAACTACCTCGCCGAGTTCGGGCCCTACTTCACCACGACGCACAACACGCCGTGGGGACCTGCCGTCAACCTCGACGCCGACGGCAGCCACGAGGTGCGTCGCTGGGTGATCGACAACGCCCTGCGCTGGTTCCGGGACTTCCACGTCGACGCGCTGCGGCTCGATGCCGTGCACGAGCTCCGGGACGAGTCCGAGCCGCACCTGCTGGCCCAGCTGTCCGACGAGACTGCTTCTCTCGCAGCGGATCTCGGACGCCCGCTCGACCTCATCGCCGAGAGCGACCTCAACGACGCGGTCGTCGTGACGCCGACGGCCGAGGGTGGTCGAGGCATGACCGCGCAGTGGGACGACGACATCCACCATGCGCTCCACGTTGCCCTGACGGGGGAGACCCAGGGCTACTACGCCGACTTCGCCGGCGGGACCGAGGCGTGGCCGGAGGGCGGCCCGATCTCGGTGCTGGCCAAGACGCTGTCCGACGCGTTCCTGCACGACGGTCGCATGTCGACCTTCCGTGGCTCCGTCTGGGGCGCGCGGGTCGACCCCGACGCGCGGTCGGGACACCAGTTCCTCGCCTACCTCCAGACCCACGACCAGGTCGGCAACCGCGCCACGGGCGACCGCATCAGCGACCAGATCTCGCCGGGGCAGCAGGCCGTCGGCGCCGCGCTCTACCTGCTGTCGCCGTTCACCGCGATGGTCTTCATGGGGGAGGAGTGGCGTGCGAGCACCCCGTTCGCGTTCTTCACCTCGTTCGAGGAGGACTGGCTCGCGGACGCCGTCCGCTCCGGCCGGCGGGCTGAGTTCGCCGCCCACGGCTGGGACGAGGCCGACGTGCCCGACCCGCAGGACCCGGCCACCCGGGCGCACAGCGTGCTGGACTGGAGCGAGCCGAGCGCTCCCGGTCACAACGAGATGCTGCACTTCTACCGCGAGCTCATCAAGGTGCGCCGCACGCAGCCCGATGTCGCCTCGGGCGACCTCCGTGCCACGTCCGTGAAGTTCGACGAGGAGGCGAAGTGGCTCATCCTGTCGCGGGGGTCCGTCCACGTCGTCGTCAACCTCGCCGGTCGCTCCCAGGTGGTGCCCTTCACCGGCGAGGTCGAGCACATCCTCGCCTCGTGGGGCCGGGCCCCGATCGTGGACGGTCGTGGCGTGCGTCTCGACGGACACGACGTCGCGGTCCTCCGCACCACCCCCTGACCAGGGGCGGCGCCGCCACCATCAGGACGAGTGACTCGCCCGGGACCGCGTGGGACTCACCTCAACTCGAGTGGCCCTTGTGTCACTCCCGCCCCCCAGCCGGGGTGGTGCGCGTGGGCCGGGCGGACGCTCGAGCGGGCTGGAGCGTCCGTCGCGTCGACTCGAGTGGCCTCGGCGTCGCTCCTGACCCAGGCGGGTCAGGACTCCTTGACGCGGACCATGCCCTCCTGGGCCGTGGTGGCCACGAGGGTGCCGTCCTGGGTGAAGATCTCGCCGATGGACAGGCCACGCCCGCTCTCGGCCGACGGCGACTGCTGGGCATAGAGCAGCCACTCGTCGGCGCGGACGTCGCGGTGGAACCACATCGAGTGGTCGAGGCTCGCGACCCGCAGGCGCCGGTCGGTCCACACCAGACCGTGGCGGCGCAGGACCGGCTCGAGGAGGGAGTAGTCGCTGGAGTAGGCGAGCACCGCGGCGTGCAGCAGGGCGTCGTCCGGCAGGCGCTCGACGGCTCGCATCCACACGTGGTTGGTGGCGACCTGCTCCGGGCCCGCGTCGAGGAACATGTTGCTCTCGACCGGACGCAGCTCGATCGGGCGCGACTCGGAGATGTGGCGCGCGCCGGGGTGGTCGACGCCGCGGAAGGCCTCCGCCAGCGAGACGAGCCCCTCGGGACCGGTCACCTGGGGCATCTGGTTCTGGTGGTCGAGGCCCTCGGCACGTGCTTGGAAGGAGCACGTCATCGACATGATCGGTGCGCCCTTCTGCACGGCGTGCACGCGTCGGGTCGAGAAGCTGTTGCCGTCACGCATCTCCTCGACGGCGAAGCGGATCGGGAGCGTGTCGTCGCCGGGACGCATGAAGTAACCGTGGAGCGAGTGGATCGGCCGCGAGAGGTCGCCGTCGTCGAGGTCGCGCACCGTGATGCCGGCGGCCATGACGCACTGCGCGAGGACCTGGCCGCCGAAGACCCGGCCGTGGGGCATCTTCTGGCTCCGGCCCTCGAAGACCCGCGCCGAGGACGCTCCGATCGACTCGGCGGCGTCACGTCCCTGGACGTCGGTGACGGAGATGTGGGCGGTCCCGACGTCCTTGAGGGTCAGCACCTCGAGGAGGTCCTCGAGCGGGGGGAGCGGGCGCGGCTCGAAGGGGGCGTCTGCAGTCACAGCACGACCCTAGTGGCCGCGACCGAGTGGTCGTCGCGACCGGCGACCAGGGTCACGCCTCCATGGCCAGTGCCAGGGGGAGCACCGCCGGTGCCCCGGCCTGACGGAGCAGGCCGGCGCACACCGTGAGGGTCCAGCGTGAGTCGCTTACGTCGTCGACCAGCAGGACCGGCCCCGGGATGCCGCTGAGGGCCCCCGCGAGCTCCTGCCCGACAGCGAGGCGTCCCCAGACGTTGGCCAGTCGGAAGGCGCTGTTGCCTCCGGGCTCGCCGACGGGCCCGCCCTCGACGAGATCGAGCGAGCCCAGGTAGGGCAGGCGACCGAGGTTGCCGATGCCGGCAGCGAGCGACTCGACGAGGAGCGGACGTCTGCGTGACGGGACGGAGACGATGGCGGCCGGCCGCTCCTGCCATCCCCACCCCGCCAGGACGTCGACGCAGGCCCGGAGCACCTCGGCGGGGATCTCGCGGTCCTCACCGAGGAGCAGCTCGCGCAGGCGCTGGCCCCATCCCAGGTCGCTGAGGCGGGCGACGGCGCGACCCTCGGCCATGGCGATCGACGGCGAGATCTTGCCCTTGAGGGGCACCCCCAGCCGGCCCATGCCCGAGGGCCACTGGGCGCGGGACTCGAGCACGACGCCGGGTCGCTCGAGCCGGGACCTCGCCGTGTTGACCGCCGCCTCGGGGATCGTGGTGTCGAACCACGGGCCGGCACACCGGTCGCACCGACCGCACGGCTCGGCGGAGTCGTCGTCGAGCGTCTGCTGGAGGAAGGCCATGCGGCACCGGTCGGTGCGCTCGTAGTCGACCATGAGCTGCTGCTCCCGCTCGCGGGCCTCGGTGACCCGGCCGTAGCGCTCGGCGTCGTAGGTCCACGGCTCGCCCGTGGCGGTCCACCCGCCCGGGACCCGGTGGACGGCCCCGTCGACGTCGAGCACCTTGAGCAGCAGCTCGAGGCGGGTGCGGCGCACGTCGACGATGGTCTCGAGGGCGACGGTGGACAGGGCCTTGGGCGACTCGGACAGGGCGCGGACGACCGCGTCGGCCTGGTCCTGCTTGGGCATGGAGGCCGATGCGAAGTAGCGCCAGATGTCCTTGTCCTCGGGGCCGGGCATGAGGAGCACGTCGGCCCGATCGGTGGCACGGCCCGCACGACCGACCTGCTGGTAGTAGGCCACGGGCGACGACGGGGCGCCGAGGTGGAGGACGAAACCGAGGTCGGGCTTGTCGAAACCCATGCCGAGCGCGGAGGTCGCCACCAGGGCCTTGACCTCGTTGTCGCGCAGAGCCTCCTCGAGCCTGATCCGCTCGGACGGCTCGGTGCGCCCTGTGTAGGCGGCGACCTGGTGCCCCGCCTCACGCAGCGCCACCGCGACGTCCTCGGCCGCCGCCACGGTCAGGGCGTAGACGATGCCCGAGCCGGGCAGCTCCCCGAGGTGGGCGATGAGCCAGGCAAGACGCTGCTCCGGTGCCGCGAGCGGGAGCACCCCGAGTCGCAGGGACGCTCGGGCCAGTGGTCCGCGCAAGGTCAGCACGTCACGGCCACCCGCACCGAGCTGCTCGACGACGTCGGTCACCACACGGGCGTTGGCCGTCGCCGTCGTGGCGAGCACCGGCGTGCGCTCAGGCAGGGTCGTGAGCAGGTCGCGGATGCGGCGGTAGTCGGGCCTGAAGTCGTGCCCCCAGTCACTGATGCAGTGGGCCTCGTCGACGACCAGCAGGCCGCACGTCTCGGCGAGTGCGGGCAGCTGCTCGTCGCGGAAGCGGGGGTTGTTGAGGCGTTCGGGGCTGACGAGCAGCACGTCGACCTCACCCCGGGCGAGAGCCCCGGACACGGCGCCCCACTCGTCGGCATTGGTCGAGTTGAGGGTCACGGCCTTGATGCCGGCCCTCCCCGCAGCCGCGATCTGGTCGCGCATGAGCGCGAGCAGGGGGCTGACGATGACGGTCGGTCCCGCCCCTTCGGCCCGGCGCAGAGCCGTCGCGACGAAGTAGACGGCCGACTTGCCCCAGCCGGTGCGCTGCACGACGAGCACGCGTCGTCGCCCGGCCACCAGCTCGTTGATCGCCTCGAGCTGCCCGTCCCGGAAGTCGACGTCGTCGCGACCGACGAGACGCCGCAACGCGGTCGTGGCCCGCTCCCGCAGTGCTGGGTCGACGTCGGCGGCGGGCAGTACGGAGGGTGCCGAGGTGGGGGGTGGGGTCATGGCACCCAACCTACGTGGCCCCACCGACCGGGCCGACCGGCATACGCAGGCTGTGGACGCCGGGGACGTCCACCGCAGGGGATGTGGACGAGCGTGCGCGGACGGGGCTGGAAGGATGGGGACATGACCGAGACGAGCGACGCGACCGGCACCCCGCCCGAGACCGGGGCGCAGGCGACCCCGTACGCCGCGCAGGTGTCGCTGCGCTGGTCCGACATGGACGCGTACGCGCACATCAACAACGTCCAGTTCCTGCGGCTGCTCGAGGATGCCCGCGTCATCGCCTTCCGGGACTGGTTCGAGGGTGGGGGAGCGGGCGACAAGACCCTGCTCGACGAGGGTGTGCTCGTGTCGCGGCACGAGATCGAGTACCGCCGACCGCTCGGATTCCGCCACGCCCCCGTCGAGATCCAGATGTGGGTCTCGCGCATCGGCGGCGCGGGCTTCGACGTCGCGTACATCGTCACCGACCCGGACGGCGTGGGGGAGGGGGAGCGCCCGGTCTACGCGGTCGCCGAGACCGAGCTGGCGCTCTACGACTTCGCGAGCGAGTCCCCGAGGCGCATGCGGCCGGACGAGCGCACCTCGGTCCGGGCGCACCTGGGGGAGCCCGCGCCGTTCCGGAGACGCCGGCGATGAACGACACGCAGCACATCGACTTCGGTGACCCTCGCAGCCTTGCCGACCTCGGCACCTACCTGGGGCGGGCCAGCCGCGCCAACCCGGACGGCGCCGTCCGTCTCCAGGTGCTCGGCAACCTGCTGCTGACGACGGTGGCCGTCATCGAGGGGACCGGTCTCATGGGCGACGGAACGGTGCTCGGGATGCGCGTCGTTGCCATCGCCGCGTCCGACGACGTCGACGCGACCGTGTCTTTCGCGTCGGTCAACGACCGCCTCGCCCGCGAGGGCAACGGCGCCGTGCTGAGCGTCCCTCCCACGACGGTGCGCGCCCCCTGGAGCGGGCTCACCCCGCCCCGTGACGGTTGGGAGCCGGTCGGTCAGCTCCGAGGAGACGCGATCGAATCCATTGCACGTCAGGGCATCTCACAGATCGCCGAGGGCACGCCGGCGAACGCCGGCGGTCACGCGGTCGAGTCGCTGAGGCGGCGCACGTGGGGTGCGATGAGCGACACCGTCCCGCCGATCGCCGCCGGGCTCGCGTTCGGTGCCCACGTCCTCGGTTTCGCGTCGGCGGGAGAGTCCGCGACGATCTCGGCGCACGGCCGGTGGACGCGTCTGACCACGTCGCGGGGGCACGTGCTCGTTCGCTGAGCCGATGGCGTATGCCGTGTGGCGGGTCGGGAGCCTGTCGTCCCGGAGCCCCGGGGCGCGTCAGGTCCTTCCGGTCCAGGTCCCGCGCTCGACGAGGACGTCCTTGAGCACGTCGATCCGGTCGCTGACGATCCCGTCGACGCCGAGGTGGAGCAGGCGCCGCATCTCCTCGGCGTCGTCGATGGTCCACACGTGGACCTGCTTGCCGTAGCGGTGCGCGGTCTCGACGAACTGGGCGGTGACGACGCGAACTGGCCTACCCCGCAAGGGAATCGACGGCGGGACCTGGAAGACGTCAGCCGGGGTGCGGAAGACCTTGGTGAGGAGTCCGGGGGCGAATCGGGTCAGGGCCGTGCCGACCTCGGCGGCTGCGGTGGCGACGGTGCCGCGTGCGAGACGGCGGAAGTGCGAGATGTTGCGCTGCGAGAAGGAGCCGACGCACACCTGGTCGTGCAGTCCACGCTCCTCGATGAGGCGCCAGAGAGGCTGTGCCGTGCCGGGGGCCTTGAGGTCGATGTTGAGGTTGATGTCGGGCCAGGCGTCGAGGACGTCGGTGAGCAGAGGCACGTGGCCACCGTCGCCGACCTCGGCGTGCGACACCTGCGACCACGGGAGGTCGCGAATCAGCCCTCGGGCGTTGCTGACCCGGTCGAGGCGCGTGTCGTGGAAGGCGACGAGCCGACCGTCGCGGGTGAGGTGCACGTCGGTCTCGAGGTGTGTGTAACCGAGGGCCACGGCGTTGCCGAAGGCCGTCATGGTGTTCTCGAGCCCGACGTTGGGCGCGTAGAGCGACCCGCCCCGGTGAGCCAGTGCCACGGGCGTGTGAGAGAGATAGGCCCGTGTCGTCTGCATGACCACGAGACTAGACGAATGCTTGCCCAAGCCTCTCGTGTCGGGGCAGTGGGGCTCGTGATCGATGTCGGCGCACCACCCTCAAAGGTCGACGGGGTGAGGTAGCGCCAACGGGCTCTGCGACATGCGCTCCCGCCATGACCCGTCATCGCCTTCGCGGGATGTCACCGCTTCGATGACGGCGAGTCCTTGCTGGGTCGGGGCGAGCGCGGCCACCTGGAAGGGCCAGAGCTCTGGGTCGGGCTCGGCACGCCATTCACGGTCGATCCGGGAGATGGCCTCGCCCCGGGTGCAGTCCCAGGCATGAAAGCCATCCCGGTCGACATCCCCTGCCGCCACGAACCCCTCGCGGATGAGCTGGGCCACGACCTCCATGGCGGTCACGTGGAGCTCAGGGTCCTCGACCCCCATCTCCTCACGGACGTGCGAACGGACGAGGCCGAGGTCGATCCAGTCGTAGATCGTTCCCATGAGCAGGTCCTCCACGACCGAGCGCGTGGGCTGTTCGTGAGTCACTGTAGGTGGACCTTTCTGATCTGGCCGTCGGCGTAGCGCACGTCGATCGTCGCACCACCGCTGCGTGAGCCGGTCCGCAGGCCGACCTGGGTGCCGTCGGGACGCTCAAACCATTCGCCGGCGTAGCCGGGTTGTCCTCGACGTGTGGCACCTGCGGTCAACTCCTCGAACAGGGCACGGAGCGCGCGCTCGTCGGGGACCGTGAGCACGCCTCGCGACCTACCGCGGGGCAGTCGTTCCAGCTGTGGGAGCATCCGTGTCGGTGTGGCCAACTGGGCTTCGGCGTGGGAGCCCCAGCGCTCGTCAGTTCACGTCGCACACTCGCCCGAGGGCCTCCCCAGCAACTGTCCTGCCGGAGGCAGTGAGCTCGAACCACACGAACGCGAACCGCGGATCCACCTCGGGGTCTGTCCACAGGTCCGACGGCCGGTTCACCTGCTCGTCGACCGGTCCTTCCCACGGCAGGTGCTCGCCTCCTGCCAGGTCGCCGGCCACTGCAAGTCCGTCGTCGAGCAGTCGCTTCGCCAAGGTGACAGCAGTCAACCGATACTCCTCCTCGCTCGTTGGATGAGCGTGGCGGCGACGTCGAAGAAGTCGGCCGACTGCAGCCAGTCGTCGAGCCCCCGGATCACCAGCAGGTCGTAGACCGCATTCGGGTCAGGTACGGCTCAGGGCTGCTCCACTGCATCGATGGGTACCTTCCCTGGGCGCTTGGTAGTGCATCCCGGCGGCCCGTGATCCTGAGTCGTCATCCATGTACCGATGACCAGCCGTCGACCCCTCGACATGGATGTCCGTCGATGTCATGTGCGCGGATTGGCCATCCATCCACGACTGCGCGGCCTTCCTGTCGATCACGCAGTCGTCCCTGATGGGTCGGTACGCCGTCCCACGAGGTCATACCTCGGGCGGCCTCGAACGGTGGGCGAACTCCTGCCGGCGGTCGGCCAGGTACGCGCTCCACCGCATCTCGAGCGCAGCCCGGCCCGGCTCGCTTCCAGCAGGAGCAGGCAAGAACGGGACGAACCCCTCCATCTCTTCGGGGTAGTCGAAGTCGGCATAGATCTGCTCGAGTTCCGCGAAGGCATCCGCGGAGTCCTGCCTCTGCTCCCAAGCCAGCGAAAGAACGAGGAAGAGCCACACCCGGGACGGAGTCAGCACCGCTCCGCCGGGGGCGTCGTCCAGCTGGTCGACCAGATCGGGGACTCGGCCGACCGCGTCCCGCAGGAGGAGGCTGAGCTCTTGCAGTGCCGGAGAGTCCGAGTGCCCGCTGCTGACGGTCAGCTCGGCGAGCCTCACGACATCGCGACCGTCCACGTACCCCGAGCGGTAGCCCCAGGCGAGCTCGGGCGGCAGAAGATCGACGTGTCGGGCGATGAAGTCGACGGACATCCGTCGCGCTGGGTTTGTGGTCATGGCTTGATAGGCACCCCGTTGATCTTCCCGTTGCGGACAAACAGCTGGTGGGTGACGCGTTCCCCGTCGAGGATCCACTCGAACCGGCCGGAAACTCCGTTCACGCTACCCGGCATCTGAACCAGCACCCTTGCCACGCCGTCGCCGCCGACGATGGAGAAGACGCTGGCCCGCTCGGCTATGTCATCGACCACCCACGAGCCGGAGCGGTGCCACGGGTCGGTCTTCTGGGCCGATTCTGTCAAAGTGGACTGACGGATCTTCCTCGCGGCGTCGGATGGCGTTCTGGGCAACCGAGCCGGGTCGGATGGCGCGACGTGGGCTCGGTCAGCCGGACCCAATCGATCCTTGAGCCGATCGAGGGCAGTGGAACCCGTGCCCGCTGCTGCCTCTTGGCGGGCGGCCTCGGCTGCAGCGCGGATCTCGGCCGAGCGCGCGGTGCGCAAAGCCTCCGCCGTCGGCAGCGCCGGGCCGCGCGCTGCCCCCAAGGCCATGGCAGGCAGGACGGCGTCGCGGCCGCCTGTGATCGCCGCGATGCGGCTCACCAGCTCCGCGCGACGGGCGTCGTTGCGCTCGGTCTGGTCGAGCTCGACGTCGGAACGGACCAAGGAGACGACGAGGTCGTCCAGGGCGGTACGCGTCGTCCCGTCCTGGACGTAGGCGTGCACCGTGGAGACCAGCCCTGCGAGGCCACCGCGCATGATCGTCTCGATGACGTGCCCCGCCTCCGCGGTCCCCTGCAGTGCCGAACGGTTGAGCGTGTCCTGACGTCGAGCCACGTCGACCAGCGCGGCGGACGCTGACTGGTCGAAGAACCCGAGGCGCACCGCGTCGTGCCGCACGTCCGACCCCGCCTGCACCGAGCGCTGCGTCTCGTCGAGCTCGTGCTCGACCAGGCGGTCGTATGCCGCGCCGGGCTCCCTGGCGTGCAGGCCCGTCCCGGCGTCGACGGCGAGGGCACCGACGACGCCGGTCAGCTCGCGGGTGTCGAGCCAGGGCTGTGCCCCGGTGGAGGTGGGCGCCGCGTACGGCGTTGCCGGGGCCCCGAGCGCGGGCGTGGTCAGGGCGAGGTCGACGTTCTCCCGCATCGCGGACAGCCACTCGACGACGAGGGGCTCCAGCGGCGCCGTGGCGCGGGAGTAGCTCTGCGTCGTGGAGGCGTCCAGCATGGCGAAGCGGCTCGTGCGTGAGACCTCGAGCATGATCCGCGCCCGGGTCTCGGCCATCCCCGTCGGCGCGCCGTCGAGGCCACCCGCGGCGGCCGACGAGGCGCGCGTCAGCAGAGTCCTCAGGTCGGCGTCCGAGGCGAGCCGGAGGTCGGAGCGGCTCTCGATCCCGTTGGCCTCGTGGGTGATCCACCGTCGCACGAGGTGCTCTCCGACCGTGAGCCGGTCACCGCGCGAGTTGGCGAGTGCGCTCCCGGCGACTGCGGAGTCGGGGAGCGGCTCGGCCAGCAGGGCGGCCGCGTCCGACGGGTCACCACCGAGCTGCCCGAGGAGCACATGGAGCGCGTCGCCGGTCTCGGCTGCGTCGTCGAACCACGACGAGAACGACTGGCCTGCGTCGGGCGTCAGGGTGCTGCCGTGGCTGAGGGCGGTGTCGGCATCACGGGTCTCGGCGATCTCCGAGGCGGCGGCCGCCGCCGCGGCCCGTCGCGCCAGACGCGCCGGAAGGCGTCGGTCGTCGCCCGAGGCTCGCGCACCCGTGAGCAGCTGACCGAGCAGCCAAGCGCCCGAGGCGCGCCCGCCATCCGGGGCGGCGTGGACGGTGTCGAGCCCGGCGACCAGCTCGTCGGCCAGCAGGGCCGCACCTGAAGCCAGCTGGGCGCGGGTCCGTGGGTCGGTGCCGGTCGGCGCCGTGTGGCTCGTCGCCGTGATGACGAGTGAGCCGAGGGCGCTCAACAGGGCACGCACCCTGTCCACCTTCGCGCCGGATGCCACCTGCGCCACGCCCGCCGCCATGAGCAGCCGGGACAGACCGTCGGCACCGAGCTCGGACATCATGGCCTGCGCGTAGACGGGGTCGGCGACCCGCGACCTGACCCTGGCGGTGAGCCCGTCGATCTCGCCGCCCGCGGCCCCACCGCCGGTGCCGGGTGACGCACCCGTGATGAGCCGCCGTGCGAGCGCGCTGTCGTCGACAGCCGCGTCACGCGACTGCCGTGCAGCGACCGCACCGTCGGCGAACCACAGGCCCCCGGTCACCACGGTCCGTACGGCTGCCGCGCTGGTCGCCGTGCCGGCCGGCACCGTCGTGTCGGTCGCCGTGGCCACGAGCCCCGCGCTACGCCGGGCCGTCTTGCGCAGCTCCTCGACCACACCGGCGTACGACCGGCTGAGCCGCGCTCTCCCCGCGAGCTGGTCGGACCGCGCGTGCTCGGCCCCCAGCATGGCGACGGCACCCGTGGGGTCGGGCAGCGCAGCGAGCCGGCGGACGGCCAGGGCGTGCTCGACGTCCAAGGCGTCCCACTGCCGTTGCAGCGACCGCACCCGAGCGACCGCGAGCTCGAGCCCCGCGGCATACGTCAGCAGGGACCGCGACGCGCCGGGGAAGACCTCCACCACCCGACGCGTGCGAGCGCCCAGCTCGTCGGCCTCGGCCCCGGCCGCTGCAGCCGCCTCACCGGTCCAGACCGCACCCAGACGGGGTCCCAGCGTGCCGCGGGCCGTCGTCGTCGCTCGGGCGCGTGCAACTGCCCGGTCGAGCGACCGTGCCGCAGAGCGCAGGCCGGCGACGTCGCCGGACGGCAGTGGCAGCGCGAGGTCCCCAGCGATGGCTGGCGCCGAGTGCCCGACCTCGGACGCCCTGGTCACCGCAGCTCCGACCGCGTCGGACCGCGGGGCGCTCCGGAGCCGTCCGCCGTCACCGCCGAGAAGCCAGCCGTGACGAACAGCTCCACCGAGCGCATCTCCAGCGTGGACCGGTCGAGCCGGTCACCGAGGGCACTCGCGGCATCAGCCAGGGCGTCGAAGGCGTGGGCGTGCACGACGCGGAAGCGCTCGATCGCGGCCCTCAGGCCCTCCGCGTCGTCGCCCAGAGCGACCGTGGCCGCCATCCCGGCAGAGGCCACGGCCGACGCGCAGGCGCTCAGCTCGGCCGGGTCGTGCGACAGGGCCAGGCGCGCTCGGGACACCCCGTGGGTGTCGAAGGAGTAGCGCGTCATGCACCGACCGTAGGAGAGCCGGCCGCGTCGCCCTGGCCGTCATCCACAGGCCTCGGTATGCCGTGAGGCCCCCGTCCCGAGGGACAGGGGCCTCACGTGCGGGTGGCCACTCAGGCGGCCACAGCCTCCCGCGTCAGGACCAGCGGGCCCAGACCGTCGTGTCGGTCGGGACGAGCCCGTCCTCGAGCGCACCCGAGGCGACGATGACCTCGGCGCCCTCGGGCAGGGCGACGGCGTCCGCACCGAGGTTGGTGACGACGAGCACCCGGTCGCGCTGGGAGGCGCCGTTGGTGAGCGCGACGACGTCACCGGCATACCCCTGCACCCACGTCAGCGAGCCCGTGCCGAGCGAGAGCTCGCGGCGTGCGGCGAGGAGCGAGCGGTAGAGCTCGAGCGTCGACCCGGGCACGCCCTCCTGGCGGTCGACGGCGTACTCGGCGTACACCTCGGGCTGCGGCAGCCACGTGCTGGCGCTCGGGCCGAAGCCGAGCGACGGACCTTGCGACGACCACGGGATCGGCACGCGGCAGCCGTCACGGCCGGTCTCGGCGCCGGCCGTGCGGGCGAACGTCGGGTCCTGGCGGAACTCCGCCGGCATGTCGGTCGAGTCCGGCAGGCCGAGCTCCTCGCCCTGGTAGATGTACGCGCCCCCCGGCAGGGCCAGCATGAGGGCCGTCGCCGCCCGGGCACGGCGCAGGCCGAGCTCGCGGTCGGGCTGCGGGTCGGTCGCCGTGATGCCGTTCATCCGCGGCGTGCCGGGGGCGTAGCCGAGGCGCGTCGCGTGGCGCACGACGTCGTGGTTCGACAGCACCCACGTCGACGGGGCGCCCACCGAGTCGGCGGCGTGCAGCGAGGAGGTGATGACCGCCCGAAGGTCCTCGGCGATCCACGACGCGGTGAGGAAGTCGAAGTTGAACGCCTGGTGCATCTCGTCCGGACGGACGTAGGCGACAGCGCGCTCCTGCGGCTCGACCCAGGCCTCGGCGCACAGGATGCGGTCGGGCGTGCCGTAGGACTCGAGGATCTGGCGCCAGGCGCGGTAGATCTCGTGGACCCCGTCCTGATCCCACATGGGGCTGCGCTTCGTGTGGTCGATGCGCGGCGCCTCCTCGACGGCGTGCTCGCCCTCACCATGCTCGTGCTCGGCGTGGCCGAGCATCGTCGTGCGCTCCTCCTCGGTGTCGGGCAGGCCCTGCTCCTTGATGAGGCCGTGCGCCACGTCGACGCGGAAGCCGTCGACGCCGCGGTCGAGCCAGAAGTGCAGGATCGACTCGAACTCGGCACGCACCTCGGGGTGCTCCCAGTTGAAGTCGGGCTGCTTGGTGTCGAAGATGTGCAGGTACCACTGGCCCGGCGTGCCGTCGGCCTCGGTCACCCGCGTCCAGGCGGCGCCGCCGAAGACGGACTCCCAGTTGTTCGGGGGCAGCTCGCCGTGCTCGCCGCGGCCCTCGCGGAACATGTAGCGCGCGCGCTCGGCCGAGCCGGGGCCTGCGGCCAGGGCGGCCTTGAACCACTCGTGCTCGTCGGAGGAGTGGTTGGGCACCATGTCGACGATGACCTTGAGGCCGAGCTCGTGGGCGCGCGCGATCAGGGCGTCGGCGTCGGAGAGCGAGCCGAAGATGGGGTCGATGTCGCGGTAGTCCGCGACGTCGTAGCCGGCGTCGGCCTGCGGCGAGGTGTAGAACGGCGAGAGCCAGATGGCGTCGACGCCGAGGGCCCTCAGGTGCGGCAGTCGCGACGTGATGCCGGGCAGGTCGCCGATGCCGTCGCCGTCCTGGTCGGCCCACGAACGCGGGTAGATCTGGTAGATCACGGCCTGCCGCCACCAGGCGGCGTCCGGTCGGTCGGCGGCGTGGATCGCGGTCGCGTCCTCGCGAACGTCCACGTCGTGTCCCGCGTGGTTCAGGGTCTGGGTTGCTGATGGCGTCACGAGCCACCATCGTTCCTCATCGGACCGAAAACTCAAAGAAAGTTCTGCAACTTCTTGCAACGCGTCGCGGGGGCCCGTCCTTGTGGCGGCAGCGCGCACGTCACCGCACGACCTCCGGCCGCCGTGGACGCGAGCCCGAGGCCCGTGTCCTGGGTTCCCAAGGGCGTATGCCGTGTGGCCGGGGGCGGGCTCCGCCGGGCACTACGGTCGTGCCATGACGACCTTTGTCACGGCGGCGTTCTGCCTCGTCCGGGACGGCAGGCTGCTCACCGTCCGCAAGGCTGGAACAGCCGGCTTCATGCTCCCCGGTGGCAAGATCGACCCGGGCGAGAGCGAACGGGAGGCGGCCGTACGAGAGGTCATGGAGGAGGTCGGGGTCGACGTCTCGGACTCGGGCGAGCCCTTGGGTCGTTTCCACGACGTGGCGGCCAACGAACCGGGAGCCTTCGTCGACGCGACCGTCTTCGTCACGCACCTGCGTCCGCACGACGACCCCGCGCCGCTGGCCGAGATCGCCGAGCAGCGCTGGCTCGACCTCGACGGGGAGCTGCCGCCCGACCTCGCCCCGCTGCTGAGCAACCACGTCGTGCCGTCCCTGCGGGCGCATCTCGCCGCACGCTGAAGGGCGTCCCCCGAGGTCGGGGAACGCCCTCCGAAGCGGTCGCTCAGCGCGGGCCGCCGTGCATGTCGATGACTCCGGCCTTGGCCGCCTTCTTCACGGCGTCGGCCTCGGCCTGGGTCAGCTTGCCGTCCTTGACGGCCTGCGCGAGCCGGTCGTCGAAGGCCTTCTGCTCGTCGGCCTCGTGGGCGGTCCGCAGGTCGGCGAACGCGGCCTTGACCTTGGCCACGTCGATGCCGAGCTTGGCAGCGAGCTTGGTCGCCAGCTGGTCCTGCATCGTCGTCGGGTCGGGCTTGGTCGCGTTGCCCTGACCGGGGGTGCGGCTCGCCCTGAGCTCGTCCCGCACGGCCTTGAGCGCGTCCTCGAGCTTGGTCTGGTCGACCCCGAGCTTCGTGGCCAGTGCCGACAGGTCGGCGCCGTGGCCGAGCCCCATGCCCATGCCGCCGTGGCGTCCGCCCGGACCCCAGCCCTTGCCCGGACCGGGGCCGGTCGCGTCGCCGTTCGGACCTGCCTGCGTGGACGTCGCCGTGGGGGTGGGGCTCGTCGTGGTCGCGTCGTCCGCCCGCGCGACCTGCGTGACCCCGAGACCGATGACGGCTGCAGCCGCCGCCACGGCGGCTGCGCCGGCCGTCTTCCTGTTCACGGGCTTTCCGTTGATCGACACCATGTTCGTCCCTCCGTCGTGGCCGCCGGGCGAGGGGCCCGGCCGTTGATCCACCTAGGTCCAGAGAACACCCCGGGGCAGGGTCGCCACCCGTGAACGCGCTGTGAGTTGCTGTGAGTTACGAGGGCGCCGAGGGGGAGGCGTCAGAAGGTCCCGTCGGGTCCCGGCGAGTTGACGAGGGAGTATGCCGCCCGCGTGAGGTAGTCGCGCAGCCGGTCGTCGTTCTCCGGCGAGAGCTCCAGGGTGTCGACGGCGTTCATCATGTGCAGCAGCCAGCGGTCGCGCATGTCCGGGGTGACCGCGAACGGGTGGTGGCGCATGCGCAGCCTCGGGTGTCCGCGCTGCTCGGAGTAGGTGGTGGGACCGCCCCAGTACTGCTCGAAGAACATCCGCAGCCGCTCCTGCGCCGGCTCGAGGTCCTGCTCGGGGTAGAGGGCGCGCAGCGGCTCGTCCTCGGCGACGCCGCGGTAGAACTCGCGCACCAGCTTCGCGAAGGTCTCGTGGCCACCGAAGTCGTCGTAGTACGTCACGTCGGCAGTCTCCCAGAGTCGGCGTGACCGCCCGCGTCGGGTCGACCGCGACGAGGGGGCGTCACTTCGGGGCGGTCCCGCCGTACGGCGGCATCACGGGGAGCGGGCTGCGCACGCCCTCACGGTCGAAGGCGAGCTTGACCCGCTCACGGATCTCGCGCTGGATCCCGAACTGCTCGTTGGCGATCGTCTTGGCGATGACGCGGATGGTGATGGCGCCGTTGGCGATCGACTCGACACCGACGACTTTGGGCTCCTCGAGGAGGATGTCCTTGAAGGCCTCGTCGTCGTCCATGACGCTGACGACGTCGCGGATGACGCCGATCGCCTTCTCGACGTCCTGGTCGTAGGCGATGGCCAGGTCGACGATGGCCGTCGACCAGCCCTGCGTCTTGTTGCCGATGCGGACGATCTCGCCGTTGCGGACGTACCACGTCATGCCACCGGCGTCGCGCAGCTGGGTGACGCGCAGCGAGACGTTCTCGACGGTGCCGACGACCTCGCCGGTGTCGATGACGTCGCCGACGCCGTACTGGTCCTCGACGATCATGAAGACGCCGGAGAGGAAGTCCTTGACGAGGCTCTGTGCTCCGAAGGCCAGGGCGACGCCGCCGACGCTGGCGGAGGCGAGCATCGGCCCGAGCGGGATGCCGACGAGCGAGAGGACCGTCAGGACGGTGATGCCGCCCACGACGAAGGTGGTGATGCTCTTGAGCAGGGCCCCCATCGTCTGGGTGCGCTGGACGTGGCGGACGTTGGCGACGCCGACCGCCTGCAGGGCCCGCCCGGCGCCGGGGATGCTCGCCAGGCGCTCGGCCCGCTTCGAGGTGGCCGTCGTGACGACCCGGTTGATGAGGCGGTGCAGCAGGAAGCGGGCGACGAAGCCGACGAACACCACCGTGATGATGAGCAGCGGCGTCCCGACGAGCCAGTCGCCGACCCCGGACCAGGTCAGGCCGGAGAGGTCGGGCATCGAGAGGTTCACGGGCAGCTCCTGCGAGGGAGACGGACTCGGCGTCGGAGTCGGGGCGGGGGTGGAGATCTGGCGGACGACGGGGGTCAGGTTCGTGAAGGTGGTGATCACAGGGTCTCAGTCGGGGGTCGGTGTCAGTCAGAGGTCGGTGCGCGTCGGGCGGTCTCGGTGTGCGGGTGAGCAGGCCTCGGCCCCGAGCGCGGGGAGGGAGCCGGTGAAGCCGTGGTGCGGGACCGACGGACTGACGTCGGTCGGTCCCGCACCGGGTCAGCCGAGCCGGTCACGCTCCTGCGCGACGAGCGCGCGGGCGATCGTGTCGCGGTTCTCGGCGACGGTGCGCACGAGTCCCGGGGCCGCGTCCGCGTTGGCGGCGAGCCATGCGTCCGAGGCCTCCTTCAGCTGCGCGCTCGCGAGCGAGAACGGGTAGAAGCCGCCCACGACGCGCTCACCGATGGCGACGCTCCGCTGCGCCCAGGCGTCGACGAGCATCGAGTGGTAGCGCTCCACGTACGGCTCGAGCAGCGAGAGGTCGGTGCTGCGGCGGAAGCCGGCGCTGACGGCCTCGACCATCTGGTTGGACAGGTCGTTGCGCTCGACGGCCTTGGCCCAGGCGTCGGCCTTGGCCTCGGCGGTGGGCCGGGCGGCGAGGGCCTCGGCGGCCCGCTCCTTGCCGGTGGCGGTCGGGTCACGGTCGAGCTCCGTCGCGATCTCGACCTCGTCGGCGACGCCGAGCGCGGCCAGGGCCTTGATGAAGGTCCAGCGCAGCTCCGTGTCGACGGTCAGGCCGGGCAGCGACTCCGCGCCGGTGAGCAGGGCCCGCAGGCGTGCCTCGTCCGCGGGGTCGGACGTCGCAGCGGACCACGCCTCGACGAGCTGGAACTGGGCGTCGCTGCCGGCCTCGGCCGACTCGGCGAGCGAGCGCAGCGACGACGACAGCATCGAGGACACCTCGGCGCGGTGCTCCGGTGCGGTGTAGAGCCGGGCGGCCGTGGACATCTGGCCGATCAGCACCCGCAGCAGGGTCGAGTCGGTCTCGCCGGGCAGCGACTCGAGGACGAAGCGCACGAAGTCCCGGGCCGGCATCTCGCCGTCGCGGGTCATGTCCCACGTCGCGCCGAGCACGAGCGAGCGCGGCAGCGAGTCCTGGAAGCCGCGGGGGAGCGACAGAGCCGTGGCGAGGGAGCGCTCGTCGAGGCGGATCTTGCCGTAGGCGAGGTCGTCGTCGTTGAGCAGCAGCAGGTCCGGCTGCTCCTGGCCGACGAGCTCGACCAGCTCGGTGCGCTCACCGGCGATGTCGACCTCGTCATAGCCGACGCGCTCGAGGACGTCGGCCGAGCCGTCGGTGCCGCGGCGGACGGCATACCGGCCCACACCGATGCGGTGCGGACGCAGGGTGGGGTGCTCCTCGGTGGCCGACTGCGTGATCGCGAACGAGCTGTAGCGCCCGTCGGCGTCGACCTCGAAGACGGGGCGCAGCGTGTTGACGCCCGCCGTCTCGAGCCACAGCTTGCTCCACTCGGTCAGCTCGCGCCCAGAGGCCTTCTCGAGCTCGCCGAGCAGGTCGGCGAGGGTCGTGTTGCCCCAGGCGTGCTTGCGGAAGTACTCGCGCAGCGCGGCGACGAACGGCTCGCGACCCACGTAGGCGACGAGCTGCTTGAGCACGGACGCGCCCTTGGCGTAGGTGATGCCGTCGAAGTTGACCTCGACGTCCTCGAGGTGGCGCATGTCGGCGGCGATCGGGTGGGTCGAGGAGAGCTGGTCCTGGGTGTAGGCCCACGCCTTCTCCGCGGTGCCGAAGGTCGTCCACGCACTCGTCCACTCGGTGGCCTCGGCCTGGCACGTCGTCGACGCCCACTCGGCGAAGGACTCGTTGAGCCAGAGGTCGTCCCACCACTTCATCGTCACGAGGTTGCCGAACCACATGTGGGCCAGCTCGTGCAGGATCGTCAGGGCGCGGCGCTCGATCTTGGCCTCGGAGACCTTGGACCGGAAGACGTAGACCTCGACGAAGGTCACGGCGCCGGCGTTCTCCATCGCGCCCATGTTGTACTCGGGCGTGAAGATCTGGTCGTACTTCTCGAAGGGGTACGGCTGGTCGAACTCCTCCTCGAAGAAGGCGAACCCCTTCTTCGTGCAGTCGAAGATGTTGTCGGCGTCGAGGTACTGCGTCAGCGACTTGCGGCAGTAGACACCGAGCGGCACGACTCCCTTGCGCGTCTGCACCTCGTCGCGGACCTCGTCGTAGGGCCCGGCGATGAGCGCCGTGATGTAGGAGGAGATGCGCTTCGTGGGCTCGAACGACCACGTCGCGCGCTCGACGCCGTCGGCCACGCCGGCGGCCTGCGGGGCGGGCGTGGGGGAGTTGCTGATGACCTTCCAGTGCGCGGGCGCGGTCACCGTGAAGCGGAAGGACGCCTTGAGGTCGGGCTGCTCGAACACGGCATACATGCGCCGGGAGTCCGGGACCTCGAACTGCGTGTAGAGGTAGACCTCGTTGTCGACCGGGTCGACGAAGCGGTGCAGCCCCTCGCCGGTGTTGGTGTAGCGGCCGGTCGCGTCGACGACGAGCTCGTTCTCGGCGGCCAGGCCCGGCAGGGCGATGCGCGAGTCCGCGAAGACCTCGGCCGGGTCGAGGTCGACGCCGTTGAGGGTCACCTTCTCGACGGAGTCGGCGATGAGGTCGATGAACGAGTCGGCACCGGGCTCGGAACAGGCGAACGTGACCGTGGTGACCGTGTGGAAGTTCTCCGGTCCCGTCGTCAGGTCGAGACGGACGTCGTAGGAGTCGACGCGCAGGATGCTGGCGCGGCTCGCCGCCTCGTCGCGGGTCAGGTTCTTGCCGGGCACGTAGGACCTCCTGGGAAGGGGCTGGGGGCACGACGGAGCGTCGGTCGGACGGCGTCGTCGCGGGCCATCCTCGCACGGAACCCCGACCGGTCCACCACCGGAATCGGCGCCCGGCGGGCAGTGCCATGATGGGCCGCATGGCCGATGTGAACGACACCCCCAGCACGAGCCGTACCCCCGTCGAGATGTGGTTCGACCCGATGTGTCCGTGGGCGTGGATGACGTCCCGCTGGCTCATGGAGGTCGAGACGCTCCGCGAGATCGACGTCACGTGGTCGGTGATGAGCCTCGCCGTCCTCAACGAGCACCGCCACGACCTCGACGCCGCCTACCGGGCGCGCATGGACGAGGCCTGGGGACCGGTGCGCGTCATCATCGCCGCCGCCGAGGCCCACGGGGACTCCGTCGTCAAGCCGCTCTACGACGCCATGGGCACCCGGATCCACCTGCGCAAGATGAACGACTTCGACCAGGTCATCCGCGAGTCGCTCGACGAGGTCGGCCTGCCCGCGGCGCTCGCCAAGGACGCCCACCACAAGAAGTTCGACGCCGCCCTGCACCGCAGCCACAAGCGGGGCATCAGCCTCGTCGGCACCGACGTCGGCACCCCGATCATCGCCGTCGAGGGCGTCGCCTTCTTCGGCCCGGTCGTGACCCCCGCACCCAAGGGTGAGGCCGCCGCCCGGCTGTGGGACGGCTGCGTGCTCGTCGCCGGCACCCCCGGCTTCTACGAGCTGAAGCGCAGCCGCACGGAGGGCCCGATCTTCGACTGACGAGCCGGGCACGTCGAGCTCGGCACCTGGAGCTCGGCCACCCGGCTCGACCGCCCTCCCACGGGCATCCGCACCGGAACCACGACGGCAGCACCCTCTCAGTACCCTCGCTCCGCACCCTCCATCCGCACCACCAGCGATCCACCCCTCCGACGCACCCAAGGACGGACATGCGCATCCACATCGGCGGCGACCACGCGGCATACGAGCTCCACCAGTCCCTCCTCGCGCACCTGCGCGAGGCCGGGCACGACGTCGTCGACCACGGCCCCTTCGGCTACGACGCCCAGGACGACTACCCCGTCTTCGTGCTGCGGGCCGCCGAGGCCGTCGCGGCCGAGCCGGGCTCCCTCGGGGTCGTGCTCGGTGGCTCCGGCAACGGTGAGCAGATGGCTGCCAACAAGGTCGCCGGCATCCGCGCCGCCCTCGCCTACAGCGTCGAGCTCGCGAGCCTCGCCCGCGAGCACAACGACGCCCACATCGTCTCGATCGGCGCCCGCTTCACCGCGGACGACCTCGCCAAGGAGATCGTCGACACCTTCGTCGCCACCAAGTTCAGCGATGAGGAGCGCCACAGCCGCCGTCTGGGTATGGTTTCGGCGTACGAGAACACGGGGGACTTGCCGGCTTTGCCGGACTCGGACGCACGCTGACCGCATGCTGTCCGCCGTCCCCCTCCATCGCGGATAGGGAGGCACGTGGCCCACAACGAGAGCTTCGTCTCTCGGCGCTCCAGCTACGCTGCCGGCCCCGTTCGACGCCTCCGCCTGCTCGGCCCGTGGCTGACCCGTGCCCCGTGGGTCCTCGTCAGCGCGTTCCTCGCCCTGAGCATCCTCGCGACGGTCGCCATCGCCATCTGGCCGGACCGGGTGCCGTGGGGTGTCTACGGCTTCATCGTCGTGCTATCGGGCCTCTTCCTCGAGCCTCGACTGCTGCTGGTCGTCTACATCGGTCTCTTCCTCGCGATGGCGATCCTCGGTGCCTACCTCGGCGAGCTGAAGCCCACGACCACCGGCGCGCAGATCGTCACGGTCGCCACGATGATGCTCATGCTGTGGCTCTCGCACGCCCGCGCCCAGGTGGGCGTCGTCGGCGTCAGCGGCGAGTCGATGCTCGTCGACATGCGTGACCGCCTCCGTGCTCAGGGCGAGCTGCCTCCCCTCCCACGCCAGTGGGGCGCCGAGGTCGCGCTCGAGTCGGCCTACGGCGACGGCTTCGCCGGCGACTTCGTCGTCGCGAGCCGGTCGACCGACGGCGTCACCCTCGAGGTGGCCCTCGTCGACGTCTCCGGCAAGGGTCGCGAGGTCGGCACCCGGTCGCTGCTGCTCTCCGGCGCCCTCGGCGGCCTGCTGGGCGAGATGAGCGAGGGCGGCTTCCTGCAGTCGGCCAACAACCACCTGCTGCGGCTGCGCTGGGACGAGGGCTTCGCCACGGCCGTCCACGTCGCCGTCAACCTCGAGACGGGCGACTTCACCATCGGGTATGCCGGCCACCCGGCTGCCGCGCAGTTCGCGTCGGGCTCGGGCCGGTGGCGCATGCTCTCCGGCGGCCGCGGGCCCCTGCTCGGGGTCATCGAGCAGGCCGAGTACCCCCGCGAGAGCGGCACGATCCGGCGCGGTGACGCGCTCGTGCTCTACAGCGACGGCGTCATCGAGGCCCGCGACAAGGCCCTCGTCGACGGTATCGACCGCATGCTCGGGCGGGCCGAGTCCTTCATCCGGACCGGTTTCGAGGGGCTCGCCCAGCGGCTCTGCGACCAGGCGGCCGCGGGGCTCGGGGACGACCGGGCTGTCGTGACCATCTGGCGTACCTGACGCGAGGAGGGTGGCCGCCCGAGACGGGCCGCCACCCTCGCGCAGTCGGGTGCGGGCGGGGTCAGCTGATGTCGTCGTCCTGGCCGTCGAGGCCGTCGAGACCGTTCTTGAGGGCGTCCTGGCCCTGGTCGACCCTGTCGGCGTACTGTCCGCCGGTCCTCTCGTCGAGGAGGTCGCCGGCCTTGTCGACGCCCTGGCCCACCTGCTCGCCGTGCTCGTCGACCTGCTTGCTGACCTGGTCCTTCATGTTGTCGAAGACACTCATGACTTGCCTCTCGGTCGGCGAGGACCGCTCTCCGGCCCTCGTGCAGCTCCCAACGTAGCCCTCGCTCCGGCTGCCGGGACCGGCCGAGCCGCAGCGAACTTCGGGAGGGCGCCCGGCGTCACTACGATGCCTGCGTGAGCGAGCACCCCACCGAAGCGACGACCCGCGATGCCGGCCCCGACCGGCGCAAGGAGCACGTCGTGCCCGACCTGCCGCCGGGTGTGACCCCCGCGCGGGTGCGCACCTTCGTGCGCCGCGGCCGGCTGTCCTCGCTGACCAAGGACCGCGTCGAACGCCTCGCACCCGCCAGGTCGCTGCCCGAAGGCCCCTTCGACGCGGCGAAGGCGTTCGGGCGCACCGCCCCCGTCGTCCTCGAGATCGGCTGCGGTCACGGTCACGCCGCGATCGCGTATGCCGCGGCCTTCCCCGAGCACGACATCCTCGCCATGGACGTCCACACCCCCGGGCTCGCCCGGATGCTCGCGGACGCCGACGAGGTCGGCGTGCCCAACCTGCGCGTCGAGATCGGCGACGCCGTGCTCTTCCTCGAGGAGCGTGTGCCCGACGCGGCCTTCGACGCCGTCCACCTCTTCTTCCCCGACCCGTGGCGCAAGCAGAAGCACACCAAGCGCCGGTTCGTCAGCCCCGCTAACCTCGACCTGCTCGCCCGGGTGCTCAAGCCCGGGGGTCACGTGCTCATCGCCACCGATCAGGACTTCTACGCCGAGCACGCGCTCGCCGAGGTCGCGGCGCACCCGCGGTTCGAGGCCAGCCGGGTCGCCCGGCCGCAGTGGCGTCCGCGGGACGGCTTCGAGGCCAAGGGAGTCGCCGTCGGCCGCACGATCAACGAGCTGCGCCTCGACCTGCTGCCCTGAGCGTCGAGGAGTCTTCTCGGCACCAGGTGCCGGAGAACCTCCACGAATGACGTCGAGGCCCCGGTCCGTTGCCTCGCGGGGTGACAGGACGCCGGCCTCGCTGCCGCGGCTCGTTCCTCGCCGCGGCTGTTCGGCCTCCCGGCATCCTGTGCACCCCGACAAGAGCGGAGGCCGAGCTCGGGCGACTTCGTCGCTCCGAGCTCGGCCTCCGCGAGATGTCGGGGTGACAGGATTTGAACCTGCGGCCCTTGCGTCCCAAACGCAATGCGCTACCAAGCTGCGCCACACCCCGTGGCGTCGGAATCGTAGCCCAACGACGGCCGAGGGGCCGTGTCCGAGCCGCCGGGCCGAAGCGGACCACCGGCAGAGGGGCCGATTTCGGCGGACGGTCGTGGACCCAGTACGCTGGCACCTCGGATCGCCGGCACGACCGGCGCCGTGCGGGCGTAGCTCAATGGTAGAGCCTCAGTCTTCCAAACTGATCACGCGAGTTCGATTCTCGTCGCCCGCTCCAAAAGCCTTTGCCCACGGGCGTTCCCACTTCCTAGCGTGGGTCGCATGTTCCGCCCAGACCTGCAGGACGCCCTGCGCGACCGCGACGCCGTGCTCCGCTCGTTCCTCGCGCCCGACGGCTCCCTGACGAGCATCCCCACCAAGATCCGCAAGCGGCTCGTCGTGCTCGACCTGCTCGCCCAGGAGTTCGAGCCGGGGGAGAAGTACGACGAGTCGCAGGTCAACAACCGCCTCCGCTCCTTCCACCCCGACGTCGCTGCGCTGCGGCGTTACCTCGTCGAGGAGGGCTTCCTCGAGCGAGCCGAGGGTCGCTACTGGCGCAGCGGCGGCACCGTCGACTGACCCGGCCACCCGGCACACGCCGTCGCGAGGACCGGCCTCAGCGGAAGCCGAGGGCCTCGCTCAGCCAGCTCTCCGCGCCGTCGGCCTCCAGGCCGGCCTCGACGGCGGCGGCCGTACGGGCGGAGGGCCAGCCGTGGATCCAGAAGAGCGCCAGACCACCCGGAAGCGCGATGAGCAGCGGCAGCCACGAGTGCGGCGTGAAGGCGAACGAGCACGCGAACGCGACGAGGACCGGTGCCTCGCACAGGGCCGTGCGCAGGGTCGTCGTCGAGGTGAAGTAGCGCAGGCTCGTCGTCTCGGCGTTCTCGCGGGGCAGGCCGTGGGGGAGGGCCGGCACGGCATACCCGACGTAGCGGATGAGGGTCGCCGAGGCGACCAGCGTGGCGAGCACGATGCCCACCGCCCACGGCGAGGGCATCGGCGCTGACGGGTCCACGACGATGCGCACGGCGCTCAGCATCAGGGCCCCCATGCCGACCGCGACCGACACCATCTGGATCGGTCGCAGGGCGGCGCTCTCGGGCGAGGCGAACGGTCCGGGGGAGGTGCTCATGGAGCCTGAGCATAGGCCGCGGCGCGTCCCGGACGATCCGCGCATTTAGCCATCGGCCGCGTGCCCGATAGCATGGTGCGCTGGCCCGTCCATTCACCGTCGACGACCACGTCGGCACCACCCCAATGGAGTAACCCGCAGTGAAGAGTGCGCTCGAGACCCTCAGCCCGACCCGGGTCAAGATGACCGTCGAGGTCCCGTTCGAGGAGCTCAAGCCGAGCCTCGACGCGGCCATCAAGCACATCGGTGAGCACATCCAGGTGCCCGGCTTCCGCAAGGGCAAGGTGCCGGCTCGCATCATCGAGCAGCGCGTCGGTCGCGCGGCCGTCCTCGAGGAGGCCGTCAACAACGCCCTCCCGACCTTCTACGGCCAGGCCCTCGAGGAGCACGAGGTGCGTCCGCTCGGCCAGCCCGAGATCACCGACCTCCAGGTGCCCGCGACCGACGGCGAGGACTTCGTCTTCACCGCCGAGGTCGACAAGCGCCCCGAGATCACCCTCCCCGACTTCGGCGACATCGAGCTGACCGTCGACGAGGTCAAGGTCGAGGACGAGGCCGTCGAGCAGCGCCTCACCGACCTCCGCGCGCGCTTCGGCACCCTCAAGGGCGTCGACCGCGCCGTCCAGGACGGCGACTTCGTCTCGATCGACCTGTCCGCCGAGATCGACGGCGAGCAGATCGACGAGGTCACCGGCGTCTCCTACGAGGTCGGCAGCAAGAACATGCTCGACGGTCTCGACGAGGCGCTCATCGGCATGACGGCCGACGAGACCAAGCAGTTCACCGCCCCCCTCGCAGGCGGCGACCAGGAGGGCCAGGACGCCAACTGCACCGTGACCGTCACCGCGGTCAAGGAGCGCGAGCTGCCCGAGCTCGACGACGAGTTCGCCCAGCTGGCCTCGGAGTTCGACACGCTCGACGAGCTCAAGGCCGACCTGACCGCCAAGGCCGAGGTCGACGCCAAGTTCGCCCAGGGCGTCGCCGCCCGCGACCAGCTCCTCGAGGCCATCCTCGAGAAGGTCGAGGTGCCGATCCCCGAGAGCATCGTCGAGGCCGAGGTGCACAGCCACCTCGAGGGTGAGGGTCGTCTCGAGGACGACGAGCACCGCGCCGAGGTCGGCGAGAGCACCCGCAAGGGTCTCAAGACCCAGCTCGTGCTCGACGCGATCGCCGAGAAGGAAGAGGTCAAGGTCGAGCAGCAGGAGCTCATCGAGTTCCTCGTCATGAGCTCGCAGCAGTACGGCATGGACCCCAACCAGTTCGCGCAGTCGCTCGACCAGGAGGGCCAGATCCCCGCCATGGTCGCCGAGGTCGCCCGCCGCAAGGCGCTCGCCACGGTCCTCGAGAAGGTCGCCGTCAAGGACACCGCCGGCAACGTCATCGACCTCAACGAGGCCGTCCCCGGCACCGAGGGTGACGAGGACGTCGTCGAGTCCGACGAGGTCGCCGACGACGCGCAGGCCGAGAAGGCCGACGCCTGACCGTCGCTCGCCAGATCTGCGTATGCCGTGAGGCCGGCCCCCGCTCGGGGGTCGGCCTCACGGCATGTCCGGGGCCGATGCGCGGGCGGTGGCGGGTTGTCGGGCGCGAGGCCCGGGTACGACACGGGAGGTCGCCGACCGGCGGTCCGCACCTCGACGAGGGAGCCAGTGATGAGCAGCACCGACGAGTCGGGCGCCGGCATGGCCGACACCGACATCAACAGCGCCGACCCCGACGGCACCAACCCGCCCGAGCGTGACAGCACCGCGGCCGAGGGCTCCGGCGACGACGCGGACCGCGGCAACCTCGACGGCAGCAACGCCGTCGACGAGCCCCGCGACCGGTCCCTCGACCAGGCCGCGTCGGGAGCCGGCGGCAACGGGTCCTTCGACGACGGGGCGGACGACCCGGCCGACGGGGCCGCCTCGGACACCTACGACGCCGGCCAGGACAACGGCCTCAACGGCTGACGCACGACCGACCGACCGCACGACGCACTGCACGGCTGACCCGCGCGACCACGGACCCCGCCGGACGGCATACGACCGGTGGGGTCCGGCGCGCGTGCCAGTGCGCGTGGTTGCGCGCGACCCGCTCAGGTTTGTGCGCTCACGGCGAACACGGCGCGGTTCGGGAAATCTGCCCGAGGGGTCGCGCGTTAGGGTCAGTGACGAGCCAGCCGGCGCCGCATCCCGTGGCGAGAGGCTGGACCACTTCGACGATGGAGACATGGTGATTTCGGAGACCTCCGCCAACGGCAACGGCATGCCGGGTGGTCTGGACGACCACATCTACAACCGCCTGCTCAAGGAGCGGATCATCTTCCTCGGGTCCGACGTCCGCGACGACAACGCGAACGCCATCGCCGCGCAGCTGCTGCTGCTGTCGGCCGAGGACCCCGAGAAGGACATCTGGCTCTACATCAACAGCCCCGGCGGCTCGATCTCTGCCGGCATGGCCATCTTCGACACGATGAACTGGATCCCCAACGACGTCGCCACCGTCGCGATGGGCATGGCCGCCTCGATGGGCCAGTTCCTGCTGTCGGCCGGCACGAAGGGCAAGCGCTACGCCACGCCCCACGCGCGCGTCATGATGCACCAGCCCTCGGGCGGCATCGGCGGCACGGCCACGGACATCAAGATCCAGGCCGAGCAGATGCTCTACGTCAAGAAGCAGATGGCGCAGCTGATCGCCGAGCACACCGGCCAGACCGTCGAGCAGATCGAGAAGGACTCCGACCGCGACCGCTGGTTCAGCGCGGAGGAGGCCAAGGGCTACGGCTTCGTCGACCACGTCTTCAGCCGGTCCGACCAGGCGGTCGAGGGCAAGGGTGTCGGCCAGGCCGACGCCAAGGGCGAGAACTGACCGCGGCCTGAACAGGACTTGGAGACACGCATGAACATCGAACCCACCAACCGCCTCGCGGTGCCCGCCCCGTCGAGCCGCTACATCTTGCCGCAGTTCGAGGAGCGCACCTCCTACGGCATGAAGCGGTCCGACCCCTACAACAAGCTCTTCGAGGACCGCATCATCTTCCTCGGCGTGCAGGTCGACGACGCGTCGGCCGACGACATCATCGCCCAGCTGCTCGTGCTGGAGTCGCTCGACCCCGACCGCGACATCCTCATGTACATCAACAGCCCGGGTGGCTCGTTCACCGCCATGACGGCGATCTACGACACGATGCAGTTCGTCCGGCCCGACATCCAGACGTTCGTCATCGGCCAGGCCGCCTCGGCCGCGGCGGTGCTCCTCGGCGCCGGTGCGCCGGGCAAGCGCTTCGCCCTCCCGAACGCCCGCATCCTCATCCACCAGCCGGCGCTCTCGGGCGGCGACTACGGCCAGGCCTCGGACATCGAGATCCAGGCCAACGAGGTGCTGCGCATGCGCACGTGGCTCGAGGACACCCTCGCGCACCACACGGGCCGCACGTCCGAGCAGGTCCGCAGCGACATCGAGCGCGACAAGATCCTCTCGGCCGAGGACGCCAAGTCCTACGGCCTCATCGACGAGGTGCTCGCCTCGCGCAAGGCCTCGCTCGAGGTCTGATCTCGCCGCTCGTCGACGAGCACGTCTGCCGCAGGGCCGGGTTCCGCTGGGACCCGGCCCTGCGGCATACCTGCTTGGATGGCTAGTGGAACCTGACGTCGAGCGTGAAGGTGTGAGTCATGGCGAGTGCGGAGTTCGAGCAGGCGGTCGAGGCAGTCAAGGGACTGACGAGCGATCCGGGCAACGACGTGAAGCTGCGGCTCTACGGGCTGTTCAAGCAGGCCACCGCGGGCGACGCGACGGGCTCGCGTCCCGGCTTCACCAACCCGGTCGGGCGGGCCAAGTACGACGCCTGGGCGAAGCTGTCGGGGACGTCCCCGGAGGCGGCGCAGGAGCAGTACGTCGCGATCGTCCGTGACCTGACCGCCGGCTGACGCTCGAGGGAGTGTGCATGTCCGGGACGACGATGCTCGTCATCGCCCTCGTGGGGCTGCTCGTCGTGACCTTCGGGGGACTGGCGCTCGCCGTCGGGCTGGGGCTGCTCACCGGTCGCAGGCGCCACAGGAGTCCCACCGACGAGCCGGGGGCGGCTTCGGATTCGACTGGAACGACGTCCACGTGACAGTGCGGCCGTTTGTCCGCCATCAGCGGACAAACGGCGTTGCGCGAGCGAGGGTGGCTCCCACCGTCGTCTAATAGGAGTCGACCCCCTAGCGTGGGGTCGGCCGGGTGCACCCCAGCGTTCGGCGCCGACGGACCAGGAGCGAATCGGTGGCACGCATCGGAGAAGGCGGAGACCTCCTCAAGTGCTCTTTCTGCGGAAAGAGCCAGAAGCAGGTCAAGAAGCTCATCGCCGGGCCGGGCGTCTACATCTGCGACGAGTGCATCGACCTCTGCAACGAGATCATCGAGGAGGAGCTCGCCGAGAGCAGCGAGCTGGGCCTCGACCACCTGCCGAAGCCGCGCGAGATCTTCGACTTCCTCCAGAACTACGTCATCGGCCAGGACGCCGCCAAGAAGTCCCTCGCCGTCGCCGTCTACAACCACTACAAGCGCATCCAGGCCGGTGAGGGCGTCAAGCGCGACGACGACCACATCGACATCGCGAAGTCCAACATCCTGCTCATCGGCCCCACCGGCTCGGGCAAGACCTACCTCGCGCAGACGCTGGCCAAGATGCTCAACGTCCCCTTCGCCATCGCCGACGCGACGGCCCTGACCGAGGCCGGCTACGTCGGCGAGGACGTCGAGAACATCCTCCTCAAGCTCATCCAGGCCGCCGACTACGACGTCAAGAAGGCCGAGACCGGCATCATCTACATCGACGAGGTCGACAAGATCGCCCGCAAGAGCGAGAACCCGTCGATCACGCGAGACGTCTCCGGTGAGGGCGTGCAGCAGGCGCTGCTGAAGATCCTCGAGGGCACGACCGCATCGGTGCCGCCGCAGGGTGGTCGCAAGCACCCGCACCAGGAGTTCATCCAGATCGACACGACCAACGTGCTCTTCATCGTCGGCGGCGCGTTCGCCGGCCTCGAGAAGATCATCGAGTCGCGCTCCGGGCGCAAGGGTCTGGGCTTCGGCCAGCCGCTGCACAACCCCAAGGACCTCGGCGACAGCTTCTCCGACGTCATGCCCGAGGACCTGCTGAAGTTCGGCCTCATCCCGGAGTTCATCGGCCGTCTGCCCGTCCTGACGACGCTGGCGCCGCTCGACCAGCAGGCCCTCGTCAACATCCTCACCGTCCCGCGCAACGCGCTCGTCAGGCAGTACCAGAAGATGTTCGAGATCGACGGCGTCGACCTCGAGTTCACCGACGACGCCATCGCCGCGGTGGCCGACCAGGCGCTGCTGCGCGGCACCGGCGCCCGTGGCCTGCGCGCCATCATGGAGGAGGTCCTCCTTCCCGTGATGTTCGACGTCCCGAGCGACGACGAGATCGCCCGGGTCGTCGTGACCCGCGAGGTCGTCCTCGACAACGTCAACCCGACGATCGTGCGCCGTGAGGCCGAGCCCCGCGCCAAGCGCCCGCGCAAGGAATCTGCCTGACGGCGGTGCTCGTCCGCGCCGCCCGCGGGTGATCGGAGGCTGATCGGTGGTGGAGCCCTTCCGGCTCGCCCTGGGGGACTCTGCCCCGGTGCAGCAGACCAGCACGACGTGCGGCTCGGCGTCGTTGACCGTCGCCCGCATGCTCGCCAACCCCGCCTTCGCGCGGTGGGTCCGCGACGGCACACCCAGGGACCCCCGTGAGGGGGAGACCCCTGACTCCGGCACCGAGGCCCAGCGGTTCGCCGCCTACGAGCAGGTGGTGGCGGCGCGGACCAACGCCCTCGTCGGCCCCGGGCGCCGACTGCAGCCGCCGTGGCCGCGCGCGCTGGGCACCCCACCGTGGGGCGCCGCCAAGGAGCTCGAGCTCGGGGCCAGCGACCCCACGGCCGCCTATGCCGTCTCGTGGTTCCGCCTGCGGGGACGGGTCGGTCTCGGGCACACGTATGCCGACCTGCGCGCGCGGGTGCGCCCCGGCCGTCCGGCGCTGCTCTACGTCGGCAACGCGTGGGCCCCGCGGCACGTCGTGCTCGTGCTGCCGCCCACGGCGGAGCAGGAGCTCGACGTCTATGAGCCGTCGGCCGGACGCGTCGTCGACCTGCCGGAGCACGCCTTCGTCGAGCGCCGGCTCGCGGTGGCCGGCTGGGACGTCCCCTGGGCAGCTGTCTGGGCCACCGGGCCCCGCTGAGCGGCATCCCGACCCGCCGCCCCCACACATGGAACCGTCGAAAGGCCAATCTTTGCGGCCCTGCGCACGTCGAGAGGCCACTGTTCGTCACGAACAGTGGCCTCTCGACTGCTTGAGTTCAAGGGTCTGTTGCAACGAGGGCTATCCAAGGATGGTGTCCATGCCTGGTCCTCGTTTGTCGGTGTCCGAACGCGCTCAGATCGAGGTGCTCTTCGGTCAGGGCCTGACCTTTCCCGC
>NZ_BAAARE010000010.1:0-226067 GCF_039532035.1 Terrabacter carboxydivorans | reverse complement strand
CCTCGATCTGAGCGCGTTCGGACACCGACAAACGAGGACCAGGCATGGACACCATCCTTGGATAGCCCTCGTTGCAACAGACCCTTGAACTCAAGCAGTCGAGAGGCCAGAGCACGTCGCGAACTCTGGCCTCTCGACGTCCCCACACCCGCAAACTCTGGCCTTTCGACGGTCGGGGTTCGCCGAGTCCGCGACCTCGGGACCGGGCCGTATGCCGTGCGGCCAGGCGGCGTATGCCGTGCGGCCAGGCGGCGTATGCCGTGTGGCCGGGGCGCGCTCGAGCGGGCCCGGCGCTGGGGGCCCGCGACACGGCATACGGTGTCGGGATGACCAAGGTTGCCCTCGTCACAGGCGCGTCGTCCGGCATCGGTGAGTCCATCGCCCTCCACCTCGTCGACTCCGGCTGGACGGTGTATGCCGTGGCCCGCCGGGTCGAGCGCATGGCCGCGCTCGAGACGCGGGGCGTCATCGCCTTCGCGATGGACGTCACCGACGACGAGTCGATGGTCGCCGGGATCGACCGCATCATCACCGAGCAGGGGCAGATCGACGCCCTGGTCAACAACGCCGGCTACGGCTCCTACGGCCCGGTCGAGCACGTGCCGATCGACGAGGCGAGGCGACAGTTCGAGGTCAACGTCTTCGGTCTGGCGCGGCTGACCCAGCTCGTCACACCCCACATGCGCACGCGCCGCCGCGGGCGGATCGTCAACATCTCCAGCATCGGCGGCAAGATCTACGAGCCGCTCGGCGCGTGGTACCACGCCACGAAGTTCGCCGTCGAGGGTCTGAGCGACAGCCTGCGCATCGAGCTCGCTCCGTTCGGCATCGACGTCGTCATCGTCGAGCCGGGACCGATCATCTCGGAGTGGAACACCATCGCCCGCGAGAGCCTCGTCGAGCGGTCGATCGGCACGGTCTACGAGGACATGGCCCGGCGCATGGCCGTCATGTTCGAGCGCGTCGACACCCCCCGGATGAGCTCAGGGCCGGAGGCCGTCGCCGAGAAGGTGCTCAAGGCCCTCGAGGCGACGAACCCGGCGGCCCGCTACCCCGCCGGCAAGGGCGCCCGTGCCATCGTCACGGCGCGCAGGCTCCTGCCCGACCGCGCCATGGACCTGCTCATCCATCAGGCCTTCAAGGGCTGACCGAGCCGTCGGGCGGTCGCGACGAGCTCGGCGGCGGGTCCAGCGAGGCGACGGGGTTCGCGCCACACGGCCCGAAGCCGTCGCTCCAGCGCCAGCCCCTCCACCTCGACGACCCGCAGGGTCCCGGCGTCGACCTGCTCGCGCACCGCGAGGACGCTGACGACGGCGGGGCCCACGCCGGCGAGCACGCTCGCACGGACGGCCGCTCCACTGGCCAGCTCGAGCAGCGGCTCGGCGCGGGTGAGGTCGCGCAGCGCGTCGTCGAGGGTGGTGCGCGTGCCGGAGCCCGGCTCACGCACGACCAGTGGCGTCGCGGCCAGCTCGTCCGGACGCAGGGGCCGGCGCCTGCGGGCCCACGGATGGTCCGGCGTGACCACGACGACGAGGCGGTCGCGACCCACGGTGCAGCTGTGCAGGCCGCGAGGCACCGAGGGCGACTCGACGAAGCCGATGTCGCAGCCGCCCGCCTCGACCTGCTCGAGGACCTGCGTCGAGTTGTGCACCAGCAGGTGGATGCGCAGGTCCTCGTGGTGCCGACGCAGCTCACCGAGCCACGCCGGGACCAGGTGCTCCGCGACGGTCATGCTCGCGCTGACCGCCAGCTCGTGCCGGCGCGCACCGCGGAGGGCCTGGGCCGCGTCGAGCAGGCGCTCCGCGTCGCCCAGGACCTCACGGGCCCAGTGCACCACCACGGTCCCCTCCGGCGTGAGCGCCGACCCGCGCGCGCCTCGTCGCAGCAGCGGCACCCCGAGCTCGCCCTCGAGCCGGCGCACGGCCCGGCTCGCGTTCGGCTGGGCCATGCCCTCCCGGCGCGCAGCCGCACCGAGGCTGCCGAGGTCGTCGACGCCGACGAGGACGGCCAGCACCGCGAGGTCGGGCCAGGCGCGAGACATGCTCTGAGCATATGGCCACGCCGCAGCCCATATCGCTGGGATATGGATGCATGCAGGATCTCCGGCTACCGGTCGGACGTCCCGGGGTCGAGGCTGGTCACCATGTCCACCACTCTCAGCCCGCAGCAGTCCGCCACCTCGGCTCCACCCTCGCGCGGGGTGGCGCGTGCGCTGCCGGGCCTCGCACTGGGTGCCGCGATGTCGGCAGCCGCCCTCGGCCTCAACCACTGGGTGCCCTCGCTCAGCCCGCTGCTCGTGGCCATCGTCGTCGGCGCCACGCTCGCCAACACCGGCCGGGTCGGCGCGCGCCTCGAGCCGGGGCTCGCCGTGGCGTCCAGACGTCTGCTCCGGATCGGCGTCGCGCTGCTCGGGCTCCAGCTGGCGCTCGGCGACGTGCTCGCGCTGGGCTGGGGAGTCATCGCCGTGGTGGTCGCCGTCGTCGTGCTCGGGATCACCGGCGGCGTGGTCGTCGGGCGCCTGCTCGGCCTGAGCCGCTCGCAGACCCTTCTCATCGCCGGCGGCTTCTCGATCTGCGGAGCAGCGGCCGCGGCGGCCGTCGACGGCGTCATCGAGTCGGAGGACGACGAGCTGGTGACGTCGGTCGCGCTCGTCGTGCTCTTCGGGACCGCCATGATCCCGCTGCTCCCCCTGGTCGCGGGATGGGTCGGGCTGGCGCCGGTGCAGGCCGGTATGTGGGCCGGCGCCTCGATCCACGAGGTGGCCCAGGTGGTGGCGGCGTCGGGCGTCATCGGCACCGGCGCCCTGGCGGTGGGCGTCGTCGTCAAGCTGGGCCGCGTGCTCATGCTCGCCCCGGTGCTGGCCCTCGTCTCCCTCGGGGAACGACGGCGCGCGAGCAGGTCCGGCGCCGGGACGGCGGTTGACGGGTCGGCGGCTGACGGGACGGTCGACGGGTCTGCGGGCAAGGGCCGCGGCGGGCGTCCTCCCCTGGTGCCGCTCTTCGTCGTCGGGTTCGTCGCGCTCATGGCGCTGCGCACCACGGGGATCGTGCCGTCCGGCGTGCTCTCGCTGGCGAAGTGGGGCGAGACGGCCCTGCTCACCATCGCCATGTTCGCCCTCGGCACGGGCGTGCGGGTCGCCTCCCTGCGACGGGTGGGGTCTCGCCCGTTCGTGCTCGCAGCGGCGACGACCGTGTGGGTCTCGGTCGTCGCGCTCGGCGGCATCCTCCTCGCCACCTGACCCAGCAGCCTCCACCGTCGAGAGGCCACGAACGGCCCCTCCTCCCACGTCGAGAGGCCACGAGTAGCCCCTCCCCCAACGTCGAGAGGCCACCAATGGCCCTGCCTCGCATGTCGAAGGGCCAGCTCTCAGGACGAGAGCTGGCCCTTCGAGGGTCGAGCAGATGGGCGGGTCAGCCCCAGACGAGAGCCTGGGCCGGGTCGGCCATGATCGCGGCGAGGTCGCTGAGGAAGCGGCTGCCGAGCTCGCCGTCGATGAGCCGGTGGTCGAAGCTGACCGCGAGCTGCGTGACGTGGCGGATCGCGATCTCGTCGTTGCCGTCGGCATCGGTGACCACCCACGGCTGCTTGCGGATCGCGCCGAAGCAGACGATGGCCGACTCACCCGGGTTGATGATCGGGGTGCCGCTGTCGACGCCGAAGACGCCGACGTTGGTGATCGTCATCGTGCCGCCCGACATCTCGGCCGGTTGGGTGCGCCCCTCGCGGGCCGTCGCCGTCAGCTGTCCGATGGCCTGCGCCAGCTCGAGCATCGTCATGGCGTGGGCGTCCTTGATGTTCGGGACGATCAGGCCGCGCGGGGTCGCCGCTGCGATGCCGAGGTTGACGTAGTTCTTCTGGACGATCTCCTGGTTGGCCTCGTCCCACGTCGCGTTCATGCCGGAGTTGCGCCGGATCGCGAGGACGAGCGCCCGGGCGAGCACGAGCAGCGGCGTCACCTTGACGTCCTTGAACTCGCGGCTGCCCTTGAGACGGTCGACGAGCTCCATCGTCTTCGTGACGTCGATGGTGATCCACTCGGTGACGTGCGGCGCGGTGAACGCCGAGCCGACCATCGCCTGCGCGGTCATCTTGCGGACGCCCTTGATCGGCGTGCGCTCCTCACGCTCACCCGCGCCGAACGGCATACGGTATGCCGTGGGGGCAGCGACGGCGGCCGAGTCGGCTTGCGCCGCAAGGCCGTTCACGGACGCGCCACTCGCGTGGTTGGTCACGTCGTCGCGCGTGATGATGCCGTCGGCGCCGGTCGGGGTGACCGACGCGAGGTCGATGCCGAGGTCCTTGGCGAGCTTGCGCACCGGCGGCTTGGCCTTGGGTCGGCCACCGGCAGCAGCAACGGCAGGGACCGCGGAGGCCGGGGACTCGACGCGCGCAGCCGGGGCCACGGGCTCCGCGACCGGCGCAGCGGCTGCGACCTGCTCGGTCTCGGTCGGGGAGGCCGCCACCGGAGCGGCAGCCGTCGTGCCCTTGCGTGCCCGCCGGGCGGTGGCGCCGGCCTTGGCGCCGTAGCCGACGAGGATCGCCTCGGAGGCGCCCTCGGCCGGAGCGGCCTTCTCCCCCGGGATCGACGGTGCCACGGCGGGAGCATCCTCGCCGCCGAGGCCGTCGTCGATCGAGATGATCGGCGTGCCGACGTCGATGGTCTCGCCCACCTGGACGAGCAGCTCCTTGACGGTGCCGGCCCACGGGATCGGCAGCTCGACGAGCGACTTGGCGGTCTCGATCTCGAGGACCATGTCGTTGACCTTGACGGAGTCGCCGGGCGAGACCTTCCACTCGACGATCTCGGCCTCGACGAGGCCCTCACCGGGGTCGGGCAGGTTGAACGTCTTGATTGCCATGTGTCGCAGCCCTTCTCAGTACGCGAGCGCGCGGTCGACGCCGTCGAGGATCCGGTCGAGGTCGGGGAGGAACTCCTCCTCCATCCGGCTCGGCGGATACGGGATGTTGGCGCCGTTGACGCGGATGACCGGCGCCTCGAGCTCGTAGAAGCACTGCTCGGTCACTTGGGCCGAGATCTCCGAGGCCATGCCGAGGAAGCTGCTCGCCTCGTGCACGACGACGAGGCGACCGGTCTTGCGGACCGACGCGACGATGGTGTCGATGGGCAGCGGGGAGAGCGAGCGCAGGTCGATGACCTCGATGCTCGTCCCCTCGGCCTCGGCTGCGGCGGCCGACTCGAGCATCGTCTTGACGACGGGGCCGTAGCCGACCATCGTCACGTCCGTGCCCTGACGGATCACGTTGGCCTCGAACAGCCCTCGCGGTGACGACGGCGCGGCCGTGTCGTACTCGGCGCGGTCGTGGTAGCGGCGCTTCGGCTCGAAGAAGATCACCGGGTCGTCGCACGCGACGGCCTGCTGGATCATCCAGTGGGCGTCCTCGGGGTTGCTGCACGCGACGACGCGCAGGCCCGCGGTGTGGGCGAAGTAGGCCTCGGGGCTCTCGGAGTGGTGCTCCGGGCTGCCGATGCCACCGCCGAACGGGATGCGGATGACCATCGGGATCTTGACCGCGCCGAGCGCACGCGCGTGCATCTTGGCGACCTGGCTGACGATCTGGTCGAAGGCCGGGTAGACGAAGCCGTCGAACTGGATCTCGCAGACCGGGCGGTAGCCGCGCAGGGCCATGCCGACCGCGGTGCCGACGATGCCGGACTCGGCGAGCGGGCTGTCGATGACGCGGTCCTCGCCGAAGTCCTTCTGCAGGCCCTCGGTGATGCGGAAGACGCCGCCGAGCTTGCCGATGTCCTCACCGATGAGCACGACCTTGGGGTCGGCCTCCATGGCCTTGCGCAGGCCGTTGGTGATGCTCTTGCCGAGGGTGACCTTCTCGAGCGCCATCAGTTCGCCTCCTCGAAGCTCGCCTTGTACGCGAGGTAGGCGGCACGCTCCGCCTCCATGACGGGGTGGTCCTCGGCGTAGACGTGGTCCCACATCGTCTCGCCGGGCATCGTCTCCATCGTGACGCAGCCCTCGCGCAGCTCGGCGGCGAACTGGTCGGCCTCCTCGTCGATCTTCGTGAAGAAGGCCTCGTCGGCCATCCCCTCGTGGGCGAGGAGCGTCTTGAGGCGCAGGATCGGGTCGCGGAACTTCCACTCCTCGACCTCGGCCGAGACGCGGTACTTCGTCGGGTCGTCGGCGGTCGTGTGCGCGCCCATTCGGTACGTGTAGGCCTCGATGAGCAGCGGGCCGTTGCCGTTGCGGGCCTCGTCGAGGCAGTGCTGCGTCACGGCATACGTGGCGAGGATGTCGTTGCCGTCGACGCGCACGCCCGGGAAGCCGAAGCCGCGGGCGCGCTGGAAGAGCGGGATGCGGGTCTGCTTCTCGACGGGCTCGGAGATGGCCCACTGATTGTTCTGGCAGAAGAAGACGACGGGGGCGTCGAAGCTCGCCGCGTAGACGAACGCCTCGTTGACGTCGCCCTGCGAGGAGGCGCCGTCGCCGAAGTAGCAGATGACCGCGGTGTCGCGGTCGGGGTCGCCGGTGCCGACGTTGCCGTCCATCCGCACGCCCATCGCGTAGCCGGTGGCGTGCAGCGCCTGGGCCCCGATGACGATCGTGTAGAGGTGGAAGTTGTTCTCCTGCGGGTCCCAGCCGCCCTGGCTGACGCCGCGGAAGAGCTGCAGCGAGCTCTGCGGGTCCATGCCACGCACGAAGCCGACGCCGTGCTCGCGGTAGGTCGGGAAGACGAAGTCGTGCGGCCGCAGCGCCCGGCCGGAGCCGACCTGGGCGGCCTCCTGGCCGAGCAGGCTCGGCCACAGGCCGAGCTCACCCTGGCGCTGGAGCGCATAGCCCTCGGCGTCGAGCCGGCGGATGAGGACGAGGTCGCGGTAGAAGCTCCGCAGGTCCTCGGGCGTCAGGTCCGCGACGTACTTGTCGTAGTCGGGGTGGGACACACGCTGACCTTCGGGGGTCAGCAGCTGGATCATGTCCGGGCCACCGTCGCCGACCGCGGGGGTCGGCTCCTGCAGCTCGGCGACAACCTTGTCGCTCACTGGGGCTCCTTCGCCGGTGAGACCGGCCTACTCGTTCGGCCCGCGAACGGGGGTCACCCGCTCGTCGGCTTCTGGGGGCGCAAGGCCGCCGTTCGTGACGACGGACACGTGCTTGGTCCTCGACCCGGAACTTACCGGAGAGGCCTGCAAATCTCACAATGCGGGACGGTCGTGCACCCTGACCTGCGGGAACGAAGGGTCGGCTGGACTCCTCAGCCGCCCGCCCCGTCTCGGCGGGGGCGGCGGTTCGCGACATAGGCAGCCGGCATCCCGGGGCCCAAGGTGACGTGGACGTCCGTCGGGTCCACCGGACCGTGGGAGTCGCACACCGCGCGGACGTGAACGGGGTCCGCGCAGTCGTCGTGCCGATAGAGGATCGGCGGCTCGCCCGGAGCGGCCCACCGGTCGCCCCACTCGGTCAGCGCGACGAGCGTCGGAGCGAGGTCGCGCCCCTTCTCGGTGACGACGTACTCGCTCAGCTTCGCCTGCCCCACGACCTCCCGGCGCACCATGAGGCCGCCGTCGACGAACGCGTCGAGACGAGCCTGGAGCACGTTGGTCGCGATCCCGAGGTTGTGCTGGAAGTCGCCGAAGCGGGTCACGCCCGCAAAGACCGCATCACGAAGGATCAGCAGGCTCCAGCGCTCACCCACCACCTCGAGCGCACGAGCGATCGAGCAGACCTGGCTGTCATACGTCCTGCCGAGCATGCGACCAGTCTAGGAGAACCCCTTGCATCATGAAAGTTCCGCTCCTACAGTGACTTGCATCATGCAAGTGTGAATCAATCGACAGAAGGACTGACATGGGCACCGACCTGACCCACGGCTTCACCGTCGAGCAGACCCCGCAGCAGGTCTTCGACGCGATCAACGACGTCCGCCACTGGTGGTCCGACAACGTGGTGGGCGACACCGCGAGCCGGGGCGCCGAGTGGGTCTACGTCACCCCCGACATCCACTTCTCCAAGCAGCGCACCACCGTCCTCGTGCCCGGGCAGCGCGTCGAGTGGCTCGTCGTCGACAGCTACCTCAGCTTCACCGACGACAAGGAGGAATGGACCGGCACGACGATCCGCTTCGAGATCACGCAGCCCGACGGTCCGCAGGGTCACACCCGGCTCGACTTCACCCATGTCGGCCTGACGAGTGAGGTCGAGTGCCACGACGTGTGCGAGACAGCATGGGGACAGTACGTCGTCGGCAGCCTGCGCGACCTCATCCGAGCCGGGGTCGGGCGCCCCGGGGAGTTCAGCAACCAGGAGTCCCTGGACGCTGCGCTGGCCGGCACCGCCACGGTCCCGTCCGCCTCCTGACCCGTTGAATCCTGAACCGCTGCATCGTGACCCACTCCGACCGGTACCCGCCGCGACATCAGCGGCGGGTGCCCCAGCTCCAGGCAGGCGTGGAGAGCAGCCCCTGGCCCTGAACGAACGTCTCGCCGAGGTCCTTGACGAGGGTGACGCCACGAGCCGGTGAGGCCAGCCCCACCCGGATGTCATCGTCCACGTCGTCGTCCGGGTCGACGACGCCGAGCTCGCGGACCAGGGCGTCGGAGTGGGAGACGACCATGACCTGGCTGCGCTCGGCCGCCGCGCGGACGAGGCGCGCCAAGGGCGCCAGCAGCTCGGGGTGGAGCGAGGTCTCGGGCTCGTTGAGCACCATGAGCGGCGGCGGGTCGGGCGTGAGCAGGGCCGCGACGAGGAGCAGGTAGCGCAGGGTCCCGTCGGACAGCTCGGCAGCGGAGAGCGGGCGCAGCATGCCCGGCTGGTGCAGCGCGACGTCGAATCGCCCGGCGTCGATGGTCACCTCGAGGATGGCGCCGTCGAAGGCGTCGGCGACCGCACGGTCCAGCTCGGACCGGCCGTTCTCGCGGATCGTCTGGAGGGCGGCCGCGAGGTCGCGGCCGTCGTCGGCGAGCACCGGCGTGCGGGTGCCGACCTGCGGGGTGCGCGCCGGCGCCTCGGCGTCGGCACGGAAGCCGTCGTAGAACCGCCAGCCGCGGATCATCCGGCGCACCCGGAGCAGCTCCGGCGCCCGCTCGGGGTCGGCGAGCTCGGTGAGCATGCTCTCCCAGGGGCGGAGCGAGCGCGTCAGCTCGGTCCAGCCGGGCCGTGCCGTGCGCGCACCGCCTCCACCCGCCGGACGACCGGCGACGCCCTCCGGGTCCTTGTAGGCCGCGCGCGACCCGGTCCGCGAGCCGGGCTCCTCGACGGGGTCGGACTCCCACTCCGAGTCCTCGGCGGCGCCGCCCCACTCCGATCCCCAGCCGTCGTCGCCGCTCGGCGCGGCCCGGGTCCCGACGACGCCCCACCGGCGGCGCACGAGCACGGAGCCGGGCCGCATGACCGGGCCGGACCAGACGACCTCACGCTTGATCTCGGGGTCGCGCAGGAAGGCGGAGGTGCCCTCCGCCCCCGACGACTGCTGCGGCAGGCCGAGGTCGACGAGGTAGCCGAAGTCGTCGGAGGCGAAACCGAGCTGCAGGCTGATCGGGCCCTTGCGGCGGGTGCCCTGAACCGCGTGGCCGCGGTCGCGCGCACCGCCGAGCGTGGCCGGTCCGGCCCAGAGCGCGGACTGCAGGCCTCCCTCGCGGGCGAGGGTCCCGACGACGTCGCCGCGCCCGCAGCCGGCCAGCAGCCGAAGCGACCGGTAGAGGCTCGACTTGCCGCTGCCGTTGGCACCGGTGACGACGTCGAGCCCGTGGAGCGGCACGACGACGTCGCGCAGGGAGCGGTAGCCGGACACGGCGACGGCGGTGAGCATGCCCCGACGGTAGGTCGCGGGTCCGACAGCGCGTCACCGTCCGGCGCGCCCGGCGGAGCCGTCAGGAGGGCGCGGGCTCCCCGGCCTCGCGGGACTCGCTGCCGGGAGCGCCTCCTCGGCGGAGCACCGCGACCACCATGACGACGAGGGCCACGGCCCAGAGCGCGAGCGCCGCCATCGGGAAGGCTGCGGCGACCGTCCGGACGAACACCGGCTCACCGCCCATCGACACCCAGCCGAAGGCGGCGTCCCCGCTCCTGAGCCCGATGACGGCGGCCACGAGCGCAACGCCCACGGCGACGGCTGCGACCACTCCGGACATACGCGCTCCGGCACGGCCTGGCCGGCGCCGGGCCCACAGGACGGCTGCGACGAGCGCCACCACCGCCGACGCCCCGAGGGCGGCCAGCGAGACGATCGAGCCGTCGAGGTCGGTCGACGACTCTGCCGAGCGGGAGCGGACCCGCCCCCACACCCAGATGTCGAGCAGGGGCCGCACGGCCCCGCCCGGTGACTCCACGACGAGGCGGTCGGTGGGCCAGATCAGGCCCGCGACGAGCAGCGCCGCACCGGCGGCCAGCAGCAGGGTGACGACACGCCGCACGTCACGCCTGGGTGCCGGCGGCTGCGTCGCCCTCGCCCGCGACGTCCCCGCCGCCTGCGCGGTCCGCGCCGCCCGACCAGGCGGGCAGCTGCTGGAGCGTCCACCGGTTGCCGTCGGGGTCGCTGAAGTAGACGAAGCGACCCCACGGCTGCTCGTCGACCTCCGAGGCCTCGACGCCGCGTCCGACGAGCTCGGCCCGCGCCGCGTCCGCGTCGGCGATGACCATCTGGAGGTTGTCGAGGCCGCCGGGAACGATCTGTGTCAGCCCCTTGCCGATCGCGATCGAGCAGGCCGACCCAGGCGGCGTCAGCTGCACGAACCGCACCTCCTCGCTCACCGTGTGGTCGTGGTCGGCGTTGAAGCCGACCTTGTCGACGTAGAAGTCCTTGGCCCGGTCGACATCGGTAACGGGCACCGCCACCAGCTCGAGCTTCATGTCCATGCACCGACGGTAGGGCCGGGCACCCACACGCGGGGCCGAGAGCCGTCCGCGGGTTGGTGGTCGCGTCGCGCGGCGCGCCGGGCGTGCGGGCAGCAACGCGCGGAGGGGCCCGGCAGGCGCGTCAGCCCGGCCGTCCCCCGCGCGGTTCGTCGTCGCTGAAGCCCACCGAGGGCGTATGCGTGCTGCCGGGTGGGGCCGCCTCCCGCAGGGTCGCGACGTCGCCCGTCGACGACCGACCACGGGTCCCGCGGGACGGGGGCGCTCCTTCGGGAAGGGAGCCCCGACGTCCAGCCCAGCGCGCCGCCACGGTCGAGACGCGCGCCCCGAGGGCATACGCCGGTCCGGGCAGCAGGACCGGGGCGACGAGCACGACGAGCGCCAGCCCCAGCAGCCCGACCGACACGACCTCGAGCCACCCGGCCACCGTCGTGACCTCGACGAGCCCGGGCGCCAGGCCGATCGACCGGTCGTCGAAGCTGACCCGCGCGACGACGGAGCCCGTGACGGTCGCGAGAGCCAGCGCGAGACCGGCTGCGCCGGCGACCTGCCCACGCCGGTCGGCCATCAGGAGCCACCCGAGCAGACCGGCCGCCGCGAGCACCAGCACGACGACGAGCAGCACGAGCCGGGACACCGGGTCCGGGCCGCCGAAGGCGTCGAGCACGACCCCGTCGGAGGAGTAGACCACCTGCCGCCCCCACGCCCAGACGCGCTGCTCGTAGCCCTTCGTGAAGTCCCCGACCTCCGGCACCCGCATCGCCAGCACCGTCGTGGGCCAGACCGCCGTGGCTGCAGCCAGGAGCACGCCGACCCCTCCTAGCACTGCGACGGCCACCCGCAACGGCAGCCCGACGCGGCTGTCGACCGGGCGGTCCGCGGCCGCACCCGGGGACGGCTCCGGTGCGGAGTGCTGGGACGCCGCCAGCCCGACCCTGCTTTCGACCTGGCGAGCCGCGGCCACACCCGGGGACGGCTCCGGCGCGGACCGCTCGGGCGCCGGCAGCCAGGAGGCGGTGGGCGGCGCGAGCGCAGCCCCACTCTCCACGCTCTGCCCGGGCGTCACGGGACGGTCGTCGTCCTGCGGCGTCGCGAGCGCGCGGACCCGCGCGACCCAGGCGGACGGCATACGCACGCCGACCAGGGCGAGCACGAGGAGCACGACCGCGACGACGGCAGCCAGGGCCGCGAGCGACTCCAGGACGCCCGCGGTCGTCGAGGCCCCGGTGGCGGCGAGCCCGTGCACGTCGTCCCGGACCGGCCGGCCCGCGCGCTCGGCGACCGCCGACACGAGGTGCCCGAGCAGGGCGGCCCACGCGACCGACGCGACGGCCGTGGCCCACGGAGCCCGCACGAGCACCCACAGAGTGACCCCCACGAGCGCGCCCACGAGGAGCGTCACGAGGACGGCCAGACCGACCGGGTTGGAGAGGTCCTGCACCACGGCACCGCCCGCACCGGTCACTCGTGAGCGTCCCCAGCTCCAGAACTCCTGGTCGAAGAGCAGGACACCGCGCGAGCTGTCGAGCGTCGTCAGCGTCCACGTCGGCGCGAGCGCCGACGGCAGCGCGAGGCACACGGCCAGCAGTGCGGCCGCACCTGCGGGCACCCGTCCACGCTGCAACGCCATGTGTCCTCCCGTGTCGCGCGCCCTCGCGCGTCAGCCCGTCGGCCCGCGCGTCAGCGGGCGCCGAAGGCCGCGGCGACCTCGATGAGCCGCGAGTTGGCCTCCACCTCGCCGATCGTCGCGCGCACGCCGTCGTCGCCGTACTGCCGCACCGTCAGCCCCGCGTCGGAGCAGGCCTGCGAGAAGGCCGTCGAGTCGGCCCCCAGCGGGAACCACACGAAGTTCGCGTCGGACTGCGGCAGCTTCCAGCCCTGGTCGTTCAGTGCCTGCACGACCCGGTCGCGCTCGGCGACCAGGGACTCGACGCGCTCGTTGAGCTCGTCGAACGCGTCGAGCGAGGCGACGGCCGCCACCTGCGCGACCGAGTTCACCCCGAACGGCGTGGCGGTCTTGCGCAGGGCAGCGGCGACGGGAGGGTGCGCGACGGCATACCCGACCCGCAGGCCGGCGAGGCCGTAGGCCTTGGAGAAGGTGCGCAGCACGACGACGTTGGGGCGGTGACGCCACACGTCGAGGCCGCGCACGGCCTCGGGGTCGCGGACGAACTCCACGTAGGCCTCGTCGACGACGACGATGACGTCGCTCGGCACCTTGTCGAGGAACGCCTCGAGCTCGGACTGGTGCACGCACGGGCCCGTCGGGTTGTTGGGCGTGCAGACGAGGATGACGCGGGTGCGGTCGGTGATCGCCGCGAACATCGCGTCGAGCCGGTGCCGCGCCTGCTCGTCGAGCCCGACCATGATCGGCTTGGCGCCGGCCAGCTGCGTGACGATCGGGTAGGCCTCGAAGGAGCGCCACGCGAAGACGACCTCGTCGCCCGCGTCGCACGCGGCGTTGACGATCTGGGCGAGCACCGCGACCGAGCCGGTACCGGTGGCGATGCACTCGGCCGGGACGTCGAGCGCCTTGGCGAGGCGCTCCGTAAGAGCCGTGACGGCCATGTCGGGGTAGCGGTTCACCGTCGCGGCCGCGTCGTCGATCGCGGCGAGCACCGAGGGGAGCGGACCGTACGGGTTCTCGTTGGACGACAGCTTGTAGGCCGTGACGCCCGCCGGAGCGGCGGCCGGCTTGCCGGGCTTGTAGTCGGGCATCTGGGCCAGCACCTCGCGCAGGCGGACCGCGGTCTGCGTGGCCGGCGACGCGGCATACGACTCCCGCGGGGTGGCGCTCTCGGTCACGCTCTCGCTGACGGACTCCGTGCTCTCGCTCATACCCGAACTGTAGAGGCAGTGTCCACGGGAGCGACCGGCCCATGGACGCTCCCCTGACGCCGGGACCGGTCTGTGGCTAGGCTCACACCGTCGCGTCAGCGCCGCCACGACACCCTGTCTGCTGCCCACTCTCCGAAAGTCCACTCAATGCGCATCGGCATCCTCACCGGGGGCGGGGACTGTCCCGGCCTCAACGCCGTCATCCGCGGCGCGACCCGCGCCGCCGAGGTCACCTACGACAGCACCGTCATCGGCTTCCGCAACGCCTGGCGCGGAGTCATGGACAACGACTACGAGATCCTCGACGTCGACCGCTGCCGCGGCATCCTGCCCCTCGGCGGCACGATCCTCGGCACGAGCCGCGACCAGCCCTTCGCGCACGAGGACGGGCTCAAGCGCGTGCGCAAGGCCTACGACCGGCACGGCCTCGACGCCATCATCGGCATCGGCGGCGAGGGCTCGATGGGTGTCGTCAACCGCCTGCACGAGAACGGCTTCCCCGTCATCGGGGTGCCCAAGACCATCGACAACGACATCTCCCTGACCGAGATGACCTTCGGCTTCCAGACGGCCGTGCAGATCTGCACCGACGCCATCGACCGCCTCCACACCACGGCCGAGTCGCACCACCGCGTCCTCGTCGTCGAGGTGATGGGGCGCCACGTCGGGCACATCGCGATCTGGTCCGGCCTGGCCGGCGGCGCCGCGATCACCCTCGTGCCGGAGGAGCCCTTCGACATCGACGAGGTCTGCGAGCGGATCGTCCACCGCCACAAGAAGGGTCGCTTCGCCACCATCGTCGTCGTCGCCGAGGGCGCCCTGCCCAAGGCCGGCACGATGGAGATCCCTGCCCCCGAGGTCGACAAGTACGGCCACAAGATCCTCGGCGGCATCGGCTCGATCCTGGCCCGCGAGATCCAGGGGCGCACCGGCATCGAGAGCCGCATGACGGCCCTCGGGCACATCCAGCGCGGCGGCTCGCCCGTGGCGTTCGACCGCGTGCTCGGCACCCGCTTCGGGGTCGCTGCGGTCGAGGCCGCTCTCGACGGCGCCTGGGGCCAGATGGTCGCCCTGCAGAAGGGCCGGATCGAGCGCGTGCCCGTCGCCGACGCCATCAGCTCGCTCAAGATGGTCGACGCCGACATGCTGCGCCTCAACGCGATGTTCCAGCCCCGCATCCCCGGTGACGAGCACCCCGGTCTTCCCTCCGACGCACCCGCCCCCGTGGAACACTGAGCGCATGCTCCTCAACTTCGCGCTGCAGACGGTCATCAACGCCGTCGCGCTGTGGGTGGCCGCCTGGGCGATACCGGGCATCACCTTCGGCGGCGACAACACGGGTCAGGTCGTCAAGACGGTCGTCATCGTGGCGCTGATCTTCGGCATCGTGAACGCCTTCATCAAGCCGATCCTCAAGCTGGTCTCGCTGCCGTTCATCATCCTGACGCTGGGGCTGTTCGTCTTCATCGTCAACGCGCTGATGCTCGAGCTGACCTCGTGGCTGGCCGGCAAGTTCAACCTCGCCTTCCATGTCGAGCACTTCTTCTGGGACGCCGTCTTCGGCGCCCTCATCGTCACCTTCGTCTCGATGATCCTCAGCTTCCTCAAGACCGACTGAGCATTTCGACGCCGTCCGACGAGGTCTGGAGCCGGGGAGCTGCCGTGGCCGTGAGCCTGCGAGCGGCTCCGGCAGGTCAATCCGGAATGCCGTGAGCCCGCCTTCCGTCCGGAGGGCGGGCTCACGGCATACGACGCTCTGGAGACCGGCGGCGCCGTGCGTCAGAGCAGGGGCGGCTCGAGCGCGAACCGCAGCGGCTGGCCGGGCCTGACCTGGGCCGCGAGCGGCACGTCGTCGGGGTGCACGACGGCGACGACGGGATACCCCCCGGTGACCGGGTGGTCGGCGAGGAAGATCACCGGGCGACCGTCCGGAGGCACCTGCACCGCCCCCTCGACGACGCCCTCGGAGGGCAGCTCGTGGGTGCGCTGCCGGGTCAGCGCCGGACCCTCGAGCCGAAGCCCGATCCGGTCGGAGGCCGCGGTCACCTCGTAGGCGACGCGGGCGAGGCGGGTGAGCGAGTCGGCGGTGAACCAGTCGGCGCGCGGGCCGGGGACGGCGCGCAGCACGACCTCGTCGGGGAGCTCGGCCACCGCGGCGTGGTCGACGCCGGGCATCGGGCCCACGGGTCGGCCCAGCTCGACGGTGTCGCCGTCGCGCAACGGGGCCGGCCCGAGGCGCGAGAGGAGGTCGGTGGCGGCCGACCCGAGCACGAGCTCGGACGCCACGCCGCCGCGCAGCGCCAGGTAGGTGCGCACGCCGCGGGTCGGCATCCCGAGCTCGAGCACCTCGCCCGCCCGCACGGTCACGGGCGTGCAGCAGGCGTGTGCCCGACCGTCGACGCGCACCGGGGCCGGGGCGCCGGTGACCGCCACCGTGGCAGCCTCGGTGAAGCGCAGCACCAGGCCGCCGAACGTCGTCTCGAGCGCCGGAGCGCCCTCGGCGTTGCCGACCAGCCGGTTGGCGAGGCGCAGGCTCGGCCGGTCGACGGCGCCCGAGCGACCCACGCCCAGGTGCGCGAGCCCGGGGCGGCCGAGGTCCTGGAGCGTCGTCAGCGGTCCGGCCCGCAGCACCTCGATCACGGGTCGAGCCTCGCGAAGCGCACCCGGGTGCCGGGGGCGAGCAGGGCGGGCGGCTCACGGTCGAGGTCCCAGAGGGGCGCCTCGGTGCGGCCGATGAGCTGCCAGCCCCCCGGCCCCTCCTGCGGGTAGATCCCGGTGAACTCGCCGGCCAGGGCGACGGAGCCGCGCGGGACGCGGGTGCGCGGGGTGTCCCGGCGCGGCACGACGAGGGCCGGGTCTCCCCCGACCAGGTAGGCGAAGCCCGGGGCGAACCCGGTGAAGGCCACCACGTAGGTGGCGGCGGCATGGCGGCGCACCACCTCCTCGACCGACAGGCCGCTGAGGCGTGCGACCTCGTCCAGGTCGTCCCCGCCGTAGGACACGTCGACCTGGACCTCGCGTCCGGTCGGGTCGTCGTCGCGAGGGCGCACCTCGAGGGCTGCGAGCGCCTCGGCGATCCTGCTGTGCGAGGCGGTCTCGTCGAACGTGACGAGCACCGTGCGGGCCGCGGGCACGAGGTCGACGACGCCGGGCAGCGCGCCACCGGCGCGGGCCTCCTCGAGCGCCCGGTGGAGGGCCATCACCTCCGGGAGGTCGTCGCACTCGACGAGGAGCCCGCGGTGCCCGGCGGCCAGCAGTCGCGTCATCACGGCACTGCCGTGAACGCCCGGAGCGCGACGCCGGCGTCGTCGACCGCGCGACGCACGGCGTGCGCCATCTCGACGGCGCCGGGGGTGTCACCGTGGATGCAGATCGACTGTGCCGCGACGGAGATCGTGGTCCCGTCGATGGCGACGACGGTGCCTTCCGTCGCCATCTGGACGCAGCGGCGCGCGACCACGTCGGGGTCGTGGATGACCGCTCCGGGCTCGCGGCGAGGGACGAGCAGGCCATCGGGGTTGTAGGCGCGGTCGGCGAAGGCCTCGGCGACCGCGGTGAGCCCGTCGGCCTCCGCCCGGAGGAGGAGCTCGGAACCGGCGAGGCCCAGCACCGGCATCGTCCGGTCGAAGAGGGCGACCGCCTCCGTGACGGCGCCGGCCGTCACGGCGTTGCTCGCCGCGGAGTTGTAGAGGGCGCCGTGCGGCTTGACGTAGCTGACGCGGGCCCCCTCGACACCGGCGATGCCGTGCAGGGCGGCGATCTGGTAGATCAGCTCGTCGACGAGCTCGGCCGGGTCCATCTCGATGTGGCGGCGGCCGAAGCCAGCGAGGTCGCGGTAGCCCACCTGCGCACCGACGGCCACCCCGAGCTGGGCCGCGCTGGCGCACACGCGCCTCAGGATGCTCGGGTCGCCGGCGTGGAAGCCGCAGGCCACGTTGGCGCTCGTGACGACGCGGAGCATGGCCTCGTCGTCCCCGAGGGTCCACCGGCCGAAGCCCTCGCCGAGGTCGCTGTTGAGGTCGATGGAGCTCATGGGGCGGACCGTACCGCCGTGCCGACGAGAGGGTCGACCGGGGCCACGGGCGGGGTCGGGCTCATGTCGGCTGCTCGTGGCGGCTGGCGCTGACGAAGGTTCACGACCATGGACGACGATAACCGCCTGCGACAGCGTGCCCCCTCTCTGCGACGTTCGAGGGCTGCTGGCCGAGCTGCGCCTCGCCGTCCTCCGGCCGCCCGACGCGCCGGCGCTGCCGTAGGGCCGCACCGCCCACCGGGGTGTCGGTGGCGAGGGTGTCGGCGCGGGGTCCTACCGTCGTGGCATGCGGTTGCTCCACACCTCCGACTGGCACCTCGGGCGCACGCTCCACGGCGTGAACCTCCACGAGGCGCAGACGGCTGTCCTGGAGCGCATCTGCGAGCTCGTCGAGGACCCGCCCGACGGGGTGCCGATCGACGCCGTGCTGGTCGCCGGTGACGTCTACGACCGTGGCGTGCCACCGGTGGAGTCGGTCCAGCTCTTCGAGTGGACGCTCTCGCGGCTGTCAGCGGTCACGACCGTCGTCGTCACCTCGGGCAACCACGACTCGGCGATCCGGCTCGGCTACGGCGCCGGCCTGTTCCGCGACAGCATCCGGATGGTCACCGACCCCGGGCAGCTCGACCTGCCGCTGCTCCTCGAGGGCAGTGACGGCGTGCGGGCCGCGGTCTACGGCATCCCCTACCTCGACCCCGACCACGCGCGAGTTGCGCTGGCCGGCGGCGGGGACCCGCTGCCGCGCTCGCACCAGGCCGTGGTCGCGGCGGCGTGCGACCGCATCCGCGCCGACCTCGGCGACCGTCCCGGCGTCCGCTCGGTCGTGCTGGCGCACGCCTTCGTCGCCGGCGCCGAGCCGAGCGACTCCGAGCGCTCGATCATGGTCGGCGGCGTCGACCGCGTGGCCGGCACCGCCTTCCACGGCATCGACTACGCCGCGCTCGGCCACCTGCACGGCCCGCAGGCTCCCGAGTCGGCCGAGGGGTCGGTCGTGCGCTACTCCGGCTCGCCGCTGCGCTACTCCTTCTCCGAGCAGGAGCAGCAGAAGGTCGTCCTGCTCGTCGACCTCGACGCGTCGGGGCCGGCGCGCGTGACTCCGGTCGAGGTCGTGCAGCCGCGCGCGATGGCGACCCTGCGCGGCCGCCTCGACGAGCTGCTCGAGTCCGCGGCGTTCGCCGCGGCCGAGGACGCGTGGGTGCGGGTCACCGTGACCGACCGCGTGCGCCCCGACTCGCTCATGGACCGCCTGAAGTCCCGCTTCCCGCACGCCCTCCAGGTCTTCCACGAGCCCGAGGGCGCCATCGACCGCGGCCGGTCGGGCACGACCGTCGTCAGCGAGCGCGACCCGCGCGAGCTCGGGGCGGACTTCATCGCCTACGTCACCAAGACCGAGGCGAGCAGCAGCGAGATCGACGTCTTCGAGGCCGGCTTCGAGGCGGCCGTCCGGGCCCAGCACCGGGCCGAGGCGCAGGAGGTGGGCTGACGTGCAGCTGCACCACCTGTCCATGACGGCCATCGGGCCGTATGCCGGCACCGAGGTCATCGACTTCACCACCGTCGGGCGCGCCGGCCTCTTCCTGCTCGAGGGCCCCACCGGCTCGGGCAAGTCGACGATCATCGACGCCATCACCTTCGGCCTCTACGGCAAGGTCGCCCAGGCCTCGGCGGACGTCGAGCGCATCCACTCCCACCACGCCGACCCCCGCACGGTGCCGGTCGTCGTGCTCGTCTTCGAGACCCAGTCGGGTCTCTACCGCGTGCAGCGCACGCCTCGCTTCGAGCGGCCCAAGTCGCGCGGCGAGGGCAGCACGGTGCAGCAGCCGACGATCAAGCTGTGGCGCCTGCAGACCCCCGACGACCTCGTGGGCGGCGAGCTGCTCTCGACCAACATCGGCGACTGCGACGACGAGATCACCCGCGCCGTCGGCCTCACCCGCGACCAGTTCGTGCAGACGGTGATCCTGCCGCAGGGCGAGTTCGCGACCTTCCTGCGCGCCCGCTCCGAGGACAAGGGCAAGCTGCTCGAGAAGGTCTTCGGCACGGCGTTCTTCCGCCGGGTGCAGGACGAGATCGTCGAGGCCGGCCGCGTCGCCCAGGCCCGTCGTCAGTCGGCCGTCGACGAGATCCGGCTCGCCGTGCACGCGCTCGCGGTGTCGGCAGGCCTCGAGACCGAGCGCCGCGAGGTCCTCGAGGATCTGAGCCGCACCGCCCCCGAGTCCCTCGACGCCGAGCTGGCCCAGGTCGTCGACGAGCTGACGACCCGTGAGCGCCACGCCGGCAAGGCGAGCCGCGAGGCCATCGAGACCCACAAGCAGATGGCCGACATGGTCAGCGACGCCCGGTTGCGCATGCAGCGTCGGGAGCGGCTGCTCCAGCTCCAGCAGCAGGAGCACGACCTCGGCAAGCAGGCGGTCGCCTTCCAGCAGCTCGGCGAGGAGGTGGCCCGCGCCCGACAGGCCCGACCCGTCGCCGGCGCCGTGCGCACCCTGGCCCAGTCCGATGCCGCCCTCAAGCGAGCCGAGGCAGCCCTGACGCAGTCCCGTGCGCGCGTCGACGCGGCCCTGCGTGACCACGGTCCCGCCGCGCTGCGAGAGGCCGCGGCGCAGGCCCGCGAGGTCGTCGGGTCTCTCACCGGCGCCATCACGCTCGAGGACGCCCTTCCCGGCCGCGTCGCACAGCTGGGGCAGCTGCGCGAACGGCTCGACGGCCTTCACCGGTCGGTGACGGCCGTGACGACCGAGCTCGAGGCCCTTCCCATGACGATCGCGACGCACGAGGAGGCGCTGACCGAGGCCCGACGTGTCGCCGCCCTCCTCGACGGACGCACCGCCGAGGGCGAGCGCGTCAAGGAGAGGCTCGAGGCAGCGGTCGCGCACGAGGCCGCCCTGGCCCGCGCGCCGCGGGCCGAGTCGGTGGCGACCGAGGCCCTGTCGGCGGTCGCGACCGCGGAGACCTCCCTCGCGGGCCTGCGCCGAGCCCGCATCGACGGCATCGCCGGAGAGCTCGGCCTCTCCCTCGTCGCGGGCGACCCGTGCCCCGTGTGCGGGTCGCTCGAGCACCCCTCGCCGGCCCACCCGACCCTCGATGCCGTGACCCCCGAGCAGATCGAATCCGAGGAGGGTCGGGTCGTCCGCCTCCGTGAGCAGGCAGCCCTCGCGGCCGAGGCCCTCGGCAACCTGCGGTCTGAGGTGCGCGAGCTGGCGGCCCGGTGCGACGGCCTCGACGTCGCCACGGCCCGGTCGCGGGCCGAGGCTGCGGCCCGTGAGCTCGCGGAGTCCGTGCGGGCGCGTGCCGACGTCGAGGTGGGGGTCGGCCGCCTGACCGAGCTGCGCGACCGCGTCGACACCCTCTCCGCGCAGGCGGGCCGCCTCGGTGCCGACCTCGCCCGCACCGAACAGTCGGCCGCCGACCTCGAGGCCCGCATCGCCGAGGAGACGTCTGTCGTCGAGATCGCTCGCGACGGCCACCCCAGCGTCACCGCCCGGCGCGACGACCTCGTCGCCCGCGCCGCCCGCATCGACGCCCTCGTCGATGCCCTCGGCCAGCGCGACGTCGCGGCAGCGTCGGTCGCCGAGGACACCGCAGCGCGCGACGCCGACCTCGCCCAGTTCGGCTTCGCCGACGTCGCCGAGTGGATGGCGGCCGACCGCGGCGCCGAGTGGATCAACGCCAAGACCCGCGAGATCGCCGAGTTCGAGCGCGCCTGCACCCAGGTCCGGGCCGGCCTCACCGGGCCCGAGCTCGCCGACGTCCAGCTCGACGCCCTCTTCGACGACATCGAGCAGCTCGAGGCCCTCGCCGCCGCGGCCAAGAAGGAGATGGAGGCCGCGACCAACGAGCACGGCAGCCTCCGCGACCAGGTGACCCGCACCAAGCGACGGGTCACCGACGTGCGCGAGGCGATGGCCCGCAACGCCGCCGTCATCGCCGAGACCGCCGACGCCGTGCGGGTCGGCCAGCTCGTCGCCGGCAACGGCGACAACCAGCTCAACCTCGACCTCGCCAAGTACGTCCTCATCCGGCGGTTCACCGAGGTGCTCTCGGCGGCCAACACCGAGCTCGGACGCTTCTCCGGCGGCCGCTACACGCTCGAGCACACCGACGCGAAGAAGGGCAACGCCAAGTCGGGCCTCGGCGTGCGGGTGCACGACATGCAAACCAACCAGGTCCGCGAGGTCGGCACGCTCTCGGGCGGCGAGACCTTCTACGTCTCGCTGTCCCTCGCGCTCGCGCTGGCCGAGGTCGTGCGGGCCGAGTCCGGAGGCGTCGACCTCGGCACGCTCTTCGTCGACGAGGGCTTCGGCACCCTCGACCCCGACGTGCTCGACGACGTCATGCACACCCTCGAGGGACTGCGCGAGGGCGGACGCACCGTCGGCATCGTCAGCCACGTGACGGAGCTGAAGTCCCGGGTCGCCGACCGCATCGAGGTGCTCGTCAAGCCCGACCGCACGAGCACCCTGCGCATCACCGCCTGACACCCCGCCGTGACACCTGCCGGTCCCGCTCCTCCGTCGAGGGGACCGCCGCCACACCCGCGGGCCCCGCTCCCCGTCGAGTGGACCCGTCGTCACAGGTGCCGGGGCCGGAGAGTCGGGGTCCGTGGGACCGCGGGGCCATTCGACGGGGCCTACGATCCGGGCATGAGGATCGCCGCGAGCGTGTTCGTCGGGCTGGCCGCACTGCTGCACGTCTACATCTTCTGGATGGAGAGCGTCGGCTGGACCCGGCCCGAGGTCTGGAAGCGCTTCGGCGTCGCCGACCAGGCCGCGGCCGACGTGACCCGGTCGATGGCCTACAACCAGGGCTTCTACAACCTCTTCCTCGGGCTCGGTGCCGGGCTCGGCCTCGTGCTGTGGTGGACCGGTCACGACACGGCCGGACGCACGCTCGCCCTCTTCTGCACCGGGTCGATGGTGCTCGCCGCCTCCGTCCTCGTGACGACGGGACGCAGCTACCTGCGGGCGGCCCTGACCCAGGGCACGCTGCCGCTCATCGGCTTCGTGCTCACCCTGCTCAGCTGACCCTGCTCGGCTGACCCTGCTCAGTTGAGGCCTGGCCGGCAGGCCCTTCCCAGCCCACCAGCCTCGGCCGACAGGGGTCGGCCTGAGGCGCTCAGCCGACGGTGACGGCGGACCTCACTCGGGACGCGCCGACGACGAGGACCACGACACCGACGACGGCGGACCCCGACGCGAGGACGGAGTAGCCGAGGGACCCGACGACGACTCCGGCCGCCACGCCTCCCACCGCTCCGGCGAGCCCCATGAGCACGTCGGCGAGACCCTGCGTCGCCGGGCGCTCGTCGGTCGCGACGACCGAGGTCAGCAGGGTCGACCCGGACACGAGCGTGCACGACCAGCCGACTCCGAGCAGGAAGAGCGCGACGAGCAGCAGTCCGGACCAGCCGGCCTGCGAGCGCGAGGCGAGCAGGGACGCGAGTGTCAGCACGACGCCACCGGTCATGGCGACGGACGGGGCGCCCCAGCGGTCGACCGCTGCACCCACGAGCGGCGACAGGGCGAACATCCCGAGGATGTGCACCGAGATGACGAAGCCGATGACCTCGAGCTCGGCATGACCGTGCTGCATGTGGATCGGCGTCATGACCATGACGCTGACCATCACGAGGTGTCCGAGGGCCATGACGAGCATCGCCTGCAGCGCCCGGGGGTTGCGGCGCACGACGGCGAGGCCCCGTCGCATCGACCCGTCGTGGTTCGGCACGTCGGCCACGCCCCCGGACGCCGGGTCGACGACGACGTCGGGCTCGACGGCCCGGCGGGCATCCTCGCGATCGGCGGCGTCGAGGGCGCGGGCGGTGATCAGCGGGTCGGGTCGCAGCAGCCGGTCGACGACGACCCAGGCGAGCACGAAGCCGACGAGCGAGAAGAGGAACGTCCCGGCCAGCTCGGGCAGGCCGAGGGTGCGCGCGAGCGCCTTGCCCGGACCGACGAGGTTCGGCCCGACCACGGACCCGATCGTCGTGGCCCACACGACGACCGACAGGTCTCGACCACGGTGCACCGGCGCGGCGAGGTCGGCGGCGGCATACCTCGTCTGGTTGTTGGCGGTGGTGCCGCCACCGAAGAGGAACATGCCGACGACGAAGAGCGGGAACGAGCGCAGCACCGCGGCGAGGAGCACGAGCGCGGCGCCCACGAACGCCACCGCGAGGCCCGATCGCAGGCCCACGCGGCGCCCCCGGGCCGCCGTCGCCCGAGCGACGGGGATCGTCAGCAGCGCTGTGCCGAGCACCTGCGCCGTGGTGCCGACGCCTGCGAGCGCCTCGGTGCCGCTCAGGTCCTCTGCGAGGAGGGCACCGACGGCGATGCCGCACGCCATCCCCACACCGCTGAGGATCTGGGATCCGACGAGAGTCCGAACCACCCTGCGCTGCAAGGCTGCCCGGTCGAGGGAGGCTGGAGCGCGGACCACCCGCGCCTCAGACGTGACGGCGCGACGTGATGACGCGGAAGCGGTTCGCGACGAAGGCAGCGTCGGTGTAGGCGGAGTTGGCGGCCGGGTTGGCACCGGTGCCGTGGAAGTCGGAGAACGCCGCCGTCTGGTTGACGAAGATCTGGCCGGTGAGGTTCTCGGACAGGGCGACCCCGCCCTCGGCCGCGGCGTCGCGCGCCGCGTCGAGCACCGACTCGTCCGTCGAGTACACGGCGGCCGTCATGGCGCCGTGCTCGCGCACTGTGTCGGCGAGCTGCGCGAGCGACTGCTCGGTCGAGGCGGTGCGGATGAGGAAGCCGACCGGGCCGAAGCACTCCTGCGTGTAGACGTCCTCGCGGGCGACGTCGACGGCGACGAGGCCGGGCGCACGGACGACGGCATCGGCATACGCCGGGTGCGTCACGCGGCGCGAGTCGAGCACGACGCGACCGTCGGCGTCCTGCGCGATCGAGGCGAGCGAGTCCGCGTTGTCGCGCACCTGGTCGTTGACCGTGGCGCCGAGCAGCTCGACGGCCTTGGCGTCGTCGCCCGTGAGGCGCCCGACGGCGCCGGCGAGGCGGTCACCGAACTCGTCGAAGCTCAGGTGCCCCTCGTCGGTGTCGACGCCGCCCTCGGGCACGTAGATGTTCTGCGGCGCCGTGCACATCTGGCCGGAGTAGAGCGTGAGGCTGAAGGCGAGGTTGCCGAGCATGCCGCGCAGGTCGTCGGTCGAGTCGACGACGATGGAGTTGAGGCCGGCCTTCTCGGTGTAGACGAGCTTGCCGTGCGCGGCTGCGGACTCCTCGAGCCAGGCGCCGAACGTCGGGCCGCCGGTGTAGTCGATGATCGCGAGCTCGTCGCGCTCTGCGAGCGTCTTGGCCAGGCCCTGGCCGTCCGCCTCGGCGGCGAGCTGGACGAGCGCCGGGTCGAAGCCCGCCTCGGTGAGCACCTCGCGGGCGACCTCGACGGAGATCGCGAGCGGCAGCACGGCGCGCGGGTGCGGCTTGACGACGACCGCGTTGCCCGTGACGAGCGAGGCGAAGATGCCGGGGTAGGCGTTCCACGTCGGGAACGTGTTGCAGCCGATGACGAGTGCCACGCCGCGCGGCACGAGGCGGTAGTCCTTCTGCATGCGGGTCGGAGCGGGCTTGCCCTCGCGGTCGCGGCCGGGCTTCTCCCAGACGACCGACGCCGGCACGCGCTCCTGCTCGACGAGCCCGGCCGCGACAGCCTCGATCGCGCGGTCCTGCGCGTGCGGGCCACCGGCCTGGAACGACATGACGAACGGCTGCCCCGACGTGTGCATGACGGCGTTCGCGATCTCGAAGCTGCGCTTGTTGATGCGGTCGACGATCTCGACGCACACCGCGGCCCGCACCTGCGGACCTGCGTCACGCCAGGCCGGCATCGCCGCCCGCGCGGCCGCGAGCCCCGCGTCGAGGTCCAGCGCCGGGTAGGTGACGCCGAGCGTCGGGCCGTAGGGCGAGACCTCGCTCCCCACGAAGGTGCCGTCGGTCGGCTGACCCGACAGGCCGGCATACGCCGTGTCCAGGTGCGCCTCGTGCGCGGCGAGTCCGTCGGCCGCGGCGGTCTCGCCGTAGACGCGAGGGCTCGGCGACTCGGGGTAGCGGGAGTACCAGGAGCGGCTCGCCAGGGCCTGACGGATCTCGTCGAGGACTCCCGCGTGCGCGTCGAGCAAGGGGTGGGTGGGCGTCGTTGCCGGTGCAGTCACGGGTCGATGCTAGCCCCGGCGCACACCGGGGCCGTATGCCGTCGGGCACCGTCACGCGGCCTCCCACCGCGCACCCGGGGCGGGGGAACGGGCAGGATGGCGGGCATGGACACGGACCTCACCGAGCCCGAACACGCACGCGCGGAGCCTGTCGACGAAGGGTCGCCGTTCGGCCCGGTCGGCGTCGTCGGCGCCGGCGCGATGGGCGCCGGCATCGCCCAGGTCGCCGCGACCGCCGGCCACGCCGTGACGCTCGTCGACGCGGCTCCCGGCGCGGCAGCGACTGCGGTCGAACGCATCGGCGCCGCGCTGTCGCGGCTCGTCGGGAAGGGACGGCTCTCGTCGGACGACGCGGCGGCCGTTCTGGCGCGCATCACGCCGGCCGAGACCCTTGACGAGCTGCCCAACTGCGGGCTCGTCATCGAGGCAGTGCCCGAGGACCTCGAGCTCAAGCGCCGCATCTTCGGTGAGCTCGCCGACAGGCAGCCGTCGACGACGGTGCTCGCGACCAACACCTCGAGCATCGACATCGACGACATCTCCGCCGAGGTCGCCGACCCGGAGCGCGTGCTCGGCCTGCACTTCTTCAACCCCCCGCCCGTCATGGAGCTCGTCGAGGTCGTGCACGGCGAGCGCACGGCGGACGCCTACGTGGAGCACGCCCTCGCGCTCATGAAGGCCTGGGGCAAGACCCCCGTCCGCTGCAGCTCGACACCGGGCTTCATCGTCAACCGCGTCGCGCGACCCTTCTACGGCGAGGCCCAGCGCATCGTCGAGGCCGGCATCGCCGACGCCGCGACCGTCGACTGGGTGCTGCGCGAGAAGGGCGGCTTCCCCATGGGCCCGCTCGAGCTCACCGACTTCATCGGGCAGGACGTCAACCTCGCGGTCGGCACGTCGGTGTGGGAGCAGACGGGCCGCGACGAGCGCTATGCGCCGACGGCCTTCCAGCAGGAGCTGGTCGAGGCCGGCCGGCTCGGCCGCAAGTCGGGCCGGGGTGTCTACGCGTATGCCGCCGACGGCTCGTTGGACGCCTCGGCGCAGGACGGTGGGCCCGACCTCGAGCTCGCCGGACGACTCGTCGGCGGGCCGGTCGCGACCGACCCGCTCGCCCGGACGGTCGCGATGCTCGTCAACGAGGCCGTCGACCTCGTCGCCCGCGGCGAGGCGAGCGCCGACGACGTCGACACCGCGATGCGGCTCGGCACCCGCTACCCGAGGGGCCCGATCGAGTGGGGCCGTGAGGTCGGCTTCGACGTCGTCGCCCGGCAGCTCGCCGAGCTCGACGAGGCCTACCCCGGAGGCCGCTACCGGCCGAGCCCGGCCCTGACCGACGGGAGCCTGACATGAGCGAGACCCAGCTCCCTGCCGGTGGCGGCCCGGACGCAGACGGCTCGGACCCCGAGGCCGGCGTGGCCTTCGCGCGGCAGATGTGGGCCGACGACGAGGCCTCGCGCCGGCTCGGCATGGAGGCGGTCGTCGTGGAGCAGGACCATGCCGTGGTGCAGATGGCGATCCGTGACGACATGGTCAACGGTCACGCCATCTGCCACGGCGGCTACATCTTCACCCTGGCCGACTCGTGCTTCGCGCTCGCCTGCAATTCGCGGGGGCGCCTCACGGTGGCGGCCGGGGCCGACATCTCCTTCACCGCGCCGGGCCGGCTCGGGGACGTGCTCGTCGCCGAGGGCCACGTGCGCTCGGCGTTCGGGCGCAGCGGGATCACCGACGTGACGGTCAAGCGGGAGTCCGACGGTCAGATCATCGCCGAGTTCCGCGGCCGCAGCCGCAGCCTCAAGCGCTCCTGACCCCACACCCGTCGAAAGGCCACATGTGGCCGGGTCCCGAACGTCGAAAGGCCACGGTTTGTGGGTGTGGTGACGTCGAGAGGCCAACGTTCGTGACGAACGTTGGCCTCTCGACTGGTCGGAGGCCGCAAACTCTGGCCTCTCGACGGTGAAGAGCTGGTGCGGGCCCTCAGTCAGCGGGAGCGGCGGGTGCCTGCGCGGGAGCCGGCGGAGAACGACGCGGCGCTGCCGCCACTGCTCGTCGAGTAGACGGTCGAGGAGCCGCCGCGACGGCCCGAACCGCCGGTGCCAGCGCTGCCGGCGCCACCGGAACGACGACCACCCTGGCCACCGGCCTGACCTCCACGGCCACCGCCGGCGCCACGACCGGAACCGGCTGCACGGCCCGAGCCCTCGTCGGCGCGGCCACGAGCGCGGCCACCCTCGCCGGCAGGCCGAGCGGCTGCGGCGCCACGGCCACCACCGGAAGCACCGCCGTTGCCGCCGCGGCCACGACCGCGTCCACGGCCACCAGCGGCGCCACCGCCACCGTTGCCGCCGCGTCCGCCCCCGGCACCCGCGGGCGCCTCCTCGCGGACGAGCCCACCGGCATACGACCGGTCGCCGGGGGCGAGCTCGGTGAGAAGCGGGTGTCCGAGCTGGACGCGCGTCGTCGTCGGCTTGATACCGGCCTTGCGCGTCAGGTCACGCACGTCGCGCACCTGGTCGTCGAGCATCATCGTGACGACGGTGCCGTCATTGCCCGCGCGGGCGGTGCGGCCCGAGCGGTGGAGGTAGGCCTTGTGCTCGACGGGCGGGTCGGCGTGGATCACGAGCGCGACGTCGTCGACGTGGATGCCGCGGGCCGCGATGTCGGTCGCGACGAGCGTCTGCGCGCGGCCCGAGTGGAAGTCGTCCATGTTGCGCGTGCGGGCACCCTGGCTGAGGTTGCCGTGCAGCTCGACGGCCGGAACTCCCGAGGCGTTGAGCTGCTTGGCGAGCTTCTTGGCCCGGTGCTTGGTGCGCGTGAAGACGACGGTGCGACCCGGCGCGGCGGTGAGGTCCAGCAGCACCGGAAGGTGTGAGCCGTTGTCGACGTGGAGCACGTGGTGGCTCATCGTCGAGACCGGCGACTGGGCCGAGTCCGCCTCGTGCGTCACGGGGTTGTTGAGGAAGCGCTTGACGAGGACGTTGATCGCGCCGTCGAGGGTCGCCGAGAACAGCAGTCGCTGGCTCTTCGGCGGGGTCTTCTCCATGATCCGGCGGACGCCGGGCAGGAAGCCGAGGTCGGCCATGTGGTCGGCCTCGTCGAGGATCGTGATCTCGATGCCGTCGAGGAAGACGTGACCCTGCTGCATGAGGTCCTCGAGGCGGCCGGGGCAGGCGACGATGACGTCGACACCGGCGCGCAGGCCCTGGACCTGGGGGTTCTGGCCGACGCCGCCGAAGATCGTCTGCGACGTGAGGCCGAGCGGCTTCGCGAGCGGCGCCATGGCGGTGTCGATCTGCGTCGCGAGCTCGCGGGTCGGCGCGAGGATCAGGGCGCGGGGACGACGCGACTGGCGGCGGCCGCCCGACTGCGAGAGGCGGGTCAGCAGGGGCAGCAGGAACGCGTACGTCTTGCCGGAGCCCGTGCGGCCACGGCCGAGGACGTCGCGCCCGGCGATCGAGTCGGGCAGCGTCGCGGCCTGGATCGGCGTCGGCACGGTGATGCCGAGGTCGTCGAGGACGGTGACGAGGTGGGTGGGCACGCCGAGAACGGCGAAGTTCGTGTCAGTGGACACAGGTGGGTACTCCAAAAAGTGGATGCGGTCGTTCTGCCCGGCGCGACGGCCTCGGCTGTGAGGTGTCGCGGCGCAAGAGCGAATCGACGGGGCCGGCGACACTCCGCCAGGCCAAGAAGAAGCAGCCCGAGGCAGAACTGGGCGGGCCGCTGGTGTCCATGCTACCCGAGTGCGGCCGATGCCCCGCATCGGTCGTCCACCGACGGCCCTCGGGACCCGACGACGGCCCTCGGGGCCTGACGACGGTCACGTCGCGAGGATCTTCGGGGCCTTTCGGCACAGACCTCGCAAACGGCGGGCGCGATCCGGCAAATCGTCTGACGGACGCCACAGCCCTTCCCTACCGTCGATGGCACGACGTCGTTGGGACGCCGCGAGAGCGCACCGCAACTCCCGCTCTCGAGGATGACAAGGGGACAACCACATGACGATCACCATCCGTGCGATCACTGCTGCCGTCGCCGCGTGTACGACAGCCACCGCGCTCGTCGCCGTCACGGCGACCGGCGCCTCCGCCCATCAGCCCGGAGCCAACCCCGGGCACTCACCGAAAGTGCTGAACAGCAAGGTGATTGCGCCCTTCGGCATGGCCATCGCCGGCCAGGACGTCTGGTACACAGACGGATTCGTCGGCACCGTCAACAAGATCTCGCGAGGGACCGACACCGTCGTCACGACGGGACCGCAGCCGGAGGTCGCCGGCATCGACGTGATCCAGGGCGGCCGCACCTTCGCCTTCACGTCGTCGAACGACGACCACAGCGCCACGACCCTGACGATCCGCACCAAGGGCCGACCGGACGTCGTCGCCGACCTCAGCGGCTACGAGCGGACGGCGAACCCCGACGGGGGCGCCACCTACGGCGTCGTCTCCGGGGGCACGTCCTGTGCGCCGGGAGAGCTGGACGCCTTCTTCCAGAATGCCTTCCAGCTGCCGGCGACGTACACCGGCCACGTCGACTCCCACCCGTATGCCGTCGCCTACCTCGGTGACGGGTCGTGGGCGGTCGCGGACGCGGGGGGCAACGACGTCCTCCGTGTCGACCGTCGGGGGCACGTCTCGACGATCGCGGTCCTGCCGCCGCAGCCCGTCACGCTGTCGGCCGCGCAGGTCGCCGCGATCGGTGCGCCGTCCTGCCTGGCCGGGGCGACGTACAACTTCGAGGCCGTCCCGACCGACGTCGAGCGCGGCGAGGACGGCCGGCTGTGGGTCTCGACGCTGCCCGGCGGCCCCGAGGACCCGAGCCTCGGAGCCCGGGGGTCGGTCTACACCGTCAACCCGTGGAGGCACTCGGCCAAGCGCGTGGCGACCGGCTTCCTCGGCGCGACCGACCTCGCCCTCGGCGACGACGGGGCGGTCTACGTCGCAGAGCTCTTCGCCGGGAAGGTGACGAAGCTGATGCACGGCCGCACCTCGACCGTCGTCACGACGGACCGTCCGCTGTCGATCGAGATCCAGGGCCGGTCGCTCTACGTCGGCACCCTCGCCGACGTGGCGTTCGGACCGAACGGCCCGGTGGTCAACGCTCCCGGCAGCATCACCCGCTACCGACTCTGACGCGGGCCGGTCACGCCGGACGCCCCGGGCGACCGTGCCCGGGGCGTCCCTGTGTGCCCGCTAACGGTTCGGTCGCATCCGTGGGAACTCGCAGGGAAAGGTGGCAGGATCTGCGCATCAGGAGCCGCACCGCCGCACCTGTTCCACGGACGACCTGCTTGCCCCGGAAGGACCCTTTGATGCGTCGCATGTCCCTCTTCACCGTCACCGGCCTCGTCGCCGCCGGCCTCACCCTGTCGGCCTGCGGCTCCAACTCGTTGTCGGGTGGCGGCTCACCGGCCGGAACGGGTGCCGCACCGACCAACCAGTCCTCCGACGTAGCGCTCGTGGGCAAGCTCCCGGCGAAGATCAAGTCCGCGGGCAAGATCATCGTCGGCGTCGACACGAGCTACCCGCCCAACGAGTTCCTCGGCACCGACGGGAAGACCGCCGAGGGCATGGACATCGACCTCTTCCAGGCGGTGGCGCGCAAGTTCGGCGTGCAGGCCGAGTTCCAGACGGCCTCCTTCGACTCGATCATCCTCGGCGTCAGCAGCGGCAAGTACGACGTGGGCGTCTCGAGCTTCACGATCAATCCCGACCGCAAGAAGCAGGTCGACATGGTCAGCTACTACTCGGCCGGCACGCTGTGGGGCGTCCCCAAGGGCAACCCGAAGAAGGTCGACCCGGACAACGCCTGTGGACTCAACGTCGGAGTGCAGAAGGGCACGACGCAGGTCGACGACCTCACCGCCCGTAGCAAGAAGTGCACCGCCGCCGGCAAGCCGGCCATCAACCAGATCGTCGAGGACCTCCAGGTCAAGGTCAACGCCGACCTCGCCAGCGGCAAGGTCGACGCGATGGCTGCAGACTCCCCCGTCACGGCATATGCCGTGAAGCAGACGAACGGCGCGGTGGAGACGGTCGGCAAGCCCTACGACACCGCGCCCTACGGCTACGTCGTGCCCAAGAGCGAGAGTGACTTCGCCGCGGCCATGGTCGATGCGCTCAAGGCGCTCGACGCGTCGGGCGACTACACGAAGATCCTCACCAAGTGGAACGTCCAGGACGGCGCCATCCACGACTTCGCCGTCAACCCGTGACGGTGACCCACGTGACCGACCAGTCGTCGACGGAGCGGCCGGGGCTCATCAACGCCCGGCCGGTCCGGCACCCGTGGCGGTGGGTGGCGGTCGCCGTCATCGTCGTGATGATCGCGATGATCATCAGCTCGTTCCTGACCAACGACCGGTGGGACTTCAGCCTCGCGGGCCAGATCATGATCCAGCAGCCGGTCATCGACGGCCTGCTCAAGGGCACCATCCTCGGCACCGTGGGGTCGATGCTCATCGGCGTGGTGCTGGGGATCGTCATCGCGGTCATGCGCATCTCGAGCAACCCGGTGCTGCGCGGGGTGTCCTTCGTCTACACCTGGTTCTTCCGAGCGATCCCCCGCTACGTGCTGCTCGTCATCATCGGCAGCGGCATCGGCTACCTCTACAACACGCTCGACATCGGGCTGCCCTTCGGCCAGCAGATCGCGGGCCTGCTCGGCCTGAGCAGCGATCTGACCATCGGGTCGCTGAACGTCAACGGCATCACCGGCTCGATCATCGGCGGCATCATCGGCCTGGGTCTGTCCGAGGCGGCCTACATGGCGGAGATCGCGCGTTCCGGCATCCTGTCGGTCGATCCCGGGCAGCGCGAGGCCGCACAGGCGCTCGGCATGAGCAACGGCAAGCTCATGCGGCGCATCGTGCTCCCCCAGGCGATGCGCGTCATCGTGCCGCCCACGGGCAACGAGACGATCGCCATGGTCAAGGACACCTCTCTGCTCATCGCGATCCCCGTCATCGCCGAGCTCAACTACCAGACCGGTGCGATCGCCAACAGGATCTTCAAGATCATGCCGGGCCTCGTCGCCTCGACCGCCTGGTACCTGATCATCTGCTCGATCCTCATGGTCGGGCAGTACTACCTGGAGCGCTACTTCGGTCGCGGCTTCGGACAGCAGCGACCCAAGACCAAGCGTTTCGCACGCCCGGCCGGGGCGGGAGGAGCCTGATGACCGAGACCACGCCGTCGACCTCCGCGCGACCACGCGCCGGCGGGGAGCACCCGCTCGTCAGGGCGGTCAACGTCATGAAGAGCTTCCACGGCAACGAGGTGCTCAAGGGCATCGACCTCGACGTGCACCGCGGCGAGGTCGTCTGCCTGCTCGGGCCGTCCGGCTCGGGCAAGACGACCTTCCTGCGCTGCATCAACCAGCTCGAGTCGATCGACGGGGGACGCATCTGGGTCGACGGCGACCTCGTCGGCTACCGCGCCGAGGGTGAGCACCTGCACCACCTCACCGACAAGCAGGTCGCTGCCCAGCGCCGCGACATCGGGATGGTGTTCCAGCGGTTCAACCTCTTCCCGCACAAGACGGCCATCGAGAACGTCATGGAAGCGCCGATCCAGGTCAAGGGCGTCGACAAGAAGACGGCACGTCAGCATGCCGAGGAGCTGCTCGCACAGGTCGGTCTCGCCGACAAGTCGGGCGCCTACCCCGGGGCCCTCTCCGGAGGCCAGCAGCAGCGGGTGGCCATCGCGCGGGCCCTCGCGATGGACCCGAAGCTCATGCTCTTCGACGAGCCGACCTCCGCGCTCGACCCCGAGCTGGTCGGCGAGGTGCTTCGCGTCATGCGGGACCTCGCCTCCGCGGGCATGACGATGATCGTCGTGACGCACGAGATGGGGTTCGCCCGAGAGGTCGCCGACCACGTCGTCTTCATGGACGCCGGCGTGGTCTGCGAGGAGGGCACACCGAAGGACGTCATCGGCAACCCGCAGCAGGACCGCACCAAGTCGTTCCTCAAGCGCATGCGCACCGAGGACGACGAGGCGCGCGCCGACGCCGCCGGGGCCTGACCGCCACCCACCCGCTCCCGGTCGGCGACACCCCGGCCTACACCGGCACCTGCCAACGCCTGCGGCTACAACCGCAGGCGTTGGCGTCTGCCCGGTGTGTCGCGGGAAGGGGCGCGGGCACAATGGGGCCATGACGACGGAGTCAGCCGCCACCCGCCCAGCCGACGAGCCCGCCCGGCCGGCCCAGCCCGGCCTGCCGGACCACGAGATCCCGACGATGTCGGTCGACGAGCTGCGGGCCACCCAGCTCGAGCGTCTCCAGCGAAGCGTGCACGCGGCATACGACAACGTCCCGCACTACCGGGCAGCGTTCGAGGCCAAGGGATTCCACCCCGACGACCTGACGTCGCTCGACGACGTGAGCCGTATGCCGTTCACGACCAAGGCGGACCTGCGCGCCAACTACCCCTTCGGGATGTTCGCCGTACCGCGCGAGCAGGTCGTCCGCGTGCACGCGAGCTCCGGGACCACCGGGCGACCCACGGTGGTGGGCTACACGAAGGCAGACATCGACACGTGGGCCGACCTCATGGCCCGCTCGATCCGCCTCGCGGGCGGCCACCCGGGCGACATCGTCCACGTCGCCTATGGCTACGGCCTCTTCACCGGTGGGCTCGGGGCGCACTACGGCGTCGAACGGCTCGGCGCCACGGTCGTGCCCGTCAGCGGAGGCATGACCGAGCGGCAGGTGCAGCTCATCCAGGACTTCGGGCCGCGCGTCATCATGGTGACGCCGAGCTACTTCCTCAGCCTGCTCGACCAGATGGAGAGCGAGGGCATCGACCCGGCGACGACGAGCCTGCAGGTCGGGATCTTCGGCGCCGAGCCCTGGACCGAGTCGATGCGCCAGGAGATCGAGCGCCGCACCGGCATGGACGCCGTCGACATCTACGGCCTCTCGGAGGTCATGGGCCCGGGCGTCGCGCAGGAGGCGGCGACGACCAAGGACGGGCTGCACATCTGGGAGGACCACTTCTACCCCGAGGTCATCGACCCGGTCACCGAGGAGGTGCTGCCCGACGGCGAGGTCGGCGAGCTCGTCTTCACGTCGCTGACGAAGCAGGCGATGCCCGTGATCCGTTACCGCACCAGGGATCTCACGCGTCTGCTCCCCGGCACGGCCGTCCCGTCGATGCGCCGCATGGAGAAGATCACGGGCCGCACCGACGACATGATGATCATCCGCGGCGTCAACGTCTTCCCGACGCAGATCGAGGAGCACGTGCTCGCCGAGCCACGCCTGTCGCCGTACTTCCAGTGCGTGCTGACCCAGCCCAGCCGGATGGTCGAGCTGACCGTCCTCGTCGAGCCGCTCACGCGCCTGGAGCCCGGCGCGGCCGACGAGATCGCGCGTACGCTCCAGCACGCGATCAAGACCCACATCGGCACGACGTGCCGCGTCGAGGTGCGCGCACCAGGATCGATCGAGCGCTCCATCGGCAAGGCGCGCCGCATCGTCGACGAGCGACCCAAGGGCTGAGGCCGCACGCAACCTCTCGCACCCACCGCGTATGCCGGGTCGCGCGGTTTGCCGGACCTGCGCGCTCTCGCGGTGCTTGACTCGGGAGGGGATCCTCCGAGCGAGCGGGGCACGACGATGGCATCGATGGCGAGTCGCCTCTGGAAGACGGCGAACACGGTTGCGGTCTGGGCCTATCGGGCCACTGGCGGCAAGGTGGGAGGGTCGGCCCGAGGCTGCCCGGTCCTGCTGCTCACCGTCACGGGACGCACGTCGGGCCGGCCGCACACCGTGCCGGTGGGCTACGTCCGGCGCGACGGCAGCTACTACCTGGCCGCTTCGGCAGGCGGGGCCCCGGCGGAGCCGCAGTGGATCCGCAACCTGCGCCGGACGAGCACGGCGACGATCCAGGTCGGCCGGCAGACCCACCCGGTGTCGGTCGAGGTGCTGCGCGGGGCCGACCGCGACGCCGCCTGGAACGACGTCGTCGTCGCGTCGCACCCCTTCTTCGCCGCCTACGAGACGAAGGCCGGCCGCCGGATCGCCGTGGCGAAGCTGACTCCGACGGGCTGACCGGGCTCGTCGGGTGGGCGCGTGCCCGACCAGGTCAGGACGTGCGCGTCAGCACGACCCAGCCGGTCGCGACCTGGCTCGTGGCCTCGGCGACCGACAGGGCGCCCGACCCGTCCGGCACCGCCTCGAGGTCCAGGTGCGTGGCGTTGCCGTCACAGGGGATGCGGACCGTCGCCACCCGCTTGCCCGTCTGCGGCTGCGACGGCGCCCCGTCGACCGCGCCGGGCTCGTCGGGGCCGAGGAGGTCGACGACGAGGAGCCCGGGCGCTGTCGCCGGCAGACAGCGGCCCGTCAGCCGGTACCGCCCGCCGGCGCGGGCGGGAAAGGGCCGCCCGGGCTCCTTCGAGCCGGACCAGAAGAGCCCGTCGGCGTCGCGCACGAGGAGGCGCGCCACCTCGGCGGCCGACGACGGTGGCATCTCGAGCTCGGTGAGCCTGACCGTCGTCCCGTCCGGGACGGACGTCATCGACGGACCCTCGACCGTCGGGCGGGGCGCCGAAGCACCCGAGGTGCAGGCCGCGACCCCCGTGACCGTGACGGCGCCGGTGGCGAGGGCTGCGAGGGCGGACGCGAGCCGGCGCAGACGCCTCCGTGGCCGGCCCGACTCGGACCGTCCCGGCGACACGGACTCGTCACTGCGCATCGGCACTCCCCTGGGCTGCGCACCGCCCCCTGCAGACGGCGCCTGCACGGTACCGCGCCGCGGCGGTGCACGCCTTGGCCCGAGGTATCAGCGGCGTGGCGCACCGCTCTGATCGACGAGGACAGACGAGTGCGCCGCACCCGCCGGACGATCGAGGAGCACGCCATGAACATCCCTCCGCACGCTGCACGTCTCGCCGGCACCTGGGCCGTCAGCAGCACTCGTCCCGCTGCGGAGCCCGTCGCTGCACCGCCCCGCCGACGCGCTCGCGACCGGTCGTCCCGGACGGCCATCGCTCGCGTCCTGCACCCGTTGAGCCGACCGATTCCTCTGTCGCGCAACGACTCCCAGAGCCCCGCAGGCACCCAACCCGCCCGGCACGCCTGATCCGCGCACACGGCATACGCCCTCGGTCAGCTGTTGCGCTGGGCTCGGCGCACGACCTCGACGGCGGCGTCGTCATCCACGCCCGCCTCGCGAGCCGCGGCGACGAAGCGCGCTGCCAGCACGCCGAGGGCTGCCTCGACCGCGTGCTCACCCGAGGCCACGACCGTGCCTGCGCGACCACGCGTCTCGACGAGGCCCGACGCCTCGAGCTCCTTGACCGCCCGGGCCACCGTGTTGGCCGCGAGGCCGAGGTCCGCAGCGAGGGCGCGCACGGTCGGGAGGTGGTCGCCCGGCACGAGGCGGCCCGTGCGGATGAGCGCCTCCAGCTGCGCGCGCACCTGCTCGAAGGGGGCCTCGTGGGAGGCGGGGTCGACGACGACGCCGAGTTCGGTCACCCGGGAAGTAACGCAGTGGCGCGCGGCCGTGTCAACGCCGGCAGGGGTGAGCGGCGTCACCGCGCATCCCTCGACAGGGCGGTCGATGGCGCCCGACCCACCCGCTAGCATCTACTACGTAATGTAGTTCTGGAGCGACCCTCGCGGAGCCCTCATGGATGCAACGGACCTGGCACGGTGGCAGTTCGCCATCACCACCGTCTACCACTTCCTCTTCGTGCCGATCACGATCGGCATGTCCCTCATCGTCGCCGTCTTCCACACCGCCTGGGTGCGCACGCACAACCCGGAGTGGATGAGGCTGGCCACGTTCTTCGGCAAGCTCTTCCTCATCAACTTCGCGCTCGGTCTCGTCACCGGCATCGTGCAGGAATTCCAGTTCGGGATGAACTGGAGCGACTACTCCCGCTTCGTCGGTGACATCTTCGGTGCCCCGCTGGCGATCGAGGCGCTGCTCGCCTTCTTCCTCGAGTCGACCTTCCTCGGACTGTGGATCTTCGGGTGGGGCCGGCTGCCCGAGAAGCTGCACGCCACGACGATGTGGCTCGTGCACATCGGCACGGTGCTCTCGGCCTACTTCATCCTCGCCGCCAACTCCTTCATGCAGCACCCGGTCGGCTACACCTACAACAAGGCCAGCGGCCGCGCCGAGCTCACCGACTTCTTCGCCGTGCTGACCAACAAGGTCCAGCTCGTCACCTTCCCGCACGTCGTCCTGTCCGCCTACATGGCGGGCGCCGGCGTCGTCATGGGCGTCGGGCTGTGGCTCATGCGCCGCGAGGCCAAGCGGGCCGCCGACGACGCGCAGGACGTCGCCCGGACCGACGCCCCGATGTACCGCCGGGCCACGCGCATCGGCGCGGCCTTCGCCCTCGTCGCCGCGGTCGGAGTCATCGTCTCCGGCGACGCGCAGGGCAAGATCATGACCGAGGTGCAGCCGATGAAGATGGCCGCCGCCGAGGCGCTCTACGACTCGGTGCCCGCCGGCCAGGGAGCACCCTTCTCCGTGCTGACGATCGGCTCGCTGGACGGGTCGCACGCCAATGCCCTCATCGAGATCCCCGGGCTGCTCAGCTTCCTCGCGACCGGCGACTTCAAGGGCGCTGTCCGGGGCATCAACGACCTCAAGGCCGAGTACGCCCAGACCTACGGCGCGAGCGGCAACCCCCGCGTCGCCGACGTCGCGACCGCGTTCGTGCCCAACATCCCGACCACCTACTGGTCGTTCCGTCTCATGATCGGGCTCGGCATGGCCACGGTTGCCATCGCGCTGGCGGTGCTGTGGCTGACCCGCAAGGGGCGCACGCCGACATCGAGGTGGCTGGCGTATGCCGCCGTGGCCGCTCCGCTCCTTCCCGTCTTCGCCAACAGCTTCGGCTGGATCTTCACCGAGGTCGGCCGCCAGCCGTGGCTCGTCTTCGGCCTCATGACCACCGCCAACGGCGTCTCGCCGAGCGTCTCCATGGGCGAGGTCATCACCTCGATGGTCGTCTTCACGCTCCTCTACGGAGCACTGGCCGTCGTCGAGATCAAGCTCTTCCTGCACTACGTCCGCAAGGGGGCCGAGCCCTTCGAGGAGCCGCAGGACCCCGCCGACCGGGACGAGGACGCACCCCTCGTCTTCGCCTACTGAGAAGGGCTGAGCTGCAATGGATCTCGCCACCTTCTGGTTCATCGTCCTCGGCGTCCTGTGGACGGGCTACCTCGTCCTCGAGGGCTTCGACTTCGGCGTGGGCATGCTGCTGCCGGTCCTCGGCGGCAAGCGCTACGCGGCAGACGCCGTCGACGCCGAGAAGCGCCGCCGCGTCCTGCTCAACACCATCGGCCCGGTCTGGGACGGCAACGAGGTGTGGGTGCTCACGGCCGGCGGTGCGACGTTCGCGGCCTTCCCGCACTGGTACGCAACGCTGTTCAGCGGTTTCTACCTGCCGCTCCTGCTCATCCTCGTTGCCCTCATCGTGCGCAACCTCGGCTTCGAGTACCGCCACAAGCGGCCCGAGGCGCAGTGGAAGGCGCGCTGGGACCAGGCGATCTTCTGGGGCTCGCTCGTGCCCGCGCTGCTGTGGGGCGTCGCACTGACCAACATCGTGCGCGGCGTGCCGATCGACGCGAACAAGGAGTTCACCGGCAACCTCTTCACGCTGCTCAACCCGGCCGGCCTGCTCGGCGGCCTCGTCTTCGTCGCGCTCTTCCTCACGCACGGCGCGATCTTCATCGCCCTCAAGACCGACGGGAAGATCCGCCACGAGGCGCGCCAGATCGCCGAGCGCGTCGGCGTCGTCGCCGCGGTGCTGGCGGTCGCCCTCCTGCTCTGGATCGGCCTGACCGACGGCAAGCTCGCCTCGTGGGTCACCACCGTCGTCGCCGCGGTCGCTCTCCTCGGCGCGCTCGCCGCGAACCGGGCCGGCCGTGAGGGGTGGGCGTTCATCGGCACGGCCGTCACGATCGCCATGGCCGTCGCGACGTACTTCCTCGTGCTCTTCCCCAACGTCATGCCGAGCACGACGAACCCCGCGTGGAACCTCACGGTCCACAACGCGTCGAGCACCGACTACACCCTCAAGGTCATGACGATCGTCGCGCTGATCTTCACGCCGATCGTCCTGCTCTACCAGGGCTGGACGTACTGGGTCTTCCGCAAGCGCCTCACGGTCCAGCACATCCCCGAGGACGCCCCCCTCGAGAAGGTGTCGCACTGAGACGGCACCACGTCCCCGCCCGACGCACGACCTCCGCACGACACTGAAGAGAGCACGGACTCGGTGAAGCCCTTCGACCCACGTCTCCTCCGGGCGGTCCCTGCCGCCCGGGGGCCCGTCGCCGTCCTCGCCGCCACCGGCATCGCGACCGGCCTGGCGACGATCGCGACCGCCTTCGCGCTGTCCGCGGTCGTCGTGGCCGTCGTGCAGGGGTATGACCTCGCCAGTCCCCTCGCGTGGCTGCTCGCGCTCTTCGCGGTGCGGGCCGTGCTCGCCGCCGCCACCGAGTGGGTCGCGGCGTGGGCGGGGGTCTCCGTGTCGTCGGCGCTGCGGGCTGCGCTGCTGCGCCGCTGGGGCACGGTCGACGCGGACGCCCGGCTCGAGCCCGGGGCAGCGGTGTCGCTCGCGACCGCCGGCACGGCGGCCGTGGAGCCGTATGCCGCCCGCTTCCTCCCGACGCTCGTGACCGCGGCGGTCGTGCCCGCGCTCGCCATCGCGACCCTGGTCGTCGTCGACTGGCCCAGCGCCCTCGTCGTCGTGCTGACCCTGCCGCTCCTGCCGGTCTTCGCGGCCCTCATCGGCAAGGCGACGGCGGAGTCGACGGAGCGCCGGTGGGCCGCGCTCGCGGCGCTGTCGGGCCACTTCCTCGACGTCGTCCGGGGCCTGCCGACGCTCGTCACCTACGGCCGCGCCCGCCGCCAAGTCACCACGGTGCGCGAGGTCAGCGACCGGCACCGGCGGGCGACGATGGAGACGCTGCGCATCGCCTTCCTGTCCTCCGCCGCGCTCGAGCTGCTCGCCACGATCTCGGTCGCCATCGTCGCCGTCACCGTGGGCCTGCGCCTCTCGACCGGCTCGATGGCGCTCGGGCCGGCCCTCGTCGCCATCCTGCTCGCGCCGGAGGCGTACTGGCCGGTGCGTCGCGTCGGCGCGGAGTACCACGCCGCCGCCGACGGCGCGGTCGCGCTCGACGCGATCCTCGCCCAGCTCGAGCCCACCCCGACCCCCACCCCGCTTTCCGCACCGAACGCCGCGTTCGGTGCCGAAAGCGCTGTCAGAACACTGAGTTCGCCGTCGAACGCCGCGTTCGGTCGGGGAGGTAGCGGGCCTGGGGGTGGCGGAGAAGTCGGGCGGGTGCGCCTGACCGGCGTCACCTACGCGTATGCCGGGTCGCCCGTCCCCGTCATCCGTGACCTCGACCTCGTGGCCGGGCCCGGGCTCACGGTCGTCACCGGCCCCTCGGGCGTCGGCAAGTCGACGCTGCTCGACCTGGTCGCCGGACTGCGCCGACCGGGTGCGGGCACCGTGCAGGCCCCGTCGTCGCACTACGTCACCCAGCGGCCCTTCCTCGCCACCGGCTCGGTGGGCTCCGCCCTGACGATCGGCCACCCGGCCACCGACGACCAGCTGTGGGAGGCGCTGCGGGCGGTCGAGGTCGACGGCGTCGTCGCTGCGCTGCCCGGTGGCCTTTCGGCCGACCTGGGCGACGACGGCTTCGGCCTGTCGGCGGGGCAGCGCCAGCGGCTGGCCCTCGCCCGCGCCTGGCTCGCCCCCGAGACGCTGCTGCTCCTCGACGAGCCGACCGCCCACCTCGACCCCGAGGGCGCGGCGCACGTCGCCGCCGTCGTGGCCGAGCTCGCGGAGCGCCGCGTCGTCATCGCCGTCACCCACCGCGACGAGCTGCTCGCCCACGCCGACCACCACCTCGTCCTCGCCTCCGCAGACGCCTCCCCGGTCGAGGTGATCGCGGCAGCGACGTCACCGTCGACATCACCTCGAACCGCGGGAGAGGAGGCTGCACGATGAGCACTGCGTCCTCCCCCGACCCGCGCGTCGAGGTGATCGCGCACCCGACGTCGGTGCCGGCATCACCTCGAACCGCCGGTGCGCAGCGGCGGGTCTGGTGGCCGTCGGCCGGCACGGTCCGCGGCGGCCTGCTCGGCGGCATCGCGACCGCCTCGGGCATGGCCCTGACCGCCACCAGCGGCTGGCTCATCGTGCGCGCCTCCGAGCGCCCCGTCATCCTCACCCTGCTCACCGCCATCGTCGCCGTGCGGGCCTTCGGCATGGCCCGGCCGGCGTTCCGCTACTGGGAGCGCCTCACCAGCCACGACGCCGCCCTCCGGCTGCTCGCCGAGCGGCGCACCTCCGCCTACGAGGCGCTGATCCCGCTGACACCGGCCCGACTCGGGCGCCGCCGCCGCGCCGACGTGCTCACCGGTGTCGTCGACGACCTCACCGACGTCGTCGACGCCCAGGTGCGCGTCACCGTCCCCGTCATCTCGACCGCGGTCGCCGGCGGCATCGTCATCGCGCTGACCATGGCGCTCGCCCTGCCGGTCGGCCTCGTGCTGCTCGGTCTCGGTGTCGTCGTCACCCTCGTCAGCGCCTTGGCCGTTCGCCTCGAGTCCCGCTCCCTCCCGGAGCTGCTCGCGGCTCGCGCCGAGGTCACCCGAGTCAGCGAGCTCATGGCGAGCCAGGCCGGCGAGCTGCGTGCCGTCGGCGGCTGGGACACCACGCTCGGCTGGCTCGACGACGCCCACGCCTCCCTCGACCGGGTCACCCGGCGCATCAGCGCCGGCCGCGCGACCGCCGGCTCCCTCTTCCTCGTCGCGGTGGGCGCGGCCGTCGCCGTCAGCGCGGTGGTCGCCTCGGGTCTCTCCGTCTCGACCCCCGTCAAGGCCCTGCTCGTCCTGACGCCGGTGGCCGTCTCCGAGGCGATCACCCCGCTCGTCGACGCGATGCGCGCCCTCGCCCGGGCCCGCGGCAGCAAGCGCCGCATCGACGCGCTCCTCGACCTCACCCCCGCCGTCGCCCTCGCCGACACCGGGACCGACACCGGGACCGGGACCGACACCCACGACGCCGCCGGGACCTCCCCCGGCCGTGACGCGTCCCGCACCTCCGGGGACCCCGGCCACCTCGACGACGGCACGCCCGGCACCCGACCCGGGCACACGGCATACGCCAGCAGTGACATCGAGGTGCGCGGGCTCACGGCCTCGTGGACGGGCGTGCAGACCGACCTCGCCCCGGTCGACCTCGACGTTCCGACCGGCAGCCGCATCGCGATCACCGGACCCAACGGGAGCGGCAAGTCGACGCTGCTCGCCGTCCTCGCGCGCCACCTCGACCCGTCCGGCGGCACCTACCGGCTCGGCGGCAGCGACGCCCTCGACCAGCCGCTCGAGCAGACCCGCTCCCGGATCGCCGTCGTCGACGACGAGACGCACGTCTTCAGCACCTCGCTGCGCGCCAACCTCGCCCTCGCCCGACCCGACGCGGACGACGCGGCCATGGCGCACGCCCTTCGAGCAGCCGGGCTCGGCCCCCTCGTCGAGAGCCTCCCCGACGGCCTCGACACGACGCTCGGAGCCGCGGGCCGTGGGCTCTCCGGCGGCGAGCGCACCCGCCTCGGCGTCGCCCGCGCCCACGTCAGCCGGCGACCGGTCGTGCTCCTCGACGAGCCCGTCGCCCACCTCGACCCGCCCACGGCCCGCGCCGTCGTCGAGGACCTGACCGGACGCACCGGGGCGCCGGGTACGAACCCGGTGTCGGGCACCGACCTGCCCGGGCAGACGATCATCATGGTGACCCACCGCGACGACGGAGCCGACCTGTTCGACCGCGTCGTCGAGGTGCGCCGCCGCCCATCGGCGACGATGTCACCGAGCACCGCACACGACACCGCAGACCCGGACGTCCGGCCGGACAACCGCACGCACGAACCCGACCCGCCACGTCGGTAGATTGGACCGCCATGCCCAGCACCCCCAAGAACCGTCTCGGCGACCTCGAGCGCGCCGTCATGGAAGAGCTCTGGAACACCGCCGACGCCCACCCCGAGGGCCGCACCGTGCGTGAGGTCCACGACTCCATCGGGGTCGAGCGCGGGCTCGCCTACACGACCCTGATGACCGTGCTCGACCGGATGGCGAAGAAGGACCTCGTCAACCGCGAGCGCGACGGCCGCGCCTGGCGCTACACCGCCGCCTCGACCCGCGCCGAGCTGACGTCGGAGTCACTGCACCACACCCTCGGCGAGCTCGCCGGCGACAAGCGCCGCACGGCACTGCTCCACTTCCTCGACGAGTCGACGCCCGAGGAGATCGACGAGCTCAAGGCGGCCCTGGCCGAGCTCGAGGCGCGCCGCCCCGGTCTGGCCGGCTGACCCCCGACCGCACCCCGAGCCTCCACACTGGTCCTGTGCTCCTCGTCGCGGCCCTCGTCGTCCTCGCGATCCTGCTCGCGTGGCCGGTGCCGCGTGCCCTCGCCCGGGCGACGGAGCTGCGGCGCGCCCCGCGGGCGGCCCTCGTGCTGTGGCAGTCGACGGCGGTCGCCGCGGTGCTCGCGGCCCTGCTGGCGGCCCCGGCTGCGATCCCGCTCCTCGTCGGCCGTCAGGTGCGGCTGTCGGAGCACTGGGCCGTGGTCGCCGTCGCCGCCGCGCTCAGCGGGGTCGTCGCCGTGCGCCTGCTCCTGTCGGGTGACCGCGTCGGCCGCAACCTCCGGGCCGCCCGCCGGCGCCACCGCGACCTCGTCGACCTCCTCGGCGTGCCCGGCGAGGGAGCCGACCGGCACATGCGCGTGCTCGAGCACACGACGCCGACCGCCTACTGCGTCCCGGGCGTGCGCCGCCGCGTCGTGCTGACCCAGGGCACCCTCGACCGGCTCGGACCCGACGAGCTGTCGGCGGTCCTGGCCCACGAGCGTGCTCACCTCAGCGCCCGGCACGACCTCGTCATGGAGTTCTTCACCGTCGTCCACGAGGCGATGCCGGGCTTCCTGCGCTGCGACGCGGCCCTGCGCGAGGTGCACCTGCTCATCGAGGTCCTCGCCGACCGGGCGGCCGTGCGGCACGCCGGACCCGTCAGCACGGGACGCGCCATCGTCGCGATGGCCGGCGGGCCCAAGCCCGCGGGCGCCATGGCGATGGCCGACAGCACCCGGGTCGCCACCGCGCGGATCGGGCTGCTCGACGCCGAACGCATCGGCGGGCTGCCGCTGCCCGTGGCCGCCGCGGGGATGTATGCCGTGTCGGTCGTCCTCGTCGCCCTCCCCGTCGTGCTCTACTCCGCCGCGATCGCCGAGCTGACCCTCGTCTGAGACGTCCTCGGCCCGCGGGGTGGGCTCGATAGGGTGGCGCCATGCGCGTACTCGTCAGCGGCGGAGCCGGCTACATCGGCTCGCACACGGTGGTCCAGCTCGTCGCGGCGGGGCACGACGTCCTGATCGTCGACAACTTCGCGAACAGCAAGCCGACGGTGGTCAACCGTCTCGAGGCACTGACCGGCACGCACCTGCCGGTGCACGCCTTCGACCTGACCGACCACGACAAGACCGAGCACCTCTTCGCCAACGAGAAGATCGACGCCGTCATCCACTTCGCCGGCCTCAAGGCCGTCGGCGAGAGCGTCGAACTGCCCCTCGAGTACTACGAGAACAACCTGGGCTCGACGTTCTCCCTCGTGCGCGCCATGCGCCGCCACGGGGTCGACAAGCTCGTCTTCAGCTCCTCCGCGACGGTCTACGGCACCAACCAGGAGGCCGCCACCGAGGACCGCACGACCTCGGCGACCAACCCCTACGGCTGGACGAAGGTCATGCAGGAGCAGATCCTGCGCGACGTCGCAGTCGCCCACCCGAGCATGCGCTTCGCGCTGCTGCGCTACTTCAACCCGGTCGGTGCCCACGTCAGCGGCAAGATGGGCGAGGACCCGCAGGGCATCCCCAACAACCTCGTGCCCTACATCTCGCAGGTCGCGGTCGGCCGCCGCGAGTACCTCCAGGTCTACGGCGACGACTACGACACCGCCGACGGCACCGGGGCCCGGGACTACATCCACGTCGAGGACCTCGCCGCCGGCCACCTCGCCGCGCTGACGAAGCTCGGCTCGATGGACGAGCCGGTCGGGGTGTGGAACCTCGGCACCGGCCACGGCACGACGGTGCTCGAGATGCTGCACGCCTTCGAGCGGGCGGTCGGGCGGGAGCTGCCCTACCGGGTCGTCGACCGTCGAGCCGGTGACGTGGCGGTGTCGTACGCCGACCCGACCAAGGCCAACCACGAGCTGGGCTGGCGGGCGACGCGCACGATCGACGACATGTGCGTCGACACGTGGCGCTGGCAGAGCGCCAACCCCACCGGCTACCCCGACGCCTGACCGACCGACAGACCCCGTCCGCGCCCGTCCCCGTCAGGGGCGGGGGTCGAGGGCGTCGTAGTCGCGGAAGGACGTGACGCGCGCGACGGTCACGACGACGAGGACCACGACGAGCGCGCCACCGACGACCGACGGCACCCACGTGGCCGTCAGGGTGGCCAGCGTCCCGGCGAACATCTGCCCGAGCCGCGGCCCGCCGGTGACGACGACGGTGAAGACGCCCTGGGTGCGGCCGCGGAGGTGGTCCGGCACCGCCGCCTGCAGGATCGACTGGCGGAAGATCGCGCTGATGTTGTCGGCGCCGCCGGAGACGGCGAGACACAGGGCCGCACCGGCGAGGGCCCACCGGTTGACGTCGCCGAAGTCCATCGAGGAGACGGCGAAGCCGCCGAGGGTCGTCACCGCCAGCACGACCCCGAAGCCGAGGATGCCGAGGCCGTACGCGACGATCGAGTCGCGGATCGCCCTGCCCTGCCAGCGCAGCCCGGTCACGCGCCCCGAGCCGAGGCTCGACAGGATGCCGCCGACGGCGAACGACGCGAGCAGGATGCCGGCGGTGACCGAGCCACCGCCGATGACGATCGCCCCGACGGCAGGGAAGAGCACCATCGGCTGCCCGAAGGTCATCGCGATGATGTCGACGACGAAGCTCATCCGGACGTTCGGCGCCCGACGCAGGTGCGCGAGCCCGTCGACGACCGAACGGAACCCGCCGGCCGGCGCGTGCTCGCCCTCGGGTCGGATGCGAGGCAGGGTCCAGAGGCCGAAGAAGCCGGCGAAGAAGAGCACGACGTCGACGGTGTAGGTCCAGGCGTAGCCGGCCCGCGCCACGAGCACCCCGGCGATGCCGGGTCCGACCGTGACCATGACCCCGGCCGAGATGCCGAGCAGCGCCGCCGCCTTGGGCAGCTGCTCCTTGGGCAGCAGGCGCGGCGTGATCGCCTGTCGGGTCGCCGAGGCGATCGTCGCCGCCACGGCGTTGACGGTCGTGATGACGTAGAACATCCACACCTGCTCGGCGCCGAGCCACACGATGGTCGCGAGCACGACCGTCGAGGCCCACGCGACCGTCGAGGCCGACAGGGCCACGGTGCGCCGGTCGAAGCGGTCGGCGATGGCGCCGCCGTAGAGGCCGGCGACGATCATCGGCAGCAGCGAGAACCAGGCGACGAGGGAGACCATGAAGGTCGAGCGCGTCAGGTCGTAGATGTGCAGCCCGACGGCCGTGTTGGTGACGAAGGTGCCGATGCCGGCGAGGGTGTTGCCGAACCAGAGCCGGGCGAAGGCGGGGCTGACCCGCAGCGGCGTCAGGTCGACGAAGTGCGAGCGACGCGTGCCCCCGGCCGGTGCCGGTGCCTCAGGGCCGGGAGGTGCGTCTGTCACGGAGCGAAACTACGCCACCGCCAGCGCGCCCCGCAGCGCGGGCAGGCAGGCCTCGACCTCGCGCAGTCGCGAGCCGTCACGGACCCACACCCAGCGTCCGTCGGCCGTGCGACGCGCGACCTGCGTGCGCACGCGCCCGTCGGCGGTGGTCGACGTCGTCATCGCCAGGTCACCGGTGACGACCGCCCGCGAGCTCACGGCCGCCTCGTCGCCGCCGAGGACCCCGGCCGCGAGCGCCGCGGCGAAGGCCTCGCGGATGGCGGCGGAGCCCGCCGCCTCGCGACCGCGCGGGAGGCTCACGACGGCGTCAGCGGCATACAGCCCCACGAGCCCGTCCACGTCGCCGGCGGCGACGCAGGCTGCGAGACGGGACTCGAGGGCCTCGGGCGCCTCGGCCCCGGGGCCGGTCGGGTGCGTGCGCGTCGTCATGGGCACACCGTGTCACCGGCCACCGACAGCGACGGTCCGGCCGCCTCCTGCGCCCCACCAGCACCCTCCCGACGCCCGTCGTGGCGCCCTCCACGGGTATCGGTAGAGATCGGACACGAGGAGTCCCCTCGCTTCGGGCCTCGGTGCGCGGTTCGCGGTGTTCAATGGGCACCATGTCGTCTCGCCCACTCCACGTCACCTTCGTGTGCAGCGGCAACATCTGCAGGTCTCCCATGGGTCACGTGATCCTCCAGCACATGGTCGACGACGCCGGGCTGTCGGACCACGTCCGCGTCAGCTCGAGCGGCACCGGCGACTGGCATGTCGGCGAGCACGCCGACCCGCGCACCGTCGAGGTGCTCGCGAGGCACGGCTACGACGGCTCGCGGCACCGGGCCAGGGAGTTCGACCCCGACGAGTTCGACGACCTCGACCTCGTGCTCGCCTCCGACGAGGGCCACGTGCGCACCCTGACCCGGCTCGCGCGCACCCCCGACAACCGCGGCAAGATCAGGCTCGTGCGCGAGTTCGACCCCGAGGCCGTCGCGGCCGGCACCCTCGAGACGGGCGACCCCTGGTACGGCGACACCGAGCACTTCGCACGGTGCTTCGCCGAGGTCGAGGCCGCCTGCCGCGGCATCCTCCACCACGTCCAGGGCCGGATCGACGGCCAGCACGACGGCCAGTACGACGGCCGCATCGCGGCCCAGCACCACGCCCAGACCCGCAACGGCCGGCCCGACCATGCGCAGCGCACGGACCCGGGGCAGCCCTGACCCGATGCGAGACCTCAACCTCACCGTGCCCGACTACCCCTATGGCTCCCCGTGCTGGGTCGACCTGCTCGTCAGCGACGTCCCGCGCGCCAAGGCGTTCTACAGCGACCTCTTCGGCTGGCAGTGGCTGAGCGGCGACCCGTCGACGGGCGGCTACACGATGGCGCTGCTCGACGGCCACCCGGTCGCCGGCATCAGCCGCAAGCCGGACGGCGCCCCGATCCCGAGCCAGTGGACGACCTACCTGCGCGTCGGTGACCTCGAGGTGGCGGCCCGCGCCATCAACGCCTACGGCGGGCGCACGCTCGGCCGCCCGGTCTCGATCGGCGCCCTCTCGCGCACGCTCATCGCCGTCGACCCCGGCGGGACCTACTTCGGCGTGTGGGAGCCGGGGGACCTGCCGGGCAGCGGGGTCCTCGACGAGCCGGGGTCGCTCACCTGGAACGAGCTGCTGACCCGCGACTACGACCGCGTGCAGGGTTTCGCCCTGTCCGTCTTCGGTCACGAGTTCACCGACGAGACCGAGCCCGGCGGCCCGCGCTGGGCGACGGCGCACACCGGTGACGGCAACCCCGCCTTCGGGCTGGCCGAGATCGACGACGAGTGGCCGCAGGAGATCCCGCCGCACTGGGTCGCCTCGTTCGCGACGCGCAACGTCGTGCCCGGCGTGGCCCGCGCCCTCGACCTCGGCGCCCGTCTGCTCCAGGGACCGTTCGACGGCCCCTACGGCATGGGCGCCGTGCTGGCCGGCCCCGAGGGAGAGGTCTTCTCGCTCCTCGTGCCCGACCTCGACTGAGGCGGCCCAGCCGGCTGTCGGCACCGATGGCGTATGCCGTGTGCCCGGGACCGCGCTCGCACTCCCGAGCGCGGCGGACGGCATACGGACCACTCCCCCCGCTCTGGGAGGATGTGGGCATGGCTTCGCTCGCTGACGCAACCCCGCCCATCGCGCTCGGGGCGCTCGACGGTCGCTACCGCGGCGCCGTCGCGCCGCTCGTCGACCACCTCTCGGAGGCGGCCCTGAACCGGCAGCGCGTGCACGTCGAGATCGAGTGGCTGATCCACCAGACGAGCCACGGCGTCGTGCCGGGCGTGCGCAGCCTCACCGACGGCGAGGTCGCGGCCCTGCGCCGGGTCGTCGACGACTTCGGCACCGACGAGGTGGCCGAGCTCGGCGAGATCGAGCGGGTCACCGTCCACGACGTCAAGGCCGTGGAGTACTTCCTCAAGAAGCGCCTGACGGCGATCGCCCCGGCGGACGAGGACAAGGGCCTCGCGGAGCTCATCCACTTCGGCTGCACGAGCGAGGACATCAACAACCTCTCCTACGCCCTCATGGTCAAGGGCGCGGTCGACCAGGCGTGGCTGCCCAAGGCGCAGGCGCTCGTCGCGCAGGTCTCGGAGCTGGCGCGCGAGCTCAAGGACGTCCCGCTCCTGGCGCACACCCACGGCCAGCCGGCGACGCCGACGACGATGGGCAAGGAGCTCGCGGTGCTCGCGCACCGCCTCGGCCGCCAGCTGCGCCGCATCGAGAAGCAGGAGTACCTCGGCAAGTTCAACGGCGCGACGGGCACGTTCGGCGCCCACGCCCTGGCGCTGCCCGACGTCGACTGGCCGGCCGTGTCGCGCGCCTTCGTCGAGGGCCTCGGCCTGACGTGGAACCCGCTGACGACCCAGATCGAGAGCCACGACTGGCAGGCCGAGCTCTACGCCGACGTGGCCCGCTTCAACCGGATCCTGCACAACCTCTGCACCGACGTGTGGACCTACATCTCGATGGGCTACTTCGCCCAGGTACGCGGCCAGGGCACCGTCGGCTCGAGCACCATGCCGCACAAGGTCAACCCGATCCGCTTCGAGAACGCCGAGGCCAACCTCGAGGTGAGCAACGCCCTGCTCGACGTCCTCGGCGGCACCCTCGTGCAGAGCCGCCTGCAGCGCGACCTCACCGACTCGAGCATGCAGCGCAACATCGGCACCGCCTTCGGTCACTCGATGCTCGCGCTCGACAACGTCGCCCGTGGCCTCGCCGGTCTCGACGCCGTGCCCGAGCGCATGGCCGCCGACCTCGAGGCCAACTGGGAGGTGCTGGGCGAGCCCATCCAGTCGGCGATGAGAGCCCTTGGTGCGCAAGGCGTCCCGGGCATGGAAGAGCCCTACGAGCGGCTCAAGGAGCTGACCCGCGGCCGGCGCATCGACGGCGACGACCTGCGCGAGTTCGTGCGCGGGCTCGGCCTGCCCTCCGACGTCGAGGCCCGCTTCGTCGCGCTGACGCCGCAGACCTACACCGCGCTCGCGAGCCGGCTCGTCGACGACTACCTCGCCTGACGGCACACACCGACCCGACCTCGGTCGACCCCTCCCCCGGTGAGGGGTCGACCGGCTAGCGTGTGAAGGCATGTCCCGCCCACGCGCCGCCACGCTCCGCGACATCGACGAGGCCGCCCTCGCGCTGCCCGAGGTGACGCGCGACCCCGCGAGCGGGGGCCGCCCCGCCTACGCCGTGCACGGCGCCACCTTCGCCTTCGCCCGCGAGCCCCGCAAGGACGCCCACGACCCGCAGACTGGTGAGCCCTACGAGGACGTCCTCGTCTTCCGGTGCACGGCGGAGGACAAGGAGGCGATGGTCGGCGACCCCGACTCGCCGTGGTTCACGACGCCCCACTGGAACGGCTACAACGCCGTGCTCCTCCTCGAGCGCGACCTCGGCCGGCTCACGGCTGACGAGGTCCGGGAGGTCGTGACGGACGCGTGGCTCGTCCGCGCGCCCAAGCGACTCACCCGGCAGCACCTCGAGAGTCTGCAACCGTAGGACCGGAATACCCCGCAGGGGTATGGTGTTGCCAACGACGAGGGAGGTGCCATGGCTGGATACACCGGCAGCAAGGACGACTACCTGAAGCGGCTGCGCCGCATCGAGGGCCAGGTGCGTGGCGTGCAGAAGATGGTCGACACCGACACCTACTGCATCGACATCCTGACCCAGGTCAGCGCGATCACCAAGGCGCTGCAGGCCGTCAGCCTCGGCCTGCTCGAGGACCACGTCGCGCACTGCGTCGTCGACGCCGCCCGCGAGTCCGATGAGGCCGCGGCCGAGAAGGTGCGCGAGGCCGCCGACGCCATCGCCCGCCTCGTGCGCAGCTGAGCACCCCACCGACGCCCACCGACGTCCACCGACCCCGTCCGCCCAGGAGGCACCCGATGAGCCAGACCACCCAGACCGAGATCACCGTCGCCGGCATGACGTGCGGCCACTGCACCAACGCCGTGAGCAGCGAGCTGTCGGCGCTGCCCGGCGTCGTCGCGGTCGCGGTCGACCTGCACCCCGGTGAGGACTCCCCCGTCACCATCACGAGCGAGGCCCCCCTCGACCCGGCCGTCGTCGCCGACGCCGTCGCCGAGGCCGGCTACAGCCTCCGATGAGCGAGGGCCGGGCACCGGTGACGACGACCGAACGGACTCCCGACGAGGTTCGCCTCGCCATCACCGGCATGACCTGCGCCTCCTGCTCGGCCCGCATCGAGCGCAAGCTCGCCAAGGTCGCGGGCATCGAGTCCGCGACCGTCAACCTCGCCACGGAGAAGGCGCTGGTCTCCTTCAACGCGCCCGTCACGATCGAGCAGATCGTCGCCGAGGTGAAGAAGACCGGCTACGGCGCCACCGTCATCGACGGCTCGCGCCCCGCCTCCTCGCCGACCGCCTCGCAGACTCCGTATGCCGCGTCGCCCGAGAGTGCCCCCGCCGGGCCCGCCGGGCCGGCCGGTTCTGCCGGTCCCGAGGACGGTGGTCCGGCCAGGCCCGCGGCCGGAGCGCTGCTCGAGAAGCTGCGCGCCCAGGAGCTGGCCCGCCAGAGGGTCCGCCCCGCGCCGGAGCCGTCGGCCCAGTCGCTCCCGAACCGGACGCCTTCGACTCAGCCGTCCTCGACCCAGCCGTCCTCGACCCAGGCACGGACGGCCCCAGCGGCATCGACCCAGGCGGCCACCCGGCATACGCCATCGACCGTGTCGTCGGGCTCGGCGCACGACTCCGGCGCGCACGCGGGCGCCGGGGGTGAGGACCACCTCGGGCACACCCCGGCCCAGAACGTGCTCCGGCCGCGGCTCGTCGTCGCGATCGCGCTGACCGTCCCGGTGCTGCTGCTCGCCATGGTGCTGCCGTCGTTCGGCGCGAGCCCGTGGCTGCAGCTGCCGCTCGCCACGCCCGTCGTCTTCTGGTGCGCATGGCCCTTCCACCGCGCCGCGGCCGTCAACGCCCGCCACCTCGCCTCGACGATGGACACCCTCGTCTCGCTCGGCGTGCTCGCGGCGTGGGGCTACTCCGTCGTCGAGCTGCTGCAGGGCGGCATGCACCTCTACTTCGAGGTCGCCTCGGTCGTCACGACGTTCCTGCTCGTCGGCCGCTTCCTCGAGGCGCGCGCCAAGGACTCCGGCAAGGACGCCCTGCGGTCGCTGCTCGACCTCGGCGCCAAGGACGTCTCGGTGCTGCGCATCGACCCGCAGTCCCGGATCACGAGCGAGGTGCGCATCCCCGTCGACCAGCTCGTCGTCGGCGACCAGTTCGTCGTGCGACCCGGGGAGAAGGTCGCCACCGACGGCGTCGTGCTCGACGGCTCGAGCGCGGTCGACGCGAGCCTCGTCACCGGCGAGTCGACCCCGGTCGACGTCACCCCCGGCGACGGCGTCACCGGCGGCTCGATCAACACGACGGGACGCCTCGTCGTCGAGGCCCGCAAGGTCGGCGCCGACACGATGCTGGCCGGCATCCAGCGGCTCGTGGAGACCGCGCAGACGGGCAAGGCCGACGTGCAGCGCCTCGCCGACCGCGTCTCGGCGGTCTTCGTGCCCGTCGTCCTCGTGCTCGCGCTCGTCACCTTCGTCGCGTGGCTCGCGACCGGGCACGACCTCGGCACGGCGCTGGCCGTCGCCGTCACGGTCCTCATCATCGCCTGCCCGTGCGCGCTCGGGCTCGCGACACCGACGGCGCTGCTCGTCGGCACCGGTCGCGGCGCCCAGCTCGGCACGCTCATCAAGGGCCCCCAGGTGCTCGAGGACACCCGCCGCGTCGACACCGTCGTGCTCGACAAGACCGGCACCGTCACGACCGGCGAGCTGCGCCTGCGGAGCATCGCCGTGCGCGGCCGGCTGTCGAAGAAGGCAGCGCTCACCGCGGCGGCGGCGGTCGAGCTCGGCAGCGAGCACCCCATCGCCCAGGCCGTGGTCGCCGGCGCCAGGCTCGCCCGGCTCGAGCTGCCCCGCATCCACGACTTCGAGGCCAACCCCGGCGAGGGCGCCACCGCGCGCATCAAGGACACCGAGGTCACCGTCGGCAAGGCCGTCCTCTTCGAGAGCGTCGACCCGCAGCTGCTCGAGCACGCCCGTGCCAGCGCGGGCACGACGGTCTTCGTCGGCTGGGACGGCGTCGCGCAGGCCGCGCTCACCGTCGAGGACACCGTGCGCGACTCGTCCCGGGCCGCCGTCGAACGGCTGCGGGCGCTCGGCCTCACCCCCTACCTGCTGACGGGTGACAGCGCCTCCAACGCCCGCAGCGTCGCCGAGCAGGTCGGCATCGACCCGGCCCACGTGCGCTCCGACGTGCTGCCGGCGCAGAAGCACGCCGTCGTCACCGAGCTGCAGAAGGCCGGGCGGGTCGTCGCCATGGTCGGCGACGGGGTCAACGACGCTGCCGCCCTCGCCCAGGCCGACCTCGGCCTCGCGATGGGCTCCGGCACCGACGTCGCGATGGACTCGGCCGACATCGTGCTCGTGCGCCCCGACCTCGACGCGGTCGGCGACGCGATCGGCCTCTCACGCGAGACGCTGCGCATCATCAAGCAGAACCTCGCGTGGGCGTTCGGCTACAACACGGCCGCCATCCCGCTCGCCGCGTTCGGCCTGCTCAACCCGATGATCGCCGGGGCGACGATGGCCCTGTCGTCGGTGCTCGTCGTCAGCAACTCGCTGCGCCTCAAGCGCTGGGGCCGCTGAGATCTCCTCTAGGCTCCTGCGCCGTGGCAGTCCTCAGCGACCTCGTGCAGCGTGCCGGCCTCGAGATGCAGGCCGTCCTGCTCCCGGCGGCCGACCTCGGCTGGGAGGTGCGGGCCGGTGACCTCGACTGGACCTGCTTGGCCACCGCGGCCCACCTCGCCGACGACCTCTTCTCCTACGCGTCCCAGGTCATCGCCCAGCCGGAAGTGGGCTACCTCCCGATCGAGGCGGTGATCGAGCCGTCGGCGGGCAACGCCGAGATCCTGCGCGCCGTGCAGATGTGCGGTCGGCTGCTGGCCCTGGCTGTCGACTCGATGCCTGCCGAGGCCCGCGCCTGGCACCCCTACGGGACCTCGGACCCGGAGGGCTTCGCCGCGATGGGGGTCGTCGAGGTGCTCGTCCACTGCTACGACACCACCCGGGGCCTGGGACTCGACTGGGCACCGCCGGCGGAGTGCTGCTCCCCCGTCCTCGAGCGTCTCTTCCCCGACGCGCCGCAGGGCGACCCCTCGGAGGTGCTGCTCCACGTCACCGGTCGCGCCGCCCTCGCGGACCGGCCGCGCCTGACCCAGTGGGCGTGGGACTCGTCGGTCAGGGCGCCGTCGACCTGAGATCGCGACGGCGGTGCCCTAGGTTCGGGGCATGGTGGCCTTCGTGAAGTCGGTGACGTTCGACTGCTCCGACCCGCTGCGGCTCGCGGGCTTCTGGGCCGCTGCGCTCGGCTCGAACGTCGACGAGGACAGCACGGACCGGCGAGCGTGGGTCGAGCCGGCCGGCTGGGGTGGGCCGACCCTGTGGTTCCAGCCCGTGCCCGAGGGCAAGACCGCGAAGAACCGGCAGCACTTCGACCTGCGGGCCGTCGGTTCGGTCGAGGCCGAGGTGGACCGCCTCACGGCCCTGGGCGCGACGGTCATCGGCCGCGACGGGGACCTGGTCGTCATGGCCGACCCGGAGGGCAACGAGTTCTGCGTCGAGTCCTGACGCGGCGTCGATAGCCGACCCGAACCGAGCCGAGTCGCATCCGCAGTTTGACGCACGCGGCCCGCTCTGGTGGGCTCGGGTCTCCGACGGCGGACCGGTCGTCGGTGACGACAGGGGAGGTCAGACGGTGACGTCGACGACGACTGCATCACGCCCGGCGCCGCCGGACGAGGACCGCGGGACACGGCTCGGAGCGGGGCTCTGGTCCAGCCCGTGGGTGGTGCCGGTCGCTGCCCTGCTCGGCTGGTTCGTCGGCCTGCTGCCGTGGCTCGTCACGCGATCGCGGCAGGGCACCTTCGGCACGCCGTGGAACCCGCGCAACGACCTGCGCGACGCCCTGCTGCCGTACCACCACCAGCTGCTGCCGCTGCTCGTCGTCGTCGCGGTCGTGGCCGGGATCCTGGCCGGGAGCGCCCCCTGGTGCGCCACCGCCCGTCGCTCGCGACGCCTCGTCCTCGCCGCACTGACGACGCTCGGCGCCCTGCTCGGGGCCGGCTGGTCGGTCGTCCAGACCCTTGCCCCCGACCCCGACCTCGGCGGCTCCGGCGCGACGGCCGACCGCGTGCGTCTGGCGTTCGTCGCGGTGACCGTCGCGGGTGCGCTGCTCGGCCTCGCCCTCGGCCTGACGGTGTCCCTCGCCGGCGCAGCGGTCCGGGCCGTGGCGGCAGCGCCGGCAGCCGTCTTCGTCGCCGACTGGCTGGGCCGGGTCGTGCTCGCCGGCGTCGGGTCACCGGGCCCGACGTGGCTGTCGACGCTGATCGCCGCCCTATCCGGTGCCGCCGTCGGCCTGGCACTGACGCGAACCGCACGGTCCCACCCCGTGGCCCGCGTCGCCGCCTGGGCCTGCTCGCTCGGCCTGCTCGTCGTCACCGCGTCGGCGCTGACGGCGATGCGCTACGTGCTCGAGGCATTGCGCGGCACACCGATCCGTGGCGACGCCCTCTCCGAGCTGCTCGCCGACGGCGTCCGCGTGCTCGGCGGCTCGTTGGAGGCGAACCTCACCGCGGGGGGTCCTCCACCGGCGGCGCCGCTCGTGGCTGTCGTCGTCGCGGCGGCGGTCGGTGCCGTCGGCACGCTCCTCGTCGCTCGCGCCTCGAGGTCGAGGGACGGCGCCGGGCGAAGCCTCCCCCACCCACGGAGCTGACCGTCGAGCCTCGTGCACCGGCTCCTGGGGCATCCGGGCACCCTGACCCGGCCACCCCGGCAAACCGGGCACGACCGCGGCGGCGCGCGACACGGCATACGCCCTCGGGACGACGAAACGGCGGCCACCCCAGAGGGGTGACCGCCGTTCGCGTGCGAGTTGAGGGCGGGTCAGATGGTGACCTTGCCGCCGGGGGTGTCGAAGGTGACCGACAGCAGGCCGGGCGTGCCGTGCGGCGCGACGAACGTGAAGTCGATCCCGCCCTTGTCGAAGGTGTCCTCCGGGCCGAGCCACTCGCGCACGCGCTTGGGGTCACCGGCGATCTGGAGGTTGTCGATGGAGACCGACGTGTCGGCGCCCGCGGAGGGGTGCACCGTCATGTCGTCCCACTCGATGAAGTAGGGGACCTGGGGGTCGGCCATGAGGCCCTTGATGCCGAGCTGGCGCCACTTGAGCTCGGTGCCGTCGGGACGGTGCCGGTTGCCGGGCACCGACTCGCGGCCGAGGCGCTCCTCGACGACGCTGATGTCGTCGACGGCGACGACCCAGCCGAGCCAGCCGCCGCCGGCCTCGGAGGCGGCACGGACGGCCTGGCCGAAGGGGGCCTTGTCGCTGGCCGGGTGGTCCAGGACCTCGACGACCTCGAGGTAGTGGTCCTTGGCCAGCGGGAAGATGACGTTGCGCGTGCCGAACCGGGGATGCACCCCGCCGTCGACCGGCGCGACGCCGATGAGCTCGGACAGGCGGGCGGCCGTGGCCTTGAGGCCACCAGCCTCCGCTGCATAAGAGACGTGGTCAACTCGCATACAGAACATCGTGACACACGCGAAGGGGTGCTCTTGACCACCCCTCCCCACCGGCTGCGGGGCTCGCCACACCCGTCACATGGATGAAACCTGAACGTCATCGCGTATGCCGTCTCGCGGGCTCCCGACGGCGCCCTCAGGGGGTGCCGGGTCAGCGGGCGTCGCGCTGGCGGACGGCCTCGTAGAGCACGATCGCGGCCGACGCGGCGACGTTGAGGCTGTTGGCCAAGCCGAACATGGGGATGCGGACGCGGTGCGTGGCAGCGTCGAGCAGGGTGCGGTCGGCGCCGTGCTTCTCGCTGCCGACGGCGATGGCGACGCGGCCGGTGTAGTCGACGTCGGTGTGGAGCAGGTCGGTCTCGGGGGTCGTGACGACGAGGCAGATGTCGTTGGCGCGGATCCACTCGAGGGCCTCGGCCGTCGTGGCGCTCGCGGCCGGGACGGCGAAGACGGTGCCCTTGCTCGCGCGCACGACGTTGGGGTTGCCCCAGTCGGTGACGGGGTCGGCCGCGATGACCGCGTCGACCCCGGCGGCGTCGGCGGTGCGGAGCATGGCGCCGAGGTTGCCGGGCTTCTCGACGCCCTGGCTGAGCAGGGTCAGGTGGTCGGGGCCGTCGACGCGCAGGTCGGCGAGCGGGACGCCGATGCGGTCGACGACGGCGATGAGCCCGTCGGGGCCTTCGCGGTAGCTGACCTTCTCGAAGGCGCCGCGGCTGAGGTGCACGACCTCGACGCGGTCGTCGCGCAGGCGCGCGAGCAGGTCGACCTGGTGGCCGATGTCCTGGGACCCGGCGCGGCCGGCGGGGCTGAAGAGCTCCTCGCAGACGTAGACCGTGCCGGGGCGCACGCCGGCCGACAGGGCGAGGCCGATCTCCTCGTAGCCCTCGACGAGCGTCTGGCCGGTCTCCTCGCGGGTGCGCCGGCGGCGCAGGCCGAGGAGCGCCTTGAGGCGGGGGTTGGCGGCCGAGGTGATGGTCAGCTCGCGGGTGGGGTGCGTCGGGTTCGTCATGGCGCGCCCAGCATCCCACTGACGCCGGTTCGCCACACGACCTGCGCTTCGTGTCACGGGCTGCTGGGCGAACGGCCGCCCGTGACACGAAGCGCAGTCCGTGTCACGGGTGCAGGCGGCCGCCCTTGAGGATGCGGTCGACGGCGTTCTTCGGGGCGTGCAGCGCGAGGCCGACGAGGTCGAGGTCGGCGGCGGGGACCCCCGCGACGGCGGCGCGGTTGTCGGCGTCGTGGCCGGTCGCGAACATCTCGCGCGTGTAGACGGCGAGCGCCGTGCCGCGACGGAGCGCCCGCTCGTGGGCCGAGGTCATCGTCGCAGCCGCGCCCTCGAAGACGAGGACGGGCATGCCGAGCAGGGGCAGGTAGGAGTGCCCGTCACCGTCGGCATACGGCTCCCCGACGAGCTCCGGGTGGGCCGCGGTGACGCCGCTGACGAGGAACGCTGTGACGTTGAGGCGTTGCCAGGGCTCGAGGTCGTCACGGACGAGGACGGCGATCTTGGTGTCGAAGGGCGGGGTCAGCAGGTCGCTCATGCGCCGATGGTCCGGCGCGGTGGCGACCACCGTCTTGTACGTCGTTGATCCTCGGCAGTCCGGGCGGCAGGTCGGGCGCGAGATCGCGCAGGTGGTGTCGCCCCACGACAGCGGGCGCCCGACCACACGCCCGATCACGTATGCCGGGTGGCCGCGTCGCGGCCGTCCGTGCCGTCAGGTGCCGCGCTGGTAGCGGCCGGGGGTCGTGCCGAGGAAACGCTTGAAGTGGCGCGTCAGGTGCGCCTGGTCGTAGAAGCCGGACTCGGTCGCCACGAGGGCTGCCGGGACGCCGTCGCGCAGTCGCCGTCGGGCGAGGTCGAGCCGACGGCCCACGACGTACTGGTGCGGGGCGATGCCGTATGCCGTGACGAACGAGGGCACGAGGTGCGGTGTCGTGACCCCGAGCGAGGCCGCAACCGCGGCGATGCCGTCGGTGCCGACCGGGTCCGCGTCGAACCTCTCGCGCGCCAGCGCCGCGACCCGGCCACCGGCGAGCCGGACGCCCGCGGACCGGGCGGTGGTCGCAGGCTCGGCGACACGGCATACGAGATGGGCGGTGAGGCGCTCGACGACGAGGGCGAGGCGCGACTCGGCCTCGAGGTCGTCGCGGGCGACGAGGGCGCGGTCGAGCAGCGAGACCGCGTGACGCAGGTCGGCGTCCGGGACGAGCGGGGCGTCGACGGCCCGGCCGACGAGGTCGGGTGCGATGACGTCCTCCTCGAGGTAGACGACGCGCTTGCGGAAACCCGCCGACGTCAGCGCCCGGCCGTCGTGGACGACGTGCGGCGGCAGCAGCGTCACGCCGGAGCGGACGGCCGTGTGGTCGTGCCGGTCGAGGTCGTAGCCGATGACGCCGTCGTCGACGACGAGCAGGGTCCACGTGTCGTGGGTGTGGCCCGGGTAGGCGTGGTCGTGCCACTGCGCGTGGAAGACCTCCGCGACACCCGCGACGGCGGGCCGCCACGACAGCGTGCGATCGGTCGGGACCTCCACTCCGGCACCGTAACCCCGAGCACGCTCCTAGGGTGAGGTCGTCCGGCGAGAACGGCCCGGGCGGCCTGAGGAGGACCTGTGGCGGAGCAGACGGCATACCCGCGACTCATGCACACCGCGCTCGACACGGAGGACGCCCGCGGTCTCGCGGAGTTCTACCGCGAGCTGCTCGGGCTGCACTACCGGCCCGGCGACGAGCCGCCTGTGGAGGGCCGGGACGACGCCGACTGGCTCGTGCTGCTCGACGCCGACGGGGTGCGCCGACTGGCCTTCCAGCGGGTCGAAGGCCCGCTCCCCCGCGCGACGTGGCCATCGCACGACGTGCCGATGCAGCTGCACGTCGACTACGCCGTGCCGTCGGTCGGTGAGCTCGACCGGCACCGGGAGCGGGCCGTCGCCCTCGGGGCGCACGTGCTGCTCGACCGCACCGACGACGAGGAGGAGCCGCTCGTCGTCCTGGCCGACCCGGCCGGCCACCCGTTCTGCCTGCTCGTCGCACCGTGAACGCCCCGGCTGTCGGAGTGCCGGCGTAGCGTGCGAGAGCACGGACAGCGAAGACGCACCGACGACCCGGGAGGCGCTCGAGACCATGACCACTCTCGAAGGACGGCCCAACACGGCCCTGCTCGTCATCGACGTCCAGAACCAGGTGGTCGCGGACGCCTGGGACCGCGACGGCGTCATCGGCCGCATCAACACGCTCGTCGACAGGGCGCGGGGCGAGAACGTCCCCGTCATCTGGGTGCAGCACTCCGACGACCAGATGGCCCGCGACTCGGACGGGTGGCAGCTCGTCCCCGAGCTCACGCTCGCCGACACCGAGCCGGTCGTGCACAAGCGCTACGGCGACTCGTTCGAGGACACCGACCTCGAGACGCTCCTCGCCGAGCGGCAGGTCGGGCGGCTCGTCGTCGCCGGGGCGCAGACCGACGCGTGCATCCGCTCGACGCTGCACGGCGCCGCCGTCCGCGGCTACGACACGACGCTCGTCGGGGACGCCCACACGACCGAGGACCTGCGCCAGTGGGGCGTGCCGGTCAGCCCCGAGCAGGTCATCGCCCACACCAACACGTACTGGAGCTGGTCCGACGCCCCGGGCCGCACCGGCGAGGTCACGCCGGCGGCCGAGGTCGACTTCGGAGCGCGCTGACCGGCGCCCCTGCGCGCGACGGTCGCCGGCTGCCGGGCGCCCGCTCCCGGCCTGACGGCCCGGCCCTGCCGCCACCTAGGCTGGGCCCATGCTCGACGCGCTGGCCGCCCTGCCCTTCTGGCAGGCCCTCCTCGCGCTGTTCGCGAGCGCCATGGTGCGGTCGAACGGCACCTACTGGGTGGGTCGCGGCGCGATCGCCGGCTGGCGCCGCCACCGCGGGGAGCACGGCGAGCTGACCGCACGGGCCGAGCGGCTGGTCAGCCGCTTCGGGCCCTTCGCCGTCACCCTCTCCTACCTCACCGTCGGCATCCAGACCGCCATCCACCTCACCGCGGGAGTCGTCCGGATGCCGCTGCGGTGGTACGTGCCGGCGGCCGTCGTCGGGTCGGTCGTCTGGGCCGTGCTCTACGCGACGGTCGGGCTCGCGGTGGTGCAGGCGTGGGTCGCGGCCGAGGCCGGGTCGTGGTGGGGTCTGCTCGTCGTCGCCCTCGTGGTCGCCGGCCTCGTCGGCTGGCTCGTGGCCCGGCGCCACTCCGCCGCTGCCGACGCCGGAACAGGCACTCGCAGTGGGGCGGAGTCGAGCGAACGCCCCGCACCGGTCGAGTCGCCGGCGTCCTGACACGATCCGAACACGAGCGTGACGTGGGGGGCGCCCCCGCTCACTACGCTGCGAAGCGTGACCGTCCCGTCCGACCACCGCGCCGGCCTGCCCGCCGACCACGGCCGCGGACTCGTGCTCGTCGTCGAGGACGAGCCTGCCATCGCCGACGTGCTGCGGCTCAACCTGCGCGCAGCCGGCTACGGCGTCGAGGTCGTCGGGGACGGCGCGAGTGCGCTCGACGCGGCCCGCGACCTCAGGCCCAGCGCCATCGTGCTCGACATCGGCCTGCCGGTGCTCGACGGCATCGAAGTGTGCCGGCGCCTGCGCGGTCGCGGCGACTGGACGCCCGTCCTGTTCGTGACGGCCCGCGACGACGAGGTCGACCGCATCGTCGGCCTCGAGCTCGGCGCGGACGACTACGTCACCAAGCCCTTCTCCCCGCGCGAGCTCGTGGCACGTCTCGGGGGCGTGCTGCGGCGCACGCGCGGGGAGACGAACGCCCCGGAGGTGCTGCGCTTCGGGGAGCTCTCCCTCGACCTGACGAGCCACGAGGTCAGGATCTCGGGTCGCGAGATCGCCCTGACCGCAACGGAGTTCGACCTGCTGAGCCATCTGCTGCGACGGCCGGGGGTCGTCTTCACGCGCGAGCAGCTGCTGAGCGACGTGTGGGGGTATGCCGCGACCGCCGGTGCCCGCACCGTCGACGTCCACGTGGCGCAGGTCCGCGCCAAGCTCGGTGACGCGAGCCCGATCCGGACGGTGCGCTCGGTCGGGTATGCCGCCGAGCGGGCTCCGCGTGACCTCGCACCTGGCGCCCCCGGCGTCCCGCCCACTCCCGAGGGCCCTTCGCCCAGCAGCTCCGCCGACCCCAGCAGCTCCGCCGACTCCGGCACCGCCGCCGACCCGAGCAAGTCGACCGACTCCAGCCACTCCGGGCCCCGCCCGTGACCACCGGACGCGGCTCGCTCTCCCGGCGGATCGTGCTGCTCGCCGTCGGGATCGCCGTGCTCACCGCCCTCCTCGCCGGGCTGCTCGCGGTCGGCCTGACCCGGACGTCGGTCGACGACGCAGCCCGGAGCACGCTCGCGCGGATCGCCGACGCCGCCGCCGAGCGGGCCGACTCCGGCGCCGCAGCACGCGTCGCGCAGAACCGCGCCGTGCGCACGCTGGGCGCCCTCGGCATCGAGTCCGCGAGCATCGGCCGGGGCGGCGCCGTGGCGTCGACGAGCCCTCTCGCCCGGGCTGCCTTGACCCCGGCGCGCCAACGGGACCTGCTCGCCGGCGGCGCCGTCTCGGCGCGCGACGACGTCGGCGGGACCCTGGTGCTCATCGAGGGACGTCCCACCGACGCGGGGGGCATCGTGCTGGTCCAGCGCCGGTCCGACGCCACAGCCGACTCCGACCGGCTCGTGCGACGCGTGCTCCTGGCGCTGCTCATCGCCGCGGCCGTGGCCGTGATCGTCTCGGTCGCCGTGGCCCGACGGCTGTCGAGGCCGCTGCGGCGCACTGCCGACGCCGCCCACGCGCTCGCCGCCGGCCGGCGCGACGTGCAGGTGCCCGTCGAGGGCCCGGACGAGGTCGCCGAGGTCGCGAGCGCCCTCAACTCCCTGTCCGCGTCGCTGACCCGGTCCGAGGGGCGCCAGCGCGACTTCCTCCTGTCGGTGTCGCACGACCTGCGGACGCCGCTCACCGGCATCAGCGGCTACGCCGAGTCGCTCGCGAGCGGCGTCGTGCCGCCGGAGGAGACGGCCCGGGTGGGCGGCGTCGTGCTCACCGAGGCGAAGCGCCTCGAGCGGCTCGTCGGCGACCTGCTCGACCTCGCCCGTCTCGGCGCCGACCGGACCAGCGTCGCGCCGGAGCGCACCGACCTCGTCACCCTCGGCCGGGAGGTCGAGTCCGTCTGGGCGCGACGCTGTGCCGCCGTCGGCGTCCCCTTCGCCTTCGTGCCGGCCGTCACCGACGCGTGGACGGTCACCGACCCGGCCCGCGTGCGCCAGCTCGTCGACGGCCTGCTCGAGAACGCCTTGCGGGTCACCCCCGCCGGCCGGCCCGTCGTCGTCGAGGTCCGCCGGGAGGGCGCAGCCGACATCGTCGAGGTTCGCGACGGCGGACCGGGGCTGACCGACGACGACCTCGCCGTGGCCTTCGAGCCGTCGGTCCTGCACGAGCGCTACCGCGGCATCCGCCCCGTCGGCACCGGCCTCGGGCTCGCCATCGTCGGACGGCTGGCCCAGGTGCTCGGCGGCACGGTCGAGGCCGGTCACGCACCGGAGGGCGGGGCGCGCTTCACCCTGCGCCTCCCCCGCCCGGCCACCCCCTGACGACAGGGGGGCGCGGAGGCCGCAGACGGCATACCCGATGGACGGGCCGATGGTCCTGCGAACAGCGGGTCGGCCACCCACCAGCCGCAGCAGCATCCGCACGATCATCCGCAGGTCCATGGCCGGGTCGGTCCGCCGCGCGGAATGGGCCGACGCCACTCGCGGTTGACCACCGCATGACCACCTGGGGATTCATCGGAAGCGGCAACATCGGCAGCACCGTCGCCCGGCTCGCGATCGCAGCCGGACACGACGTCGTGCTCAGCAACAGCAGGGGTCCCGAGACCCTCGCGGACCTCGTGGACGAGCTGGGGCCCCACGCCCGCGCGGCCACGGCGCAGGAGGCAGCAGCGGCCGGCGACGTCGTCGTCGTCGTGACGATCCCGCTCAAGGCCTACCGCGACGTCCCGGCCGAGGAGCTCGGCGGCAAGGTCGTCATCGACACGATGAACTACTACCCGCAGCGCGACGGCCAGATCGAGGCACTCGACGACGGCACCACGACGAGCTCGGAGCTGCTCCAGGCGCACCTGCCGCAGTCCCACGTCGTCAAGGGCTTCAACAACATCTTCTTCCAGCACCTGCGCGACCTCGCACGCCCGGCGGCCGACGCCGGGTCCGACGAGCGCAGCACCCTCGCCATCGCCGGCGACGACGCGGACGCCAAGCAGACGGTGCGCCGGGCGCTCGACGCCCTCGGCTACGACACCCTCGACCTCGGCCCGCTCGCCGAAGGGTGGCGCACCCAGCCCGGACAGCCGGCGTACGGCACGCAGTACGCCGTCGACGAGAGCGACTGGGCAGCCGGCGCCCGCCGGGTCGGCAGCGACGAGCTCGCCGGACTGGCGACTCGCGCGACCCGCGAGGCCTGACCCGCCAGCCCTGACCACCAGCCCTGACCGCCAAGCCTGACCCGGCACCCTCGACAGGACATTTGGGCACTGGCCGGAGCGCACCTACACTGGGCACCGAGGGGAGTACTTCCTCGCGCGCTCCGGTCAGTACGGCGGTCCCACGACCGCCCCGGTCCGCGGCCGACGGCAGTCGGTGAAGGAGACCTCAGACATCGTTCTGAGGAGACCCATGCTCACTGCACTGTCCTCCGCCGTCACGGAGGCTCCCTCGGCGGCCACCGCCCCCACGGCCGAGTCGATCGGCTCACCGACGCTGTGGATCGCGACGATCGCCGGCATCGCGGCGCTCTTCGTCGTCGACTTCCTCATCACCCGCCGCCCGCACGACCCGAGCATGCGCGAGGCCATCGGCTGGTCGGCCTTCTACATCGCCATCCCCGTCGTCTTCGGCGGCTGGCTCTGGTGGCAGTACGGCTCGCAGCAGGGCATCGAGTACTACACCGGCTACCTCGTCGAGAAGTCGCTCTCGGTCGACAACCTCTTCGTCTTCATCATCCTGCTGTCGGCCTTCGCGGTGCCGCGCGAGCTGCGCCAGCGGGGGCTGCTCATCGGCGTCGGCGGAGCGCTCGTGCTGCGCGGCATCTTCATCGCGCTCGGCGCGCAGATGATCGCGAGCTTCGCGTGGACCTTCCTGCTCTTCGGCGCGATCCTGCTGGCGACCGCGGTCAAGGTGGGCCGCGACGCCCTGTCGGACGCCGACCACAGCATCGACGTCGACCAGCTGCGCAGCGTCAGGCTGATCCGCCGCTTCTACCCCGTCACCGACACCTACGAGGGCACCAACCTCACGGTGCGCAAGAACGGCAAGCGCGCCCTGACGCCGCTCGCCCTCGTCGCCGTCGCCATCCTCGGCACCGACATCGTCTTCGCGATCGACTCGGTGCCCGCGGTCTACGGCATCACCGGCGACCCCTACCTCGTCTTCGCGACGAACGCCTTCGCCCTGCTCGGCCTGCGCGCGCTGTACTTCGTGCTCGAGGGCGCCCTGGCCAAGCTGGTGCACCTCGGGCACGGCCTGTCGCTCATCCTGGCCTTCATCGGCGTCAAGCTCGTCCTGCACTGGGCGCACGGCGTGTGGCCGGGCGTCCCGGAGATCCCGACGCTGCTCTCGCTGGGCGTCATCCTCGGCATCCTCGCCGTCGTCACCGTGACGAGCATCCTCAGCAACCGGCGGGCCGAGCGCGCGTCGTCCGCAGGGGCCGCGGGCGAGCCCGAGGACGAGCAGTCGTCGGTGCCGCAGGGCTGAGCCGGCCACACGGCATACGCCGTATGCCGTGTGGCGACGTCAGGAGGGAGGCGCTCCGCTGGGTGCGGGGCGCCTCCCTCGTGTGCCGCCCTCCCGGCCCGTCTCCGGTCGGGCGGTGCCTCAGCTCGTCGCGCTTGGGGAGGGTGAGGCGGCGGGCCGGGACGTCATGATCTTGAAGACGACGAGTCGGGCCGTCGGGTTCGTCGCGCCGACGCCGGTGACGAGGGCCTTGGCGCCGACCTTGACCGCGCCGATGGTCGAGTCGACGCCCTTGCCCTGGGACCGCTCGCGCACCTTGGTGTCGGTGCCGACGGAGTAGGTGAGCGTGAAGCCGTCCTTGGCCTTGACGGTGATCGAGGTGGCGGTGACGGCGGTGACCTCGCCGCGCACGGCCTGGTGCGTGACGGGCCCGCTCTTGCTCTCGGTGACCCAGGTGCCGTGCAGGGCGCGGAGCAGGCGGGCTCGCAGACCCTTGCGGTCGTCCTTGTCGCGCTGACCGGAGGCGCCGGGCGGCGTGGTGGGGGTGGTGTCGGCCGCCGGTGTCACGAGGGCGGCGTTCACGAGGTCGACGGTGTCGCTGTCACCGGCTGCCTGCTGGGACTGGGAGCCGATCGCGCTGGCGGCGGCGGCTGTGGAGTCGGTCTTGGAGCAGGCACCGAGGGTGAGGCTGCCGAGGAGCAGGACGGCGCCGCCGAGGGCGGTCGAGGTGCGCTTGAGGCCGGTCGTCCGGCGCGTGTCGGTGTTCATGACCCCTACGTTCGCGCACCCGGGTGAAGCCACGGTGCGAGTCGTGTTCGGATCATGTTCGGGCGGGACCGATGCCGAGTCAGGCCTGGGCGCGCAGCACGTCGATCTCGCACCCCGGCGCGGCGGGGTCGAAGCCGTGCTCGACGAGCCAGCGGATCGCCGTCAGGCTGCGCTGCGACCACCAGCCGCGCACGACGTCGAGGTCGACGCCGCCGCCGTAGCCCGCGACGACGTCGTCGAGGTGCTCCGGATGGCCGAGGGTCAGCGTGGCGAGGTCGTACATCGCGTCGCCGGCGCCGGCCTCGGACCAGTCGAGGACACCGGTGACCGTGTCGCCGTCGACGAAGACGTGCGCCACCTGGAGGTCGCCGTGCACGAAGACGGGGGTCCAGTCCCGCAGCGCGACCTCGGCGACCTCGCGGTTGCGCCTGACGAGGCCGTCGGGCAGCACGTCCTCGGCGAGCAGCCCGGCGCACTCGTCGGCGAGGCTGGTCGCCCTGTCCTCGAGGCTCGCTCCCGTCCACGGTGGGACCGGCGCGTCGTGCAGCGCGCGCACGGCCGCTCCCGCAGCGACCCAGGCCTGTGCGGAGGCGGTCGACGGGCGACCGAGGCGACCCAGCGCGGCGCCTCGAAGAGCGGCCAGCGCCAGGACGGGCGGCCGCCGCCACAGCACCTCGGCGGTCGGCACCGGCGCGAGGGCCATCGCCGCGACCTCGCGGTCGAGCCGGTCGGCGTCGGCATCGACCTTGAGGAAGATCCCCCCGACGCGCAGGGTCGCGCGCTCGCTGTGCGCCACCACCACCTCGACCTCGTCCACGCCGTCAGTCTGGCCCACGGAGCGGCCCGTGCCGCAATGGTTTTCGAGGCCGTATGCCGTCACGCGAAGATCGGGCCCACTGCCGGGTAGGCGGTGGTGAGCGCCGTGCGGACGGCCGTCAGGGACGGCACGTCGGTGCCGCCCTGGAAGCCGGTGTCGAGCCGCATCGGCTTGCCCCAGGCGATGAGGTCCTCGATGGTCGTGCCCGTCGCGGCCCCGGAGAGCTGCTCGAACCAGTCGCCCCTCGCGTAGGTGACGTCGCCCCCGATGCAGACGAGGTCGACCCAGGACGGGTCGGCGAGGCAGACGTTCTCGTAGGGGTCGGTGTGGTGCCGCTCGAGCACGACGAGGTCGGCGGGTCGCCCCTCGGCGAGGGAGCCGAGGTGCTCGTCGAGCCCCGCCACGCGCGCAGCGACCGAGGTCACCATGGCGACGAGGTCGGCCGCGGCGACGGGGTGGCCCTGGAGGGCCAGCTCGCGACGGGCGACCTTCATCTCCGCCAGCAGGCTCGTCGACCCGGACGGCAGCCAGTCGGCGCCGAGGGCGACCGGCATCCCGGCCGCCATCGCCTCGCCGGCCAGCGTCGTCTCGCCGTAGAGGCGCAGGTTGGACTGCGGGGACCAGACGAGCCGGCAGCCGAGGCCTGCCACGGTGTGCAGGTCGTCGGCGGTGAGCGCGGTCCCGTGGATGATGTTCGTCGCCGGGGTCGCTCCGCCGAGGTCGAGGAAGTGCTGGAACTCCTTGGCGCTCAGGGCATCTCCGCGTCGCCCCTCGGAGAGGTGGAGGTAGAACGCAGTGACGTCCCCGGCGGCGATGCGCGTCATGACGGCCTCGAAGCTCGGCAGCCCGAACGAGCCCGACGGCAGGTCGATCATCGACCGGGCCCGGTGCGCGCCGAAGGCCCACTGGTCGATGTTGCGCACGAGCGGCTCGGACGAGGCGCTGCTCGCCCCGGACGCACCCTGGATGCCGGTGACGCCGCCGACGAGGGCCCGCACCTCGGCGTAGCGGGTCTGGGTCTTCGGTGGCACCTGGGTCAGCAGCGTGTTCTGCGGGTCGCGGACCAGGGACTGGTAGGGCTTGGAGCGACGCCACGCGTAGCGGTTGTCGTAGAGCTTCGGCGGCTCCCAGGCCGCGAAGACGTTGAACTCCGGGTGCCCGTGCAGGTCGAGCAGCCCGGGCAGGATGACGCCGTCGGTCTCGAGCACCGTCACATCGGTCGGGAGTTGCTGCGAGACCCGGTCGACCAGGCCGGCCGCCACGATGACGTAGCCGCTCGACCACGCGCCGTCGGGCGTGATGACGGCTCCGTGCAGCGCGAAGGGCGCCGGCGGCAGGGCGCGGGTGCGGCGGGGCGGCTCGGGGAGCTCCTCGGTGATGCCCCGGGCATATGCCTCGTCGAAGGAGCTCGCGTCCCCGTGCCTCACAGTGCCGGCCATGTGCGGTCCCCCTTCGGGACGACGACGCTGATCGTCGCTCGCTTGGTCTGGGCGTCGGCTCCGTCGCGGGTCGCCCACGCGTCGACGCCGCGCCACCAGCCGGGCGCGCCGGGTGGGAGGTCGGCCTCGGGGATCGGCGCGAGGTCGGTGGGACCCCAGGTGGCGGCATACGGCGTGAGGTTCGTCGGCCCCTCGGGCGTCACGTGCGACGCGAGGTCGGGCAGGTGCTCGTTCCAGTTCGCGAGCAGCGCGGCCGTCGTCTCGGCGAGCGGTTTGCCCGAGGCGCGCGCGAATCCCTCCGGGTACGTGGGGTGCCGGACCGCGACGAGGTGCAGCGACGCAGCCGCCGCGGGCTGCACCTTGACCCACTGCGCATAGGCGGTGGCGGCGAGGTCGCCGAGCGTCAGCACGGCGGTGACGCCAGTGCCGACGAGGAGCGCGTCGAGCCAGCGGTTCCGGTAGTCGGCGATGAGCGCGTCCTTCGCGTGCCGGCTGCCCGCGGCCTGCCCGAACACGCTGTAGAGGTAGACGTTGACCATGACGTATGCCGTGTCGACACCGACCTTGGCGAGCAGCCCCTGGACGCGCTGGCCGGCCTCGCCGACGAGGATGCGCCGCGAGATCGCTTCGTGCGTCGCGGGATCCTGCCCGAGGACGAGCACCCGGGCGCTGCCGTCGAGGCGTCCGCGGTGGAAGATCGGCCCCCACTCGGTGCGGAAGTCCCCCGGCGGGTAGACGTCGTCGTCCGGGTAGCCGGCGACGAGGGAGGCGAACGGCTCGGCGCCGTAACCGACACAGCTCTGGTGCACCACGGCCATGGCTGACCTCCACCTGATCGACGGCCTTGTCAGTGCAGGGTGGTTCGACGGTAGTCCTGATACATGGGCCGCGTCGGTGGAACCGGTCAGTCGCCGCCCGCCGCCCGGCGCAGGAGGAGCGCCTTCTCCGCGTCGTTGTCGGTCATCGTTGCCGCGCGGGCGAACTCGGCGCGTGCCTCGTCGTCACGGCCCAGTCGGGCGAGCAGGTCGCCGCGGACGCTGGGCAGCAGGTGGTAGCCGCCGAGCGCGCCCGCGGCGACGAGCCCGTCGACGACCTCGAGCGCGGCGTCCGGTCCGTCGGCGTAGGAGAGCGCGACGGCCCGGTTGAGGTCGATGACCGGCGACGGCCGGATGGCACCGAGCTGCGCGTAGAGCGTGACGATGCGGCCCCAGTCGGTCGCGTCGGCGGTGTGGGCGCGGGCGTGGCAGGCCGCGATCGCCGCCTGCAGCACGTAGGGACCGGCGGGGACCTGCGCCGCGTCGAGGAGGGACACGGCGCGGTCGAGGGCGACGAGCGCGTGCCGGATCAGCGCCCAGTCCCACCGGGTCCGGTCCTGGTCGAGCAGCAGCACCGGCTCGCCGTCGTGCCCGATGCGGGCACGGGTGCGCGAGGCCTGGATCTCCATGAGCGCCAGCAGGCCGTGGACCTCGGGCTCCGAGGGCGCCAGGGCCGCGAGGACGCGGCCCAGCCGGATCGCCTCCTCCATGAGTTCGCCGCGCACCCAGTCGCGACCCGACGTCGCGGCATACCCCTCGTTGAAGATGAGGTAGACGACCTCGAGCACCGAGGCGAGGCGCGGGGCGAGCTCGGCGCCGGAGGGGATCTCGACGGTGATGCCGTCCTGGCTCAATGTCCTCTTGGCGCGCGAGATGCGCTGGGCGACGGTCGACTCGGTCGTGAGGAAGGCTCGAGCGATCTCGCGAGTCGTGAGACCGCCGATCATCCTGAGCGTCAACGAGATCCGGGCCTGGGCGGTCAACGCCGGATGGCAGGCGGCGAAGACGAGGCCGAGGACGTCGTCGTCGATGTCCTCCAGCGCCGCGTCGAAGTCGCCCTCCGCCAGCTCGGCCACTCTCAGCTCCTCCAGGTGTCCGACCTGCTGCAGCTTGCTCGCGAGGTTGACGTCGCGTCGGATGCGGTCGATGGCCCGACGGCGGGCGGTCGACGTGAGCCACGCGCCGGGCTTGTCCGGGATGCCGTTGCGGGGCCACTGCTCGAGCGCCTGGACGAAGGCGTCCTGCGCGAGGTCCTCGGCCAGCCCGACGTCGCCCACGACGCGGGCGACGACGGCCGTCACCTTGGCGGCCTCGATGCGCCAGACGGCCTCGAGGGTGCGCCGGACGTCGTCTGAGGTGCGGCCGTGGTCGGGGGTGGTTGACACCCCGACACTCTGGCACGGCCGTCCCCGGCAACACACCGAGAAGTCGGCGACCCCTGCGGTTGCAGCCGACGTGGTCGGCGACTGCTCGGTGGGGTGCGGGTCAGCCGCGGGCGGCGGCGCGGGCGGCATCGGCGCGCATCTGCTCCTCGCGCTCACGCAGCTCGGGCGTGTAGGCGTCACCGAAGTCCTCGGCGGCGAGGACCTGGCGCAGCTCGAGCGCCTGCCCCGGGGCGGGCGCGCACGAGACCGGCCACTTCCTGAGCCACTCGATGGCCTCCTCGCGGGAGCTGACGTCGATGATGGTGAAGCCGGCCACGAGCTCCTTGGACTCGGCGAACGGCCCGTCGGTGACGACCCACTCACCGTTCTCGAAGCTGACGTGCGCCCCCTTCGCCGTGGGGTGCAGGCCCTGGCCGTCGACGAAGACCCCGGCCCTCAGCATCTCCTCGTTGTAGGCCTGCATGTCGGCGAACTGCTGCTCGGTGCCGGTGGTGCCCTGCTCGGTCTCCGGGGTGGCGTGGACGATGATCATGAAACGCATGGTGGTCTCCTCCGTGGGTGTGGGTCTCGCGAGGGCCTGTGGTCCCTCCTCACTCCCTACGTCGAACGGGACAGCCAGCTCTCGACACGCGCCGCCAGGGTTCGGTAGAAGTCGGCTCTCGCCAGGTAGCGGTAGTGGTCGGTCGCGAGGCTCCCCGCGGCGAAGTACGCCGAGTCGTCGACGCCCTCGACGATCCCCTCGGCACGGAAGCTCAGCAGGTCGGCGTGGTCCCAGACGTTCCACCAGCCGCCGAGGTGCTCGGAGGGAGGGTATGCCGTGGGCCCGGCGCCGCGGTCGGGTGCGCTCTCGAGGAACAGCCCGAGCTCCTCGAAGAGTCCGACCTGGGACGCGGCCGCGCACCAGTAGTCGATGCGGATGCCGCGGTGCTCCGGCATGCGGGGCAGGAAGTGGGTGACGAGGTCGTAGACGATCTGGCAGCCCATGCTGTGGGTGAGCACGACGAGCGGCTCACCCCTGCTCTCGGCGGCGAACGCGGCGGCGTCGAGCCCGGCCAGGACTCGCTCGATGATCGGGCCGGGTGCGTCGGCGGTGCCCCGCGTCGAGACGTAGGTCAGGACGTCGCCGAGGAAGACGGGCACGAAGTCCTCGAGCGGCCGCCGCAGCGAGGTGGCGGCGTCCCGGAGCCGGCTGAGCCGGCGCGACTGTGGGACCTCGGCGACCTCGTCCGCCTCGACGTCGGTCGTGGCGGCGGCGTCCGTCGTGGCGGCGGCGTCCGTCGTGGCGGCGACCGCGTCGCCGACCCGGTCGGCGACCTCCGGCAGACCGTGGGGACGTGAGACGAGCGAGCGGCCGCCGAAGGCGAAGTGCGCCCCGAGGTCACCCCAGTAGATCCGCATGACGGGCACGCCGCCGGGGTCGTCGGAGATCGCCGGCGCCACGTGCTCGCGCAGCTGCGCCTCGACGACCGACCAGGGCACCTCGCCGAAGGCCCGGCTCGCCCGGGCCAGCCCGGCGTCCTCGTCGCGGACGGCGACGCCGTGGACGAAGACGATGGGCACGCGGGCGACCTGCCGTCCTGCCGCGCGGCCTAGAGCTCGAGCCGGACCGTCGCGGCCGACTCGACACCGTCCCGGAAGGGGACACCGTCGATGGCGGCCTGCGCCACGGCCTCGAGGACGGGGGCGAGCCCGTCGTCGTCGACGTGACCCGCGACCTCGTCGGCGACCGCCTTGACCTGGTCGGGCGCGTTGCCCATGGCCACGCCCCAGGCGGCCCAGTGCAGCATCTCGAGGTCGTTGCGCTGGTCGCCGCACGCGACGGTGTGGATCGGCTCGACGCGCAGCTGACGACGGACGAGCTCGAGGGCGCTCGCCTTGGACACGCCCTCGGGGTTGATGTCGAGCCACGCGGACCAGCCGACGGCATACGACACGCCGTGCAGGCCGGCGCGCTCGACGAGCTCCATGAACTCCTCGGCCGTGGCCTCGGGCTGGCGCAGCGTGACGCGCGTGACGGGGTGGGCGATGAGCTCGTCCCACTCGACCTCACGGGAGTGGCCCATGAGCTCGCCGTCCGGGAAGTGCTTGCTCACCTTGAAGCCGACGCCCGGCTCCTCGACGGCGATGAGCGCGTCCGGGAGGGCGACGCGCATCTTCTCGAGCACCGCCCGCGGGTCGAAGGTCACCATGTCGATGATCGAGTATCCCTCTGCCGCAGCAGGGTCCAGACGAAGGGTCAGGGCGCCGTTGGAGCAGATCGCGTAGCCCTCACGCAGGCCGAGCGCCTCGAGGATCGGGGTCGTCGCGATGATCGAGCGGCCCGTCGCGATGACGACGGCGACGTCCTCGGGCAGCGCCTGCACGGCGTCACGGACGCGGTCGGAGAGCTCGCCCATGTGGTTGAGGGTCGTGCCGTCGAGGTCGAGGGCGAGCAGTCGCTGTGCCATGCGCTCACCGTATCGTCCGGCTCGGGCCGCCCATGCAGGCCCGGACGGTCGTCGCCGGCGCGACACGGAGCCGACGCCCGCCGGCCACCCGGCGGACGACCGTCGGTCGTCCCACCGCTGGGCAACGCCACCTGATGAGCCGCGGGCGACCGACCATGCAGACGAGGGGTCGAAGGTCAGGCGAGCCGGCCGAGCGCGTCCTCGATGCCGCGGTGCAGGGTCGGGTAGGCGTAGATCATCGACGTCAGCCGCTCGATCGGGACCTCGCCGTGCACGGCGACGGCCAGCGCGCCGAGCACCTCTCCGCCGGCGGGGCCCATCGTCGTGGCGCCCACGAGGACACCCCGGTCGGCGTCGGCGACGACCTTGATGAGCCCGTCCGCCCTGGCGATCCAGCCCCGGGTCGTCTCGCCGAGCGGCGTGAGGCCGACCTGGACGTTGCCGAGCCTCTCGCGGGCCTGGGCCTCGGTCATCCCGACGGCACCGACCTCGGGGTCGGTGAAGGTGACGCGCGGGAGGGCGGCATACTCCGCCGGCGGGCCGTCGTCCCCGAGGACGTCACGGATGACGACGCCGGCCTGGTACATCGACACGTGCGTGAAGGCGCCCTTGCCGGTGATGTCGCCGACGGCCCACACCCCGTCGCTGACACGGCAGCGGTCGTCGACGGGGGCGGTGCGCGAGTCCTGGGCGACGCCGACGGTGTCGAGCCCGACGGCGGCAGGGTCGGCGCGGCGGCCTGCAGCGACGAGCAGGCGCTCGGCGCTCAGCGTCGAGCCGTCGGCGAGGGTGACGGTGAAGGCCGAACCGTCGTGGGCGACCTTGTCGGCACCGACGCCCTGGCGCACCGTGATGCCGTCTGCCTCGAGCGCCTTGTGCAGTGCGGCGGACGCCTCGGGCTCCTCGAGCGCGAGGATGCGGTCGGCGGCCTCGACGACCGTCACCTCGACACCGAAGCGGGCCATGACCTGGCTGAGCTCGCAGCCGATGGCGCCCCCGCCCAGGACGATGAGCGAGGCGGGCAGCTCGGTGGCCTCGATGATCTCGTGGTTGGTCCAGTAGGGCGTGTCGCGCAGACCTTCGACGGGCGGCACGGCGGCGGTCGTGCCGGTGTTGACGACGATGCCCTTCGTCGCCGTGTAGGCGGTGCCGTCGACGTCGACCCGCCCGGGTCCGGCGATGCGACCGGTGCCGCGCACGAAGGTGGCGCCCTTGCCGGTGAGTCGGTCGACGGCGACCCGGTCGTCCCAGTTGTCGGTGGCCTCGTCACGGATGCGCTTCGCGACGACCGACCAGTCGGGCGAGACCTCCCCGACCGAGCCGGCGAGGCCCTCGACGCGCCGCGCCTCGGCGAGCGCGTCGGCGGCCCGGATCATCATCTTCGACGGGATGCACCCCCAGTAGGGGCACTCGCCGCCGACCAGGCCGCGGTCGACCCCGAGCACCCTCAGGCCACGCTCGGCGAGGCTGCCGGCGACGTGCTCACCTCCCGGCCCGAGCCCGATGACGATGACGTCGAACGTGTGGTTGCTGTCGGTGGCCATGGGGACAGCCTGTCCGTTCGGCGGCGCAGAGGAAAGGGCCGGCCGAGGTGTGCGACCAGTGAACTCCCAGCGAACGCCCAGATCCAGGAGCGATCCTCGATCCTTTGGACGTGGTCGCGCACGAGATCGTGCGGGACGTCGCGCTACCGACGCGCACGACACCGGAGGACGAGCAGTGACCAGCAGCGCCGACGGCCACCCAGGCCCACCGCCCGGGGGTCCCGACGGACCCGTGCGACCCGAAGGACCCGTCCGGGCCACGTCCGACGCGGCGCGCCCGCGCCGCCGCCGGCGGTGGTGGGTCCTCGGCATCGTGGCGGCCCTCGTCGTCGCCCTCGGCGGCTACGGGGCCTTCCAGTACCACCTGCTCGACTCGGGCATCCGGCGCTCGTCCGCCTTGGCGGGCACCACGCAGTCGTCGCACGGTGACACGAACCTGCTGGTCATGGGGCTCGACAGCCGGCTCGACGAGAACGGCGACCCGCTCCCCCAGACAATGTACGCGGCGCTGCACACCGGGGACGCGAGCCACGGCGGCCTCAACGCCAACGTGCTCATGCTCGTGCACATCCCCGGCGACGGCGGCCGCGCGACGGCCATCTCGATCCCGCGCGACGACTACGTCGACTTCGTCGGCTGCCCGGACGGCGAGTGCAAGGGCAAGATCAAGGAGGCCTACGGGCTCGCCTACGACCAGGAGCAGCGTCGCCTGGCCAAGCAGGGCGTGAAGGGTCATGCGGCGAACCAGCAGGCGCGCGAGGCGGGCCGCAAGACGGAGATCGCCACGGTGCGACAGTTCCTGGGCGGTGTGCCGATCGACCACTTCGTCGAGGTGACGATGGCGGCCTTCTACCAGATCGCCCAGAACGTCCAGCCGATCCAGGTCTGCGTCAAGGAGAACACGCAGGACAAGTTCTCGGGAGCGAACTTCCACGCCGGCCTGCAGGAGATCAACGCCTCACAGGCGGTGGCCTTCGTGCGCCAGCGGCGCGACACGGTGCACCCCGACCTCCAGTTCACCGACCTCGACCGGTCCCGCCGCCAGCAGGCCTTCATCGCCTCGCTCTTCCACCAGCTGAAGCAGGCCGACACCTTCATCAACCCGGGGACCATCTCGAGCCTGATCAACGTCGCGAAGCAGAACACGGCGATCGATGCCGGCCTCGACCCGATCGGCCTCGCGCGTGACGCCTCGGCGATCTCGGGCGGCAACCTGCACTTCTTCACGCTCCCGGTCCAGCGCTTCGGCTTCGACCCCCTGGGCCAGTCGGTCAACTTCGTCGACGTCCCAGTGATCCGCAGCACCGTGCACGCCATCCTCACCACGGGCAACGCGCCGGCCGCCTCCGCGACCCCGCGCCCCTCGGCCTCCACGGGCTCGGCCGCGACGCCCGACCGCAAGGTCGACGTCATCAACGAGTCGGGCGTCTCCGGTCAGGCGCGGCTGGTCCTGCGCGCTGCCGTCGCCAAGGGCTACCGCCAGGGACTCACGTCCACCGGGATCCGCCGGGTGAGCTCCGTCGTCGACTACGCGCCCGGTGACTCCGCCGCCGCGCAGTCGCTCGCGACGTTCCTCGGCGGGATCCAGATCCGCGAGCGGGCCTCGACACCGGCGGGCTCGCTCATCGTGCGCGTCGGCGACGGCTTCACGCTCCCCGCTGGGGCCGCGGCGTCGGCAGCGTCGGGATCGGCCACCACGGCTCCTGCGCCCCCGCCCGCCACCGCGGTCTCGGCGGTGGGAGGCGGCCGCGCCGGGCCCCCGCCCACCGCGCTGACCGACCTCTCCGGAGGCGGCATCCCCTGCGTCAAGTGAGTCGGCGGATGTAGCGACCGTCCGCCCGCCGCTGGGCGACGGAGGCGCCGCCCAGCGGCGGAGGCGCTGGCGCGGACGGCCGGACCGTAGCCGTGACCGAGCGCCTACGCTGCGACTCCATGACGGTCACGACGCTGGTGCTGCTCGGTGTCGCCGCGCTGCTCGTCGGTTTCGCCAAGACCGCGATCGGCGGCGTGGGGAGCATCGCCATCGCGATCTTCGCCCTGGTGCTGCCGACCAAGGAGTCGACCGCCGCGATCCTGCTGCTGCTCCTCGTCGGCGACGTCGTCGCCGTGTGGCACTACCGGCGGGACGCCGACCTCGGGCTGCTGAAGCGCCTCATCCCGGCCGTCCTGCCCGGCCTCGCCCTCGGCGCGCTCTTCCTCGCCTGGGTCGACGACACGACGCTCCGCCGGGCCATCGGCGGGCTGCTGCTCGTCCTCGCGGCGCTGCAGCTCTTCCTGACGTGGCGCTCCCCCGACACCACGCGGGTCGGCTCGTCCCGGGCGGCCGCCATCGGCACCGGCGCCGCGGCCGGCTTCGCCACGATGACCGCGAATGCCGCCGGCCCCGTCATGACGCTCTACCTCGTCGCGCAGGGCGTCGAGAAGCGCCGGTTCCTCGGCACGAGCGCCCTGTTCTTCTTCGGCGTCAACCTCTGCAAGGTGCCCTTCAGCCTCGGGCTGGGACTCTTCGGGGCCGGGACACTCTGGCGCACGGCGCTGCTCGCGCCGCTCGTGCTCGTGGGGACCTGGGTCGGGCTGCACACGGCGCGACGCCTGAGCCAGACCCGCTTCGACCAGGCGGTGCTCGCGGCGACCGTGGTCTCGGCCCTGGCGCTCGTCGTGCGTTGAGCGCCGCCGGTCACGCGACCGCCGGGGTGGCTCCCTTGCTCTCCGCGAGCAGCAGGGCGCGGTAGTCGATCCAACCGACCACCGTCCCACCCTCGTCCACGACCGGCGCGGCATCGATCCCGTTGCGGGACAACGCCTCTGCAGCCGCGCCCAGGGGCTCGTCGGCGGCAACCGTGGTCGGCACCTCCGCCACGAGACTCGCCGCAGCAGCGTCGTGCCGGCCGTCCGCGAGCGCGTCGGACACGGTGCGCGCCGACACCACGCCGAGGGGCGCCCCGTCGGGGTCGACGACGGGGAGCACCCCGAAGGGCGTCCCGGCGAGCGCCGCAGCCACCTCGACCAGCGACGAGGTGCTCGCGACGGGGGCGGGCACCGGTGTCATGACGTCGCGCACCAGGCGGACCGGGTGACCACCGACGGTCTCGGACGGCAGGCCGAGGTCGACGCCGCGACGGCGCAGCTTGAGCGTGTAGATCGTGTCGGGGCTGAGCCGGTGGCTGATCCCCGTGGCCAGGACGATCGCCAGCATGAGCGGCAGGATGATCGTGTACTCGCCCGTCAGCTCGAAGAGGATGATGACCCCCGTGATCGGCGCCCGCGCGGCGCCGGCGAAGACCGCGCCCATGCCGATGAGGCCGTAGACACCGACCGGTCCGGCGACCGACGGGACGACGAGGTGGGCGACCTCGCCGAAGGCGGCGCCGAGCATCGCGCCGATGAACAGGCTCGGCGCGAAGACCCCGCCCGAGCCGCCGATCCCGATGGTGAGGCTCGTGGCCACCATCTTGCCGACCAGCAGGACGAGCAGGAAGGCGATGGCGTAGCCACCGGCCACCGCGTGGCCGAGCACGGGGTAGCCGACGCCGTACATCTGCGGCAGGAGCAGCAGCACGCCACCGAGGAGCAGGCCACCAACAGCGGGCCGCAGCCACTCGGGGCCGCGCCAGATCGCGTCGCAGAGGTCCTCGATGGCGTAGAGCACCCGGGTGAAGAGGACGCCGGCTCCGCCGGCGAGGACCCCGAGCACGGCGAACAGCAGGTACTCCGCCGGGTGACCGACCTCGAAGGACGGCAGGGCGAGGAACGGGGTGTCGCCGAGCACGGACCGCGCGATGACGCTCGACGCGACCGACGCCAGCACGACCATGCCGAAGGCCTGCGCGGTGAAGTCGGCGAGGATGAGCTCCATCGCGAAGAAGACGCCCGCGAGGGGTGCGTTGAAGGTGGCGCTGATCCCGGCCGCGGCCCCGCACGCGACGAGCACCCGCAGGCGCGACTCGGGCAGCCTGACCCACCGCCCGGCCGTGGATCCCAGCGCCGAACCGATCTGGACGATGGGCCCCTCGCGCCCGACGGAGCCGCCACCGCCGATGCACAGGGCGGAGGCGAGCGCCTTGACCGCGGCCACCTGGGGAGCGATGCGACCGCCCCGGCGCGCGACGGCATACATGACCTCCGGCACGCCGTGCCCGCGCGCCTCGCGGGCGAAGAAGTGGACGAGGGGGCCGTAGAGCAGGCCTGCCGCGACGGGCGTCAGGAGCACGAACCACCGGCCGAGGCCGGGCAGGTGCGGGTTGGCGGCGCCGGGCGAGGCCGCATAGTCCGCGTGGCCGGTGAAGAGCATCGTGAAGGTCTGGATCAGCCAGCGGAACAGGACGGCGAAGCCGGCCGCCCCCGCGCCGACGACGAGGGCCATGACGAGCAGGCCGGTCCCGGAGGTGCGCAGCCCGACGACCGTCCGGCGCCACACCTCGGACGGCGCCCAGCCCGACGAACCGGCCTGGCGGAGCGTCGAGGAGGAGGCGATCGTCGGGTCTGGCGCCATGGATTGCATGGTGCAATAATTGCATGATGACAGCACAGAGGCGAACTCGCGACGGCGACCCCCACGACGGGCCGGCCGGCGACCGGGTCGGCGACGACGGCGGGACCGACGACCTCGTGACCGCCCTCCTGACCGGCTCGCGCGTCCTCGTCGGCGTCTCGGCGCGGTCCCTGTCCGAGGTCGAGGGCACCGTCACGCTCAGCCAGTTCCGCACGCTCGTCGTGCTGCAGGCGCATGGCCCGACCCGCCTCAACCAGCTCGCGACCCGGCTCGCCGTCGGCCCGTCGACGGCGCTGCGCTCGGTGGACCGGCTCATCGCGGCCGGCTTCGTCGCGCGCACCGAGAACGCGCAGGACCGGCGTGAAGTGGTCATCGCACTGACCGACGCCGGGCGCACCCTCGTGACCGAGGTGACCGAGCGCCGACGGGCCGCCATCCGGGCCATCGTCGAGGCCATGCCCGCCTCGCAGCGGCACACCCTGGTCGAGGCGCTCGTCGCCTTCAGCGCCGCGGCCGACGAGCCGGAGGCACTCGCCGACGCGGCCACCCGGCTCGGCTGGTGAGCGCCGTTCCGTAGGGTGCAGTCATGGCTGACCCGACCGACGACCTCGAGCTGATCCGCGCCTCACGCCGGGCGTGGGGTGGTCTCGAGACGCTCCACGTGCTGGGCTACTTCGCCGACGACGTACGCGATGCCTACGTCGCCCTCGGCCTCCACCCGCGCCTCAGCTACTTCGCGGCCCGGTCGGCGGCGTTCGGCGCCGTCGGGCCCGAGGTGCCGACCGCCACCTTCTACGTCTTCGCACCCTGGTTGCACGCCAAGGCCCTCCCCGCCGCATGGTCGGTGGCGAGCCCGGCGCAGGTGCAGCAGGCCCGCCGCGACGGCATGGCCGTCGTCCTCGACCGCGTCGTCGGCGACACCGACGTCAGCGAGCTGCTCGAGCTCGCCCGCACCGTCTGCGCCGGCCTGACGGCGCCCGGCCGCCCGTTGTATGCCGCCCACGCCGGGCTCGCGTGGCCCGACGAGCCGCGCCTCGCGCTCTGGCACGCCGCGACCCTGATCCGCGAGCACCGGGGCGACGGACACGTCGCCGCACTGCTCCGTGCCGGCCTCGACCCGGTGGAGTCGATCGTCATCGGCGGGCTCTTCGCCGGCAACACCGGCTTCATGCGGGCGAGTCGCGGCTGGAGCGACGAGGAGTGGGCCGAGGCGACCGCGCGGCTCGGCGAGCGGGGCCTCGTCGACGGCGACTCGCTCACCGACGAGGGCCTCGCCTTCCGCAAGGACCTCGAGCGCGAGACCGACCGGATGGCGCTCGAGGGCTGGGCGCACCTCGGGCTCGACGGCACGTGCCGGGTGGCCGAGCTCGCCGCACCGTTGCGGACGGCGGCCCTCGCGAGCGGCATCCTCCCGGACTGGGTCAGCACCCGCGGCTGACCGGTCAGCACCCTCCGCCGATTCGAGGTGATGTCGCCACCCGCGTCAGTGTCGGGATCACCTCGAACGGGCTACCGCTCGGGCGCATTCGAGGTGATGTCGCCACCCGTGCCGGTGGCGGGATCACCTCGAATCGGCAGCGCTCAGAGGGTGAAGGCGTCGCGGAACCGCTTGAGAGCGAGGTCGTCGTCTCCGGAGGCCCATCCCTCGAGACCGACCGGGCCGGCATACCCCATCTCCGCGAGCGCTCGCGCGACCGCGGGATAGGCGATCTCACCGGTGCCCGGCTCGCGGCGCCCCGGCACGTCGGCGACCTGGATCTCCCCGATGTGGGGCAGCGCGCGCCGGCACAGCTCGATGAGGTTCCCCTCGCCGATCTGCGCGTGGTAGAGGTCGAGCATCAGCTTCAGGTGCGGACTGTCGACGGCCGCCACGAGGGCGAGACAGTCCGCCGCGGTCGCGAAGGGGACGCCCGGGTGGTCCACCGCGGTGTTGAGGTTCTCGAGCACGAACATCACGCCCTCGCGCTCGCCCAGCGCGGCGATCCGGCCCAGGGTGTGCTGGGCGGTCAGCCACATCGGGCCGGTCGCGACCGGCTCGGGCCGCACGGGCAGGCCCCGGTCGTCGAGGCCCGTGCCGTGCAGGTTGAGCCGCGGGATGCCCAGCCGCTGGGCCACCGGCACGGACTCGGCCGCGGTGGCGAGCAGCTCGTCGGCACCCTCGGCGTCGGAGAGGCGTCCGCGCACGTAGCCGGTCATCGAGGAGTAGACGACGCCCTCCTCACGCAGGGACACGAGGGCGTCGATGTCATGACGGGTCCAGTCCCAGATCTCGACCTGGAAGCCCTGCTCGTGGATGCGGCGGACCCGCTCGACGACGGGCAGGCCGAGGTAGGTCATCTCGGCGCTGACGGCGAGCGTGAACGGGGTCGTCGTCATGCGACACCCGCCCGGTCGGTGTCGCGCACGGCGACGGTGGTGCCGGTCTCGACGGCCTCGATGCAGGCCAGCGCGACCCGGAGCGCGGCACGCGCGTCCTCGCCGCCGACCTGCGTCGGGGTGCCTTCACGGACGGCGGCGCAGAACGCGGCGAGCTCGCCGGCATACGCATCGGTGAAGAGGTCGGTGTCGGCGCGAGCCGTCGGGCTGGAGACCCCGGCGGCCCTCCAGTGCGCGGTGCTGAGGTGCGCGGGGCTACCGGCCGTGACCATGCCCGCCGACCCGAAGACCTCGGCCCGCACGTCGTAGCCGTAGGCGGCGGAGAAGCTGGCCTCGGCGACGGCGATGGCGCCGTTGTCGTAGCGGATCGTGACCACCGCGGTGTCGAGCAGGCCGGCGTCCTTGAAGTCGGGCGCGACGAGGGCGTCGGCCATGACGGAGACCTCGACGGCGCTCGCACCGGCGTTGAACCAGTTGAGGGCGTCGAAGTCGTGGATCAGCGTCTGGGTGAAGATCGTCCACGGCGGCACGCCGGCCGGGTTGGCGAGTCCGGGGTCGCGGGTCACCGAGCGCAGCAGCTGCGGCGTCCCGATGCCGCCGGCCGCGACGGTCTCGTGGGCCGTGGCGAAGTCGCGGGCGAAGCGCCGGTTGAAGCCGACCTGCAGGGGTGTGCCGGCAGCCCGGGTCGCGGCGATGGCGCGGTCCGCGTCGGCCAGGGTCATCGCCATCGGCTTCTCGACGAAGACGGCCTTGCCGGCCTCGGCCGCGGCGACGACGAGGTCGGCGTGGGCCGTGCTCGCGCACGTGATCGCCACGGCCTCGATGCGCGGGTCGTCGATGAGGGCCTGCGGGTCGGTGAGCCACTCGACGCCGAGCTGGCCGCCGAGGCGTTCGGCGGCCGCAGCCTGGACGTCGGCGACGGCGACGAGCTCGGCCTCACCGAGGCGGCGCGCCAAGGTCGTGGCGTGGTGGGTGCCGATGCGTCCGGCTCCGATGAGCCCGAACCGGACGGGGTCGGTGCGCGTCATGACTGCTCCTTCGCAGATCTGGACTAGAGCGCTCTAGTGCTGGCTCCAGTGAAGCCGCTCGGCGCGACGCGCGTCAAGGGCTTGGCCGAATCTTGTGGAGCGCTCTAGAGTCGCGGCGTGGGACGCGAGAAGGTCACGATGGAGCACGTCGCCGCACGGGCGGGCGTCTCGCGTGCCCTCGTGTCGATCGTCTTCCGCGGCGTCGCGGGAGCCTCCGACGCCACCCGGGAGCGCGTCCTCGCCGCGGCGCGCGAGCTCGACTACCGCCCCGACACCCGGGCGAGCCGGCTCGGGAGCAGCCGCACCCGGACGTTGGGCGTCACCTTCAGCGTCGGGCACGCCTTCCACGGCGACCTCCTCGAGAGCCTCTACACGCACGCGGACGCGGCCGCCTACGAGCTCGTGCTGAGCGGCGTCACACCCTCACGGTCGGAGGAGGCTGCGGTCGAGACCCTCCTCGCCGAGCGGTGCGAGGGCATCGTCCTGCTCGGCAGCAGCCAGTCCACGGCGCAGCTCACCCGGCTTGCCGCACGCCTGCCCGTCGTGAGCGTCCTGCGCCCGGCGACCGGCGACGAGATCGGCGTCGTCCGCACCGACGACACCGCCGGGCTGCGCCTCGCCGTCGAGCACCTGCGGGGCCTCGGTCACACCCGCATCGCCCTGCTCGACGGTGGCCGCACGGCAGGGGCGACCGAGCGGCGACGGGGCTACCGCTCGGCCATGCGCCACTCCCCCGCGCTGACCGAGGTCGTCCTGCCCGGTGGCCTGACCGAGCTCGAGGGCGCCGCCGCGGCCCGCGCCTTCGTCGAGCTGGGGGCCGACGAGCGCCCCACCGCCGTGACCGCCTTCAACGACCGGTGCGCCATCGGGTTCGTCGACGTCGCCCGGCAGGCCGGCCTGCGCGTGCCCGGCGACGTGTCGGTCGTGGGCTTCGACGACATCACCGAGGCTGGGTACCCGCACGTGGCCCTGACCACGGTGCGCCAGGACGCCGCCCGTCTCGGCGCCGCGGCGGTGCGCTCGCTGGCCGACCGGCTCGACGGCGACCCGGTTGCCGCAGGCACCCCGGCGCACACCGTCATCGCGCCCGAGCTCGTCGTGCGCTCCAGCACGGCGCCCCTCACGGGGAGAGCGTCCTCATGAGGGGCCGCGAGATCGGGGTCGACCTGCTCGAGCACCTCACGCCGGTGCGCGGCCGTGTCGTGCGCTCTCTGACGGTCGGCGAACAACGTTCCAGCACAGAGCCGCTCGTGGTCATCGTGCCCGGTCTTGGACTGCCCTTCTACACACTGCCGACCGCACGGGCGCTCGTCGCTCGGGGGCTCGACGCCGCCGTGCTCGACCTGCCCGGCTTCGGCTCGGACCGCCCGTGGCCGACCCGACCCACCATCCACGCCATCGGGCTCACCGCGGCGCGCTGGGTCGAGACCGTGGCGGCGGACCGCCCGGTCGTGCTGCTCGGCCACTCCACCGGGGCCCAGGCGGCCCTGACGGCCGGGCTGGCCCTGAGCGCCCACCGACGCGCCTTCTCGGTCGTGCTCGCCGGCGCGACCTTCGCGCCCGAGCAGCGCCACGTGTGGCGACTGGCCCGGGCCACGCCCCTCGCCTACCGCGAGGACCAGCCGGACGAGGTCGACCCGGCCGAGCTGTACCGCGGGCGCGCGGGGATCGTCGCGATGCTGCACTCGGGACTGAGGGACGCGCCGGAGCAGCGGATCGCGCACCTGCCGGTGCCCGTCACCGTCACGACGGGCGTGCACGACGCCTTCATGCCGGTCGAGTGGCTCGACCTGCTGGCCCTCTCGGCCCGTCGTGCGCCGAGCGTGCGCACGTCGCTGCTGGGCGGCTCGCACAACAACCTGTTCACCCACCCGGACGAGGTCGCCGACCTCGTGGCGCTCGCTGCAGAGGACGCCACGCGAGCCCGTTGAGGGACGGGCGGATGGCGCCGCTCTGTCATCCCGGGAGGGGGTCGCGACCCTGCCACGTGCAGATGCAGGCCTCGTTGCCCTCGGCGTCGGCGAGGATCCAGAAGGCGGGGGCCCTGTCGTCGGAGACGAGCCAGCCGCCCGCGGCGAGGGCCCGCTCGATGCGGCCGGGCGCCTCGTCATGGGCGACGGTGACGTCGAGGTGGATCCGGTTGCGCTGCGGCCGTGGCTCGTCCATCTGCTGGAACCACACCGCCGGGCCGAGCCGCAGCGGGTCCTGGAGGTCGTCGCGGGCGACGACGTCCCAGCCGAGCACGGCGTCCCAGAAGGGCCGGACCGCGTCGATGTTCATCGCGTCGATCGCGATCTCGACGACTGTCAGCGTGCCCGGCTCGGAGGGCAGGCCCAGCTCCGCGACCAGGGCGTCCACGTCGCGCGCCAGGGCGACGTCGTCGTCGGTGACGCCGCCCACGGACGGGGTCGACACGGCCAGATGCACGACGTCCCCGCGCACGTCGAGGTCGGGACCGCGACCGCGTGCCGCCGTCAGCTCGCCCACGCGCGCGACGAAGGCGAACGCCGATGCGGTGTCGGGCGCCCGGACGGTGAGGTGCATGCGCTGGAGCAGGAACCGCCACTGGGGCAGGGCATCGGACGCCGCCTGGCGGGAGAGCTTGTCGGCCATGGCCCGACCGTAGCCCCGGGCACCGACGACGCGCGCGTCACCGCAGGCGTATGCCGCGTGAGCCGCTCGTCGTCGACGCTCCGTCGCGGGGTGGTGGCGACGTGGTGCCGCGCACGACGAGGTGGGGCTCGAGGACGACGTCGACGGCATGCGTGCGCCCGTCATCGAGGCGTTGGGTCGCAGCCTCGATCGCTGCGACGGCCATGGCCTCGGGGGCCTGGCTGACGCTCGTGAGGTCGACCGTGGCGAGTCGCGCGATGGGGCTGTCGTCGTAGCCGACCACCGCGACGTCCCCGGGGACGGCGACCCCGTCGCGGCGGAGGCGGTCGAGCAGGCCGAGGGCGACGCGGTCGTTGAACGCGACGACCGCGGACGGCATACGCGATGGGCCACCCGTGGCCTCTCGACGGTCCGGAGGGGGCACATCGTGGCCTCTCGACGGTTGGAGCGGGTGGAGGAGGTGGGCGGCGGCGGAGCCGGCCTCCTCGTCACCCCCGCCCTCGACGACGAGCGCGTGGTCGACGAGCCCGAGTCGCTTCAGGGCGCGGCGGTAGCCCTGGCGGCGGACCGTGGCGATGGGTCCGCGCGGGCCGTCGACGTAGGCGATGTCGCGGTGGCCGAGCCCGGCGAGGTGCTCGACGGCGAGGCCGACGCCGACGTCGTCGGCCGCGCGCACGACGTCGACCCCGGCGGCCTGGGCGCGGCGGCCGATGGCGACGACGTGGTGCTCCTCGGCGAGAGCCGCCAGCTCGGGGTCGGTCAGGCGCGGACCGAGCAGGAGCAGCGCCTCGCAGCGGAAGTCCAGGAGCGACTCGACGGCTCGACGCTCGTCGCGGGTGCGCGTCAGGGGGCTGACGACGATGTCGTAGCCGCGCTCGTCGGCGGCGGCCTGGAGGTCCTCGAGGAGCTCGGCGTGGAAGCTGCTGCGGACGTCCATCGTCACCCCGAGCAGCTGCGTGCGACGGCGGGCGAGCAGGCTCGCCGTGCGGTCGGCGCGGTAGCCGAGGTCGCGCGCCGCCTCGAGCACCGCCTCCCTCGTCGCGGCGCTGGGGCCGGGCCGGCCGCGCAGGACGAGAGACACCGAGGCCGTGCTGACCCGGGCCCGCGCAGCGACGTCCTCGAGGCGGGGACGCGAGGGACGGGACGGCATACGACTCCTTGGTTCGACGAGCTCACGACACTTTGTCAGGACAAAGTGTTGACAGGGGCGGGACGGGCTCCGCACACTGGTGCCATCGTAGCCTTAAAGCGCTTTAAAGCCTGGCTCCGACCCTGACCGAGATGTCCAGAGAGGCACATCCCATGACCGAGTCACCCATCGGCGTCGCCGTCATCGGCGCCGGCATGGCGGGCCGCGCACACTGCGCCGGCTACCGCACCGCCCCGACGCTGTTCGACCCGCCGCTGCCGCGCATCCGGTATGCCGCCGTCGTCGACGCGAACGAGGCCGTCGCAAAGGACGCGGCCGGCCGCTACGGCTACGAGCGGCACGGCACCGACTGGCGCGAGCTGCTCGACGCCGACGACGTCCAGGTCGTCAGCGTCGTCGTCGCCAACCACCTGCACCGCGAGATCGTCGAGGCGCTGCTCGCCGCCGGCAAGCACGTGCTCTGCGAGAAGCCGCTGGCCGCGAGCCTCGAGGACGCCCGCGCCATGGTCGCCACCGCCGAGGCCCACCCCGATTTCGTCAGCGGGGTCGGCTTCGTCTACCGGCGCCAACCGGCCGTCGCCGCCATCCGCGACCTCGTGGTCGGCGAGCTCGGCGAGGTCTCGCACTTCAACGGGCGCTACTGGTGCGACTACGCCCGCAGCGCCGAGACCCCGATGGCCTGGCGCTACAAGGGCGGTCCCGGCACCGGCGCCCTCGCCGACATCGGCAGCCACCTCATAGACCTCGCCGAGTTCGTCTGCGGCCCGATGACCTCCGTCAGCGGCGGGGCCTTCACGACGAAGGTCACCGAGCGCGCCGTTCCGCTCGGCACGACCTACGGCCACGCCAAAGCCGAGCTGTCCGACGTGCGCGAGCCCGTCGAGAACGACGACGTGGCGACCTTCACGGCCCACTTCGCGTCCGGCGCCGTCGGCACGTTCTCCATCTCGCGCATCGCCCCCGGCCACGCGAACTCGCTCGCCTTCGACCTCATGGCCGAGCACGGCGCCGCGAAGTGGGACATGGACCGGCCGGCCGAGTTCTCCGTCATCCGGCAGCTGCGCGGTGACGGCCTGGACGGCTACAACCAGGTGCTCGCCGGGCCGGCGCACCCCTACGTCAAGGGCGGCCTGCCGATGGACTTCCCCGGCTGCTCCTACGGCGTCGGCGACCTCTTCGGCTACCAGGCGCGGGCCTTCCTCGAGCAGGTCGCCGGCATCGAGGGTGGCCTGCCGAAGGTCGCCGCCTTCGACGACGGCGTGCGCGACCTCACCGTCATCGACGCCGTCGCGCGCTCTGCCGCAGCCGGCGGCGCCACCATCCCGCTCAGCTGAGTCCCCCACCACCCCAACCACCTCCGGAAGACGAAGGAACGACCAATGCAGCTCGGTGCCTACAACGCCTGCCTCGCCGACAAGACCCTCCCCGAGGCCCTCGACCTCATCAAGGGCCTCGGCCTGACGAGTGTCGAGATCAACTCCGGCGGCTTCCTGCCGCCCATCCACCTGCCGGTCGACGACCTCCGCGCGAGCGAGCAGGCCCGACAGGACTACCTCGGCGAGTTCAGCTCGCGCGGACTGACCCTGACCGCCCTCAACTGCAACGGCAACCCGCTGCACCCGGCCGCCGGCTTCCCGCACTCGCAGGACCTTATCGACTCCATCGAGCTCGCCGCGCTCCTCGGCGTCAAGCGCGTCATCACGATGTCGGGCGCCCCCGGTGGCGAGCCGGGCACCTCTGTCCCCGTGTGGAACCCGCTCCCCTGGTGGAGCCCGTTCCTCGACGTGCAGGACCACCAGTGGAGCGTCGCCGTGCCCTACTGGAAGGACGTCCAGGCCCGCGCCGCCGCGGCCGACGTGCGCGTCGCCATCGAGATGCACCCGGGCAACATCGTCTTCAACCCCCGCACGCTCCACCGTCTCGTCGAGGAGACGAACGCGACGCACGTCGGCGCCGAGATGGACCCCAGTCACCTCTTCTGGCAGGGCATCGACCCCGTGCTCGCGGTCGCAGACCTCGGCGAGCTCGTCTACGTGGCCGCAGCCAAGGACACCCGCATCAACGAGGCCGCCAAGGTCAACGGCGTCATCGACGACAGCTTCTACCGTGTCGCCGAGGGCGAGAAGGGCTACCTCCCGCTCGGTGGTGGCACGACCCTGAGCGGCTGGCCGAAGAGCCCGTCGTGGGACTTCGTCGCCGTCGGCCGCGGCCACGACACCGCCTACTGGACCGAGTTCCTCCGCGCGCTGCACAAGGTCGACCCCGACCTGCCGGTCAACATCGAGCACGAGGACCAGGAGCTCGACCAGCTCGAGGGCCTGCGCTTCGCAGCCAACACCCTCATCGAGGCCGAGAAGGGCATCTGATCGCGATGTCGAAGGTCGTGGCGCAGCCGCTGCGCATCGGCGTCCTCGGCGCCGCACGCATCGCACCGCTCTCGCTCGTCGAGCCCGCCGCGGCCACGGGGCACCGCCTCGTGGCCGTGGCGGCCCGCGACGTCGCGCGGGCCCGCGCCTTCGCCGACGAGCACGGCGTCGAGCGGGTCCTTGAGTCGTATGCCGCCGTGCTGGCGGATCCCGACGTCGAGGTCGTCTACAACCCGCTGCCCAACTCGCTCCACGCGGAGTGGAACGTCCGCGCAGCCGAGGCGGGCAAGCACGTGCTCGCCGAGAAGCCGTCGGCGCTCGACGCGGACGAGGCGCGGCGGGTTCGGGACGCGGTGGCGGCATCCGGCGTCGTCTTCATGGAGGCCTTCCACTTCCCGTACCACCCCCTGATGCGTCGCCTGTGCGCCCTGCTCGACCAGTCGGCCGTCGGCGAGGTCCGGCACGTCCAGGCGATCCTCCGGATGCCGGCTCCGCCGGACGGCGACCCCCGGTGGTCCCGCGAGCTCGGGGGCGGCGCCACGACGGACCTCGGCTGCTACAGCATCGCGGCGCTGCGGCTGCTCGGTCGCTTCGTCGGTGGGGAGCCGCGACTCGTCGGCGCCCGCCGCGAGGACCGGGCCGGGCGTCCCGGCGTCGACGAGCGGCTCTTCCTCGAGGTCGCCTACCCCAGCGGGGCCACGGGCAGCGGCGGCAGCGACATGGACTCGGCCGAACGCGACATGGCCCTGACCGTGACCGGCGACGCCGGCGAGATCGTCGTGCCGATGTTCGCCGTGCCGCACGAGGACGACTCGCTCGTGGTCCGGCGCCACGGCGAGCCCGAGGTCGTCGAGCACCTCGGCACCCGGACGAGCTACACCTACCAGCTCGAGGCGTTCGCCAGCGCGGTGCGCAACGGTCGCGCCGTCACGACCGACGCCGACTGGGCGGTCGGCAACGCCCAGCTCATCGACGCCGCGTTCGTCGCCGCCTCGACGCCCGCAGCGACCACCGCCTCGGCCTCCGCCCCAGCAAAGGGTTGAGGTGTACCCGCCGCAGGAGCTGCGGCGGGTACACCTCAGACGGGTGGTCGGGACGGGATCAGCCGTTCCAGTGGATCTCCCACGTCGTGTTGTCGCCGTGCTGCTGGGTCCAGAACGTGCGCCAGGCCGGCGACGTCGTGGGCTGGGGCAGCTTGGCGCCGAGCAGACCGCCGACCGAGGCGTCACCGTCGGAGACGTGGATGCCGGTGATCTCGTTGTCACCGTCGTTGTAGGACGGGCCGCTCATCGAGTCGAACGTCGCCGACGCGTCGCGACCCTCGGCGAGGAAGCGGACCGGGCGGGGAGCGCGACCGCGGCCCGCGGCATACGACCCCTCGTCCTCACGGCTGTCACCGAGGTTGAAGACGTAGCCGGAGTCGAGCGCGTTGCGCTGGGCGTGCAGGCCGTCGCCGGCGTCCTCGACGACGAGCAGGTCGTCCCTGGTGGCGAAGGAGATGTTGTCGAAGCCGGTGTGCTCCTGGTCTCCGACGGCGGCGATGGAGATGCGCCCGGTGTCGGCGCTCGGGCTCTTCTGCGAGATGCGGAAGACGCCGCCGTACGCGCCGGGCAGCGTGCTCGACGTGCTCGTGTCGCCCGTCTCGGTGAAGTAGAACTCCTTGAAGCCGGTGCCGGGACGGAAGACGCCGTTCTCGGGGCGCTTCATCGGCGTCGCGTCAGCGGCCTTCGCGGCGGCCGTGGCGTCGAAGGCCTCGGTCGTCCCTGTGTGGATCGTGACCCACCTCGTCGCGAACGAGGAGCCGTATGCGTGCAGCTGGCTGATGAACGTGTCCGACGGGTTCGCCTGCAGCGCAGCGGTGGTCGCGGGGGTGCCGTCCTTGCGCTCGATCTGCAGGGCCTGCAGGGTGCCGCCCTTCGTCAGGTCGGTCCTGTCGGTGGGGACGAAGCGGTAGACGAAGCTGTTGGGCACCTTGCCGCCGCTCACGCCCTTGCCGCCGATGTCCTCGACGATCCACACGTTGCCGTCGGAGTCGTTCTGGATGCCCTCGAAGCCGCCGGAACCGAGGGCCGTGAGCCGGGTGGCCCTGCCCCCGTCGACCGGGTCGCCGTTGGCGTCGAGGCGGACGGCGAAGACGCCACCCTTGGGGGCGCTCGACTCGGCCGTGAGCAGCAGCTGCTGGGTGAAGGGGTCCCACGTGATGCCGTCGATCGTCGGGTAGGCGCTCCCCGCGGTGTCGGTGTCCGAGATGAGCGTGACCCGCTTGAGGGGGTCGCTCTCGTCGAGGTCGATGCGCGTGGCGTAGCCGCGCGGGCCGATCTCGTGGCCCTGGTAGAGGTAGTGCCTGCCACCGAGGACGAGGTAGACGTTCTTGTCGGGCTCCGTCTTGTGGGCCTCGTTCTTCGTCTGCGTCAGCGGCGCGCCGTCGAGGGTGTTGTAGCCGTAGTGCGTGACCCCGTTGGCGGCGTCGGGGTTGGTCAGGGGCAGGTTGCCCCAGGCGACGGACGTCTCGCTCGCGGACGGCGTGAGGACGTTGTCCTGGATGCCGGACCGGGGGTTGGCGTGCGGCACGTTGGCGACGGGCAGGCCGTCGTGCGCGTCGGCGGAGGTGCCGCCGAGGGCGAAGGCGGCGACCGCGGCGAGCGTGCCGACGAGACCCGCCTTGACGATGCTGCTGTTGGGCGTGTTCACGGAGTTGCCTCTCATGCGTTTGGAGGGTGAGTCCGGGTGAGTTGCCAGACAGCGCAACACTTTCCGCCGATTCTGGGAGAAGCCTTCGGATTGCGTTAACTCTGCGGAAGATCGAGCGGAGCAGCCGGTGAAGTCTCGGCGACCGGGCGGGTGCCGGCTCCGGGCTCCGGGAGGGTACGTGTGGGGCATGGCGATCGACACTGCCGTGCGGCACCGGCGGCCCTACCGCGGCTCGCACCTCATCACCCGGCTCGTCGGCCCGTTGACGATCGGGGCCCTCGTCCTCGCGTTCGCGCTGCTCTGGCTCGTCGCTCGGCCGGTCGGTGACGTCGGCCAGTTCGTCGGCCAGCTCATCGGGGCCGAGGGGGTGCTGCTCCTCTCGGTCGGGCTCGTGCTCATCAGCACCCTGCGCTGGGTCGAGCAGTTCTTCGACGGCGTCGACAAGGCGGCCGTCTGGCACCGGCGGGTCGCGATCGTGGGCACGATCCTCATCGGCGTCCACATCGCCTCGACCGGCAACCGCCACCCCTCGCAGCTGGGACCGACCCTGGGCACCATCGGCATCGTCGGTCTCGCGACCCTCACCGTGTGGGCCATCGCCCCGCGCTGGCGCTCCATCACGCCGCGTCCGCTGCGCTCGGCGGTGGAGCGAGTCATGCAGACCGCGCCGGTCCGGCTCGTCGGCCGGTGGGTCGGCAGCTACGGCCTCTGGCGCGGGTTCCACCGGCTCACGGGTGTCTTCCTCGGGTTCGGCTTCGTCCACGGCCTCATGGACGCGACCCTCTTCGGCTCGTCCCTGCTGCGCTGGTCCTACGTCGCCGTCGGTGGGGTCGGCCTCGCCTTCTACCTCTACCGCGAGCTGCTCGCCCGTCACGTCGCCCAGACCCACGACTACCAGGTGTCCTCGGTGGCACCCATCGACGACGCGGCCCACGAGATCTGGCTGCGGCCGCTCGGCGAGCGCTTCGCCTTCCGCCCAGGGCAGTTCGCACTGGTCAACCTCGAGGCCCGCGACGGGTGGCACCGCCACCCCTTCACCATCGCCAGCGCCCCGCAGGAGAAGGAGGTCCGCATCACCGTGCGCGCCCTCGGCGACTTCACCTCGAGCATCGGCGAGCTCGTCGCACCCGGTATGCCGGCCGTCATCAGCAGCCCCCAGGGCCACTTCGACTTCAAACGGGGCACCGAGCACCAGGTGTGGATCGCCGGCGGCATCGGGGTCGCTCCGATGCTGAGCTGGCTGCGCTCCGCCGTGCCGGGCGAGCTGCCGCACCGCGTCGACTTCTTCTACACCGCTCGCGGGCCCGCCCCGCTCGCCGACGAGGTCAGCCACCTTGCCGAGCACCACGACGAGATGCACCTCCACCTCGTCGACACCGCCACCGATCCCCGGCTGAGCACCGAGCACGTCCTGGCGACCGTCGGTGTCGAGCCCCGGCAGCTGTCGGCGTTCCTCTGCGGGCCCGAGACGATGGTCAACGCCCTGCAGCGCGACCTCGTGCGCGCCGGGGTGAAGCCCGCCAACGTCCACCGCGAGTTCTACAACCTGCGCTGACTCCCACGCCGGCAACGGGACCTTCGGCCCTCTCTCGCAGCGCCCCGGAGCGGGATGCTGGAGCCAGGAGGCGCGTCATGGTCAGTCCGTCCGGTCCCAGCCCGTCCAGCAGCCCCTCGTCCGGTGGGGGTCCCCGCGACCAGGCGCCGCTGACCCGCGCCTGGATCTCCGTCGCCCTCGTGCCCGTCTTCTTCTTCGTCGCGTTCGCGGCGGCGCAGGGCATCTACGCGATGACCGGCTACGACCCGAGCGCCGGGGCGACGCCGCCGCTCTGGGCCGATCTCGTCGCCGGCATCCCGGCTCTGCTCATCCTCTCCCTGCCCTGCGCGGGTGCCGTCGTCTACGGCCTGAGGGCCTGGCGGGAGGGCACCCGCGCAGGGTTCGTGCCGGTGGTGCTCGGCGGCCTCGTGGCCATCGCCGGCATCCTCCTCGTCATCCTCCAGTGAGCCGACCACCGGTTTGAGGTATCCCCGCCGCTGAATCTGCGGCGGGGATACCTCAACCGGGTGGCGCCGCCCGCGCCACCGGCGCTACTGGCCCTCGGAGCCCTTGGGCTGCGCTCCGGCCGTCGTCGCCGGCTTCGTGCCGCCCTGGCTCGGCGGCGACCCGGTCCCCCCGGCGCCCGTCGTGGCACTCGTGCCCGTGTCGGGCGCGACCGTGGACGGCGCCGTGGACTTGCCGACACCACCCGGACCGTTCGCGTCACCACCGGTCGCCGCGGATGACCCACCCGTCTGGTTGGCGGCCACCGGGCTCGCTGCCTGAGGTGTCGCGCCGGCTCCCTTGTCGGCGACCTCGAACTTGAGCCGCTTGCCCACGCCGAAGCCGAGCTTGACCGCCTTGAGCTTGCCGTCCTCGAGCTCGAACTCGAGGACCGGCCGCGAGTCGAGCCGGTTGAAGAACTTCGCCTTGCGCTCCTGGTAGGTGTTGAGGTTCTTGAGCAGCGACAAGGTCACCCGGCCCCGGAACGTGTCGGAGTTCTTGGCGAAGAAGCCCAGCAGCTTGGTCGACTGCTCCTGCGTGATCGGGTCGCCGTCCGGCTTGAGCGAGGCGATCGTGCGCAGGACCGAGACGGCGTCGGCGTTGGCCCGGTTGGGCACGCGGCCGTCGCGGTCGACGTAGCCGATCGGGTCGGACTGCCCGTAGGTGTAGGCCGTCGTCAGCGTCGGGTTCGCCACCAGGGCCGTCGGGTCGTCGGTGAGGATCGGGTCGACGGTGAGGAAGCGCGCCTGCTGCGTCGAGTACCACCGGTCCCCGAAGTTGACGAGGTTGTGGTCCTCGTCGACGTAGCCGCCGGCGTACTGCCACGGGGTGCGGAAGATCGTGCTGTCCTCCTTGATCCACACCGCTCCGGTCGGGAAGTACTCCTGGTGCTGGAAGACCGTGCCGACACGGTCGGTGACGATGTTCGTGCTGCCCTGGAGGTCCTTGTGCATGAAGTAGACCTTCTGGGCGAAGGTGTCACCGGTCGTCGTCATGTTGACGGCGAGGCGGTCGTTCCCGGCCCAGATGTTCTTCAGCATCGTGCCGTTGCGGACCGTCACCCACGGGTTGACGTAGTAGGTGACGCCCTGCTCCTTGATCTCGACGGCGAGCTGGCCCGCGTAGTCGTAGACGTAGCTCGTCACCTTGCGCCCGTTGCCCTTGGCGTTGTTGTCGACGATGTCGGTGAGCTTGCCCGCCCAGTCCCACGTCATGTTGCGGATCATGTCGGGGTTGGTGACGGTCGTCTGCTCGCCGTCCGAGTCGTACGCGTACGTCTCGGTGCGCTTGTTGAGCGAGTCGACCACCTTGGTCGCCTGGTTCGGCTTGGCGGCGTCGTAGGTGTAGGCGCTGCGGTCGAAGGTGTTGGCGAGGACGGTGGCCTCCTTGCACTTGCTCGTGCACCCGGTGTCGACCGTCCAGTCACGCTGGGTCATGCGGGTCACCTTGCTCGTCGCGTCGTCGAGCGCCGCCGACCACGTGTAGTTGCGCGTCGTCTTGGGCGCGTAGTCCCACGTGCCGCTGGCCGCGCGCAGGCGGTAGCGCCCGTCGTAGCTGTAGGCCTGCGTCGTCGGGCCGCCGAAGAGCGATGGCACGTCGGGCGGCAGCTGGTTCCGCACCGAGAGCACGTTGCCGACGAGGTCGTAGGCGTACTTCAGGTTCATCAGCAGCCGCGTCCCGTCGGGCGACATCGCCGACCGGCCGGTGAGACGCCTCGTGTCGACGTCGCGGTAGGTCGTGTCGACGACGCCGTCGCCGGTCTGGCGCTGCGAGGTCTGGCCGTAGACGTCGTAGCGCTGGTTGTCGAGGTAGCTGTGCACGCACGGCACGGCGACGTCGACGCGCACGGTGGCGCCCGAGGCGTGCGGAGCCGCGGTGGGCGTCAGCACGGTGCCGTTGATGCCGCGCTCGACCGTGTAGTCGAATGTGCCGGGCACGGTCCCTGGAGTCCGCGCGGTGACGTTGAGCTGCTCGCCGTCGAGCCGGATCGTGAACGGCAGCGTCGGGTTCCAGCTCGAGGCCGGGTCGCCGTGCTGGTACTCGGTGACGGTGATGGTCGTCGCGGTGGCGTCGACCGAGTTCGTCAGCAGGCCCAGCTCGGTGCAGCTGCTCGTGCCGACGACGCGCTTGAGCCGTCCGCCCGTGTCGTAGTCGTTGCGCACGGTCTCCCCGTCGGGCAGCGAGACGCTCGCGAGCCGGCCGAGCCAGTCGTTGTCGTAGCTCGTCGTGAACGGGCCCGTGTTGGGGTGCGGCCCGGTCATCGTCGTGACGTCCTGGGCGAGGCGCCCGTTGACGTCGTACCCGAACGTCTGCGTGCGCGCCTTGTCCTCGACGTGGACCATCTTGCCGGCGGCGTTGGCCGCCATGGAGTGGCCGAGGTAGCCGCCGTAGTCCATGGTGACGGGCTTCTCGCCGGGGTAGGTGATGGAGGTCATGAGGCCGAAGTCGAAGCCGAAGACGGTCCTGACGTTGCCCTCCTCGCGCAGCACGGGGCTCTGCTCGGAGGTCTTGTTGCCGGCGAGGTCGTAGGTCCACTGGACGAGCCCGCCGTCGGGGGTCGTCGTCGAGGTCCTGCGGCCGAGCAGGTCGTAGGTGTGCGTCGTCACGAGACCGCCGGGCGAGCTGACGGTGAGCAGCTGGCCGAGCCGGTCGTAGGCGTACGTCGTGAAGAGGGACGTGCCCGTGGCCGTGCGGTCCTCGCTGCGGATGACGTTGTCGTGCGCGTCGAGCCACGTCTTCGTGTGGCGACCGAGCGGGTCGGTGACGTCGGTCGTCGCGACGGTGCCGAAGCCGCCGTAGGCCTCGTGGGCGTATGCCGTGAGCGTCGTCGCGCCGTTGGAGAGCCTCTCGGACGTGGTGCGGTCGAGGGCGTCGAAGCTCGTGATCGTCGCCTCGCCGTAGGTGGGGTTGCTCGTGTCGACGGTGTAGTCCGCGAGGGTCGAGCCGGTCTGGAGGAACGGCTTCCACTGGTGCACGGTCCGGCCGAGACCGTCGACGTCCGAGCCTCCCTCGGCGGCGAACCCGGACCCGCTGACGCCGGTGACGGGGTCGTAGACCTGGGCGTCGCGCTTGCGTCCGGTGACACGTCCCGAGCCGTCGGCATACGTCGCCGTGTCGATGGTCGTGCCCGGGTTGAACTCGTCGGTGTGGGTCACCGTCGCGTACGGGTACTGCGCGTCGTCCGGGTGGTAGGCGAAGGTCGCGACGCCGCCGTCGGGTGAGGTGATGGTGCGCACCCGGCTGAAGGCGTCGTAGGTGTAGGACGTCACGTTGCCGTTGGCGTCGGTGCGGGTCCTGACGCGCCCGGTGGGCCCGTCGAAGGCGGCCGTCGAGGTCAGGCCGACGGCGTTGCCCGTCGGGTCCTGGTCGTCCTCGATGAACGCCCGGGTCGTGTCGGCCGGGTCGGTGCCCGCGGGGTCGCCGGAGCCCGTCAGGGCGTAGTCGGTGACGGTGCCGACGTTCGCGTGGTTCGCGTCGTCGTAGACGTAGCGGACGGCATACCGCTTGCCCTTGGCGTCGGGCGGCATGACGATCCGGTTGTAGCTGCCCCACTGGTCGTAGGTCAGCCTGGTCTCGGCGTAGGTCGCCGGCGTGGACCCGCTTGCGGGAGTAACGACCTCACGCTGGACGGTGACCGAGTTGTTGTCGCAGTAGGCGGTGTTGCCGCTGCGGGAGCGCAGCACGGTCCCGTCGGGCGCCGTGACGGTGACGCCGACCGGCTGGCTGTCCCAGGTCTGGCAGTTCGTCGCCGCCCAGAAGGGCGCCTTGGCCGCCGGCGTGTACTTCAGCGTCGAGCCGCAGCCGAAGAAGACGTTCATGTCCTCCGACGTGCTCGTCTCACAGTTGGCGTAGGCGATGTCGACGACGGTGTCGTCGGTGGTCGGCGTCGACAGGCCGCTGTCGACGATCCGGACCGGGTTGCCGAGGCGGTCGTAGGCGTACGACATGGTCGTCGTCTGCTGGAGCGATCCGCCCGAGTACCAGTCCTGCTCGACCTTCGAGACCTGTGGCGTGGCGCGGAGCGCGAGCAGCTGCTCGACGGTGGCGGCGCCGAGGTCGAGCGGGGCGTAGCCGCCTCCGGCCGCGGTGCGGTCGAGGTCGCCCAAGGTCCACGTCGTGCGGGTGCGCTGCATGACGGGACCGCTCGTCGTGCCGTCGTAGACGGTCGTCTCGTACTCCAGCCCCGACTCGAAGACGGAGCCGTTGCGGTACTTGTGCTGCGTCGTGCGCACCTTGTCGGTCGTCACCGGGTGCTCGACGTCGGCGCTGTGGTCGTAGGAGACGTAGTGCTCGCTGACGGTCACCGAGTCGTAGCCGAGGTCGGTGCGGCCCACGAAGTCCTGGGCGGTGGCGCCGTAGGAGATCGTGCTGTGGCGCTCGGCGATGCCGTCCGCGCCACGGCTGGACTTCACGGCGACGTCGTCGAGCACCCACTGGCTGTCGGGGTGGCTCGTCGTGTTGCCGTCGCGGTGGTAGTCGAGGCCGATGGTCCCGCCGAGCGGGGTCGTCACGGTCTTGAGCAGGTTGGTGCGGCCCTGGGTGTTGAGGGCGACCTTGATGTCGGAGGAGCCCTTGACCCGCGAGACGGAGTCGGCGTAGCCGTCGCCGTTGACGTCGGTGAGGTCGACGTCGGTGGAGGTCATGCTGTTCTCGTAGTGGCCGCCGGGGTTGAGGATGAGGTAGCAGGCGACGAGGCAGAGCGGGATGCCCACGGTGACGTCGGCGCCACCGCCGATGCTCTCGGAGCTGTCCTGCCGGATCTGGGGCTTGCCGGCGACGTTGATGACGCCGAGCACGTTGAAGTCCGACTTCTGGTGCGTGCCGTAGACGGCCTGGTCGACGAGTCCGGTGCCGTTGCTGAAGGCGACCTTGACGTTGCCGTTGTCGCTGTAGACGGCGTCGAGCAGGCCGTCGCCGTTGACGTCGTCCCACGAGACGTTGGGCAGGTCGACGTTGGAGTTGGCCGCGACACCGCCGGCGAACCCGCCGTTGTCGATGTTGAAGCCGAGGCTCGCGCCGACGGAGCCGCTGTAGGAGTTCGTCGAGCTGAACGAGCTGACGGTCCAGCGGAACTGGGGCGTGAAGGAGTGCCCGAGGTTGAGCTGCACCCGGATCTCGTCGTCGTCGACGGTGATCCGGTCTGGCAGTCCGTCGCCGTTGATGTCGCTCAGGGTCTCCTGCACCGGGATGGTCGCGTCGCGCGGGACCTTCTTGAGCGCAGCGTCGTCCTGGTGGGTGTTCTGCGACGTCGGGTTGGTGAAGCTCGCGCCCGCGCCGATGGACCCGCCGATGTTGGCACCGTAGGAGGTGTCGGAGGCGCTGCTGCCCTTGGTGGAGGAGCTGCCCTTCGTCGAGTTGGTCGTGCCCTTGTTGTTGCCGGAGATGCCGATCGGGGCACCGCCGAAGCCGCCGGAGACGGCGAGCGTCGTCGAGGAGTCGACGACCCCGACGCCACCGCCGGTGCACGCGACGCGCGCCTTGGCCGGGCCGCACTCCTGGGAGCCGCGGGCGTTGGTGTAGGTCACCGAGTCGGGACGCACGGTGTCGGGGTAACCGTCGCCGTTCATGTCGAGGAAGTCGACGAGGCTGCGGCTCCAGCCGGCGGCGAAGCTGCCGCCGAGCGGGCCGACCCCGGCCATGAGCATGAAGATCGGTCCGGTCTCACCGAGCAGGTTCGGGGCACGCGTGCCCCCGCTGGCCGCCGCGCCGGTGATCGGCAGGTCCTCGCCGAAGCGGGCCGAGCCGGTCAGGCCGGCGTCGCCGGCGTAGATCTTGGCCTTGGGCCCCTGCCAGCGCTGCACCAAGGTGTCGGGGTCGACGACGGCGGTGTAGGCGAAGGCCTTGGGGATGTTGGCGGTCGCCTTGCTCGTGTCGAGCTCCGGCGGCGCGCCCGAGCCCGGCGGGTAGTTGCCGAAGCCGGTGTCGTTGACCGTCGTGTCGGTCGGGCAGGACCCGCCGAACATCGCCTGGCAGGCGTCGTCCTTGTTGTCGTAGGGGTCGCCGGACGCCGTCGTCGTGCGGAAGTCCGCCTCGTCGAGGGCCGTCGTGGCTCGGGCGCCCGTGGCGGTGTAGCCGGCGGCCGCCCAGCCGCGGTAGGCGACGGGGAAGTAGCCCTGCGGGCCCGCCCAGTTGACCGTCTGCGGGACGTCCTCGGACTTGTCGACGGAGCTCTCGGTCCACTTCATCGTCAGGTCGATCCCGCTGACGTGGGAGGACAGCCCGGCGTTGCGCATCGTCACGTCGAACCAGTAGCCCGTGCCGTTGGAGAGCGCGAGGTCGGGGAGCGAGGCGGTGAAGGCGCCGCCACCCGACGGGACGGCATACGCCGCCTTGTAGACGAGCCCGGCCGAGGTCTTGGCGGTGACGATGACCTCGCCGCCGGGGTTGTCGGCGTCACGGGTGCCGGTGAGGGTCGGCGTGACGGTGCGGCCGAGCGTCGAGGACCAGGCGCTCGCCGGGCCGCCGCGCGTGCTCAGCGGGTAGGTGTCGAGGTCCATGTGCGGCGTGACCGTCGTCTTCGACGCGTCGCAGCTGCCGCCGCTGAGGAAGCACAGCTTGCCCGCCTCGACCCACGTGATGGTGGAGAGGTCGACCGGGCTGTCGACGAGCACGCGCGTGCGCACGGAGTCGTATGCCGTGACGACGCCGTTCGCGTCCTTGACCGGTGCCGCGACGGTCGGGTCCGCAGTGATGCGGAAGCGGCCGGTCTCCGTCTGGCCGATGACGGCCAGGCGCGCGGTGGCGGCGGCCTGCGTGGCGAAGCAGCCGAAGCTCGTCGTCGGGTCGGCGACGCACCACTGGCCACCGTTCTGGCTCACCGTCTTGACACGCGTCGCGTCGGTCGCGCCAGTCGAGGTGATCGGTGTGACCGTCACCGGCGTGGTCGCCACGGCCTTCGTCGTGCCGCTGCGCACGGCGACCTCGGGGCGCAGGTCGTCGGTCGTGGCGGCGGTCTTGTCCAGCGCCGCGCTGAAGTGCGCGGTGCCGCCGTTGCTGACGGAGGTGAACACGTCGGGGCGGCCGGCGAGGGTGAAGTCGTCGGCGAGGGAGTAGCTGCGCTGGTCGAGGCCGTTGGCGTCGGGAGCCGACCCACCGGCATACGTGATCGTCGCGTCCCACGTGACGGTGTCGCCGTTGCCCTTCGGGCGCGACCCCGCACGGAAGTAGAGGGACTGGCCGTTGTCGACGTGGACGGTCTGCGCGGCGGGCTGCCACGTCGGGGACGCCGCGCTGACGCTCGCGCTGGCGAGCTCGGTGCCGCCCTGCTGCATGGCGACGCGGACGGAGCCGCCGGCGGAGTCCGGCACCGGGGTGCCGAGGGTCGCCTTGGCGGCCACCGTGACGTCGCCGGCGAAGGGTGCGGTCCAGCGGCGCACGGTGTCGATCGGCGGCACGGCCTCACGGAGGCGGTCGACCATGGCCTCGAAGGCCGGGTCGCTGACGGGCACGGTCTGCGGCGTCAGGGGGACGCGGGTCTGCGCGTCGGAGGCGTCGAAGGTGGGCTGGCAGGCCTCGACCCCGGTCTTCGTCGGGTCGCAGACGAGGTGGTTGAAGAGGACCTGGGTGCCGCTCACGAGGTCGACGAGGCCGTCGCCGTTGGCGTCGGTGAAGTAGCTGTCGACCCAGCTCCACTGGCCGCCGACGTTGAAGACGCCGTAGACGCCGAAGTAGGCCTCGATGCCGCCCTGGATGCCGATGGTGCGCTGGACGGGCAGGTCGGAGAAGCCGGAGAGGGCGTGCATCGGGCCGAAGGTGAGGTCGGCCGTGAGCGATGTCGTGGGACGGCTCGTGTTGAGCTGGTAGCGGATCTGGCCCGACGGTCCGGTGCCCGAGATCGCCTCGCGGTAGACCTTGTCGGGCAGGGCGTCGCCGTTGAGGTCCATGAACTCGATGACGGAGCGGTTCCTCGTGCCGTTCATGGCGAACGAGCCGCCGACCGACCCGGTCTTCTCCGGGTCGGCGAGGTTGAAGCCGACGTAGATCTTGCCGTCACCGGCGTCGGTCATCGAGGAGCCGAGGCCGCTCAGCTTCTGGTTGATGTAGGCCGCCGTGCCGCCGCTCGAGGGGTTGGCCCCGGTGTCCCACTTGGCAGCGGTGTCGAAGCCGCTCCCGGCCGTGGCGACGTCGTCGAAGTAGGCGAAGGTGTGCTTGAGTCCCGTTGCAGGACAGTCGGACAGGCCGTTGCAGCCGATCTGGGTGACGGACCGCAGCCGCGTCTTGCCGAAGTGCGGGTCTGCGTCGTAGCCCAGGGTGTAGCGCGTGACGACGTTGCCCGTCTTGCGGTAGACGACGTCGATGTTCGTGAGGACGTCCTGGTCGAGGTCGAGCACGCCGCCACGGCCGTCGAGAACGGCGTCGGTGCGCGCGCCTGGGGTGCGCACGAAGCGCACCTCGTAGGCGGGGTCCTCGGGCTCGCCGCTGACCGTGCTGGCGGCGGTGTAGAGGATGTTGCTGAGGTAGACGTGCTTCGGGCAGACCTGTCCGCCGGGGCAGCTCGCTCCCGGGGCCAGGGCGACCCAGCCGGTGGGCTTGGTGTCGTCCTGCTTGTAGGTGACGGTGTCGTAGACGTAGCGGAACATGTTGACGCCGATGTCGCGCTTGGCGGTGAGGAACCAGCGCACGCCGTTTCCGTTCGCGTCCGTGAGGATGCCCTTGGGGTCGCGGCTGCGGTCGTCGACGCCGGCCTGCGTGCCGGCCTCGCCGAGGGGGCCGCCACTGTCGGGGGTGCCCCCGTAGTAGCGGATGTTGCCCTGCTTGTCGCGCACCTCCCACCAGTAGTTGCTCGGCTTGTCGCCGTGGCGGATGACCTGCTCGAACTCCGTCTCGACCTTGCGCGTGAAGTCCTGGCGCTCGGCGATGCGCGGCTCGAGGACGGCCTTGACGGCGTTGGGCACGAGGGCGTCGCCGTCGAGGGTGTAGGACTCGCTCTCGACGTTGCCGCACGGCGGGCTCTTCGTCGTGCCGTCGCAGAAGCGCGGGGCACCGAAGGAGGTGTCGACCGCGACCTCGGGCGCGGCCAGGTCCCAGCCGAGCCCGGCCCACGACGGACCGCCCTCGGAGCTGTAGCTGAGGCTGACGTCGGGCGTCATGCCGCGGCCCTTGGGCAGCTCGATGGGGTAGGTCAGCTCGGCCGTGCCGCTCGGGTTCGCCTCCGGTGGCGTCATCTGCGACAGGCCCTCGGTGACGTTCGCGTAGAGCAGGTCGGCGGTGGACCCGTCACCGATCTCCTGCGGTGTCGTCGGGGCGATGCCGGGCAGCGTCGAGTCGATGATGCCCCCTCCCGGACTGCCGGCCACCGCCATCGGGATCGCCGTCGTCAGCGCCAGCAGGGCCGCCAGCACGACGGCCCAGAAGCTGCGGCGTCGGTGCTGCGAGGGGTGGGCGTGGTCTACAAGACGGCGTGAGGGCATGGCGAGGCTCCCGGTTGCTACTCCCCGAGTCACACGGGCCCCGAGGTGGGTGGGCCCGCGAGGGGCCACGGCTCGTGGAGCAGCCGCAGCGGCATGCACGTCCCCTGAAGGGACGCAGGTGGGGTCGGCGAGGGGCGGCCTGGAGTGAGGGGTCGTCCGGGCGTCGGCCAGGATCGGCGTTCGGCGGTACGGCAGATCACGCTATTGGTCCGTCGCCGAGGATGTGCGGGAAACGACGAACTTCGGTCACGTCTGCGCGAATTCGACGGAATCAGTTGTCGTGGCCGCCGAATTCGCGGATTCGTGCGGCCGCAGAGGGCTGCCCGCGGACACTCTCTGTCCAACGTTGCGACCAACCGGGGCTTGCCTTGGAGCGCGCTCCAACACCTAGCGTCGCTGGAATGACCGAGACCTTCCCCCTCGCAGACCGCACCGTCCGACGCGTCGGCTTCGGCGCCATGCAGCTCCCCGGCCCTGGCGTCATGGGGCCACCCCGGGACCGCGCCGAGGCGCTGCGCGTGCTGCGCCGCGCCGTCGAGCTCGGCGTCGACCACATCGACACCGCCCAGTTCTACGGGCCCGACGTGAGCAACGAGCTCATCCGCGAGGCCCTCCACCCGTATGCCGCCGACCTGGCCCTCGTCTCCAAGGTGGGCGCCCGCCGCGACGCCTCCGGCGCGTGGCTGCCGGCGCAGAAGCCGGCCGAGCTGCGCGCCGACGTCGAGGAGAACCTCCGCTCGCTCGGCGTCGACCACCTGACCGCGGTGAACCTGCGCCGGATGGACGAGCACGCCGCTGCCGCGGAGGGCGCCGACGACGTGCCTCTCGAGGACCAGGTCGCCGAGCTCGCCGCGTTGCGCGACGAGGGCAAGATCGCAGGCGTCGGCCTGTCGACCGTCTCGGCGACGGATCTCGCTGCGGCGCAGGCGATCACGGAGATCGTCTGCGTGCAGAACCCGTTCAGTCTCGTCGACCAGGCGGATGTCGAGGTGCTCGACGCGTGCACCGCCGCCGGCATCGCCTACGTGCCGTACTTCCCGCTCGGCTCGGCCTTCCCGCACCTGCCGAAGGTCGTCGACCAACCGGCCGTCCAGGCGGTCGCTGCTCGTCGGGGCGTGCCCGCGGCGCGAGTGGGCTTGGCCTGGCTGCTCGCCCGCGCCGACAACGTCCTGCTGATCCCGGGCACGTCGTCTGTCGCCCACCTCGAGGAGAACATGGCTGTCGCCGACCTCGAGCTCACCGACGACGACCTCTCGGAGCTGTCGACGGTCGCGGCCTGAGGCTGCCCACGTCGGTGGGAGACCGGCCGGGTGACCGGTCGGTCTCCCGCCCACCGGGGGCTGCTGCGGCGGACGGTGCCTCGGCCCGTCATCGGGCCGGTCGACGGCCGGCTGCTCATGCACTACTTCGACCGCCGCGGTGTCCACCGGGTCTACGAGGTGGCCGTCGAGGGCCGCCGGTGGCGCTACTGGCGCGACGACCCCGGTTTCCAGCAGTCCTTCACGGCCCGGTCAGAGGAAGTCGGCCGGGTCGAAGTCCTCGATGGCGATGACCCGGATGCGCGGCAGGGACTCCCTGAAGGCCTGGATGTCGTACTCGAGGTCGAACGTGGCCAGACCCTGGGTCGTCAGCTCGAGGAACGCGTTGCTGCGGAACTCCTGGAACCCGACGACACCCACCCGACGACCGTCGAGCAGGTCACCCACCTGCTCGACGAAGTCGCCGTCGTTGCTGACCAGGAGCACGTCGGCCCGGCGGTGACGGATCTCGGTCAGCGTCCGCTGGATGGCGATGTCGACGACCTTCTCGCCCACCGCGCCCGACAGCGGGACCGGCCGGTAGCCGATCGCCATCAGGGCCTGGACGAACGGCATCGGGAGCTCGTTGTTCGCGGCGAGGAAGAAGAGCCCGGCCGCCGGCTGCCCCCACAGCTCCTCCGCGAACTGCAGGAGCCGTTCCCATCGCGGGCGCTCCTCCGGCCGCGGGCGTCGTCCGAGGATCGAGGCGCCGAGCGTGGCGTCGATGTTCTCCCCGTCGACGAGCACGTACGTGATGCGAGGAGCGTCAGCCATGACAGGGAGCCTACGTCCACGTGGCGCCGGCGCCGGGCGAAGCCGGCCGGCTCACCGACCGTCGCCGGAGAGCAGGGCGAGGAAACGCTCTGCGTCGCCGGTCCGGGGGATGTTGTTGAACATGACGTACGGCTTCGGTCGGCCGTCGACGAGGTCCCGCAGCCGGCGCAGCTCGTCATCGGTGTGGACGTGGCGCCAGCCGGTCGTGTCGTGCAGCCGGTAGTAGGTCTGCTCCGGCGTCACCGTCTCGGTCTGCATCGGGTCCACGACGTGCACCAGGTCCAGCTCGGCGCAGAGCTCCTTGAGCAGCGACGTGGGCCACTTCCCGCGGGGCTCCCAGAGCAGGCGGCCGGCCGGCCGCTCCACCTGCGACACGAAGTCCCGCAGTCGCTGGACGTTCTCCTTCGTCGGGCGGAAGCTCGACGGGCACTGGAACAGCACCGCGGTCGCCTTCAGGATCCGGGCGCACTCCAGAGTCCGTTCCCAACCGGCCAGGACCTCGGGCGTCGTCCGGAACCCTCCCACCTGCCCGTGGGCGCTCTCCGGCAGCGGCTGCTTCAGCCGACGGTAGGTGGGGCTGCTGGACTCGTGCGTGACGATCTGCCACGCCTTCATCGTGAACTCGAAGTCGGCCGGCACCTGGGTGCGCCAACGCGTCAGCACGGCATCCGTCGGCGGGTCGTAGAACGTGTTCTGGACCTCGACGACGGGGAAGCGCCGCACGTACGACGCCTGCGAGACCGTCCATCCGCACAGCCCGACCCGAACGTCCACCGGGTCCACCGGGTCCACCGGGTCACCCATCCCGGCGCCGGCGCGCTCGAGCCGCCGTCCTGTGCAGCGTGAGGTGGGCCATGCCGCCGATTCTGCCCCAGTCCGGGACGGCCCCGGCGTTCCGGGGAGGCCCCGTCCTACGGCCAGTCGGCGGTGAAGTAGGCGATCACCAGGGCACAGAGCGAGACTCCCACGAGCACGGCACCGACCCTGGTCTGGTTGGTCCGGCGCCGGTTCAGGTCGTGGCCGGCCCGGTCCGGTCCCGACTGGGAGGCCCACACGATCAGCCCGAGGCCGAGCAGGAGCATGGCGCCGATGCCGACCCAGAAGTACGTCATCCGTGCACAGGCAGGCCGGCCCACCCGTCAAGCTCTCCACACGCCAGCGGCCCAGCTGTCATGAACCGATGGTCCCATGGTGACGGACCACGTCGAGAGCGCAGCACCTCCCGGAAGGACGAACCGCCATGGACACCGCACCCCGACCCACCCCACAGGGCAACCTTCAAGGGCGCGCCCTCGTGCTCGGGGGCGCCGGAGCCGCCGGCAACGCCTGGGAGCTCGGCCTCGTCGCCGGCCTCGCCGAGGGCGGCGTCGACCTCACCGAGGCCGACCTCGTCATCGGCACCTCGGCCGGCGCCACCGTGGCCGCCCAGATCACCTCCGGCACAGCGCCGTCGCAGCTGTATGCCGCCATCCTCGCCGAGCGGCCGCCGCCCCCGCCCCGAGACGGGGCACCACCCCGTCCCCGCACGCCGCAGGTCTCGGCACCCGGCTACCTCGAGTGGTCCGACGCCATCATCGCCTCGGCGCAGGACCCGGCCGACATGCGACGCAGGCTGGGTGCGGCCGCCCTCGAGAGGCACGCGGCCGAGGGCTCACCGTCGACGCGGTGGCGTGACATCGTGGCGGCGCGGCTGCCCAGCCACGAGTGGCCGATGCAGCGGGTGCTCATCCCGGCCGTCGACGCCCACACCGGCGAGCCCGTCGTCTTCGACCGGCACAGCGGCATCGACCTCGTCGACGCCGTCGCGGCCAGCACGTCGGCCATGACGCCGTATGCCATCGGTGAGCGGAGCTACCTCAACGGCGGCTACCGCCGGAGCGAGAACGCCGACCTGGCCACAGGACTCGGCCGCGTCGTCGTGCTGTCTCCCTTCAGCGGACGCACCCGCATGCCGGCCGCCTGGGGCATGGACCTCGCAACGCAGGTCGCCGAGCTGCGCGCCGGGGGCAGCGCGGTCCGGACGGTCTACCCCGATGCCGGGGCCGGGGACGTCTTCGGCGCCAACGCGCTCGACCCCTCGACCCGGCTGCCGGCGGCACGTGGCGGCTACGAGCAGGGCCGAGCCCTCGCCGCGTCGCTCGCGGACTTCTGGCGCTGACCGCTCGCGCGACGCCCGGGACACTCCGACCGCACCTGCGTGCGGCCTGTGTCGTCGCGCGCACAGACAGCGGCCCCACCTCCCGGCATCGTCGGAGTCGGAGGCAGCCACGCCTCCGACTCCGCTGGGGAGAGCGACACCATGACCACCTCGACCACACGCAGACGCACGACCGTCGCAGCCATGCTGACCCTCGGCCTCGGGCTCGGAGCCGCCCTGTCGGCCTGCACGTCCGCGACCGGCACGGCCTCCACGACGGCCACCACACGGCATACGACCACGGCGGTCCCGGGGACGGCAGGGGGTGCGGCGAGCACGGCACTCGAGCCGGAGCGCGACGTCACCGTCACCGGTCGACACTTCAAGGCGCGGTGCGCCGGCACCGGGCCGTCCGTGGTCCTGGTCGCCGACTACGGCCAGTCGATGGACGAGGCGTGGGACACGCTCCCGCAGACGCTCGCGTCGAGCGGAAGGGTCTGTGTCTACGACCGGCTCGGGGTGGGACGCAGCGACCCGCCGCCCGAACGGCAGACCTTCGCGACCCTCGCCGCCGACCTCGACGGCCTCATCTCCGCGCTGGGCCTGACGCGTCCCGTCGTCGCCGTCGGCCGCTCGATGGGCGCCCCGATCGTGCTGTCGTGGGCGAGCAGCCACCGCTCCGACGCGCGCGCGGTCGTGCTGCTCGACCCGATGCCTCCCGGCTACTTCGGCCCGGACGGGATCTTCGTGAAGCTGTTGCCGCCCAAGGACCCCGGAGACCCCGAGCTCGGCAACCTGTGGGCCGATCTCGACCGCTTCAACGACCCGGCGACCAACAGGGAGAGCCTCGACCCGAGGTCGTGGACCACGTATGCGCGACTCGCGCCGACGTCGGTGCCGCTCTACGACCTCGTCGAGGCGCAGTCCCAGCCCCAGTCGTGGCCGGCGGCGGTCGACGCCAGGAAGGTCGAGGCGGCCTGGCGAGCGTCGCAGCGTCGGGTGCTCGCCCTGTCGTCGGCCTCCGAGATGGTCGGCGTTCCGACGGCGGACGACGTGCCGAGCGCGATCAGGATGACCCTCGACCGTGCCCTTCGACCCTGACGCGCAGCTGGACGCCCAGGAGGTCGCCCAACCGGGCGACCTCTTGCTCGATGCCCTCGGCGGCCGGCGCGCGGTCGGCCCACGTGACCGTCAGCTCGTCGTGCTTCCTCGCCCAGGTGCCACGGACGACGCCGCCGGCGAGCACCGGGTTGGCCTTGCGGGTCACGGCCTCGCGCAGGGGCGGCGGGATGACGTGGACGTCCTTGGTGCCGGCGCCCATGACCCACTGGTCGTGACCCGGCAGGAGGCGCACGACCTCGGACGGCGTTGCGGCAGTGAGCGACTCGACGTCCTGACGCATGGCGTAGGCCGTCGTACCCTCGATGTCGACCGGCACCAGACCGTCGCCCAGGCCGGCGATCCACCGGTCGAGCCGCCGGCGTCCGGCGGACAGGCCGTTGCCGAGCCAGTAGTGGACTCGGTCCAGGGTGGCCGGGCCGTAGCTGCGGAAGTAGGCGGCGACGGCGCGCGGTCCGGCGTCCTCGAGGTCGGGGATGCCCGCCCACCGCTCGTTGCGGTCGAGCCGCTGGAAGGTGATCCGGCCGTCGCGCAGCGGACCGAGGCTGAGGTCGCCCTGCCACGAGAGCGGCTTCAGGAGCGTCCACGGTCCCTCGTCGAAGACCGTCCTGAGGTGGGCGTATGCCGGGTGCCTCGTCAGCGCGTCCCCGAGCTCCGTGACCGTCAGGGATGCGTCGCCGAGCGCCTCACGCACCGCCGCGCGGAAGTCCGGCCAGTCCTGCGGCCCGAGCCGGTAGTGGTCGACCCAGCTCTTCAGCTCCCACTGGCGGCCGGCCGACCGGAGCGCCAGGTAGATGCCGGCGTCCTCCGGCGCGAGATAGTGCACCGCGCCGCGGTAGGCGAAGGCCTTGATGACGCTCCCGTCCGCCACGGCCGCCGCCAGGTCGCCCGGGCGCGCCGTCGAGCTCCGGGTGCAGACCGCGAGGTCGGCGAGGGAGTCGTCCATCGAGAGCACGGCTCCGAGCCGGCGCACGACGTCGGCCGCAGGCGCTGCCCCGGTCGGATCGAGCAGCTGTCGCTCCATCCGCCAGGCCAGCGCCTGCGGCCAGGTGGCCGTGGCCTCGGGTGTGGCTTCGCGTGTCACCCCTGTCGAGGTCGTCATCCCTGCATGGTGGCACCGCTCCCGGACGGAAGGCGTCCGGAGAGGCAGCGGGTCAGCTGGCCTCGACCTCGGTGCTGACGGCCGGCGCGCGGGACGAGGACTGCTTGGTCAGCTCGCCGTCGCTGGACACCGTGGCCGTGTGCCACGTGACCGGCCCGAGCGACGACGTGCGCGGGTCCCCGCTCGTGCCGTCGGACGACTGGCCGTCCATCACGAGGTCGCGGGTGGCCTCCGAGCCGGACTCCGTCTGGGAGCCGATGTAGATGACCGCCTGCGGCTCGTTCTGGATGAGCGAGACGTCGGTGCAGATGTTGAGCGGCGAGCCCCAGCCGACCGTGACGACGAAGGTCACGCCGTGGTTCGGGTCGAAGGGCGGACCGTGCGGCGTCACGTTGTCGACGGTGATCGAGGCCGCCCCGACGAAGCGCTGGGCACTGTTGTCGGCGAGCTTCTGGCCGCCCGTGACGTACTCGCTCGCGGAGACGGCGACGACGGAGTCCGCGCTCAGGGCCCCCCAGTTGAGGTTGACCACGTTGCGGCCCGGGTTCATCCTCCAGTAGATGCGAACGGACATGGGCACTGCTCCTTCGTAGAAGTCGAGGGGGAAGGGGTTGTCGGGGTTGGGACCGGGAAGGGTCCAGCTGTGCACGGAGCCATCGGGATTCGTGCGCGGGAAGTGCGCGTCGAGCAGCGCCTTGAAGGCCGGGAACGGGTCGTCGGTGCGGCCGGTGAGGTTGCGGTAGACGCCCGCGAGCGTCGGCGCAGCGGCGGCGATGACCCGCTTGATGTCGTAGCCGAGCTGGTACGACAGGTAGTTGATGAAGAGCGTCGCGCACCCGCTCTTCTCGTCCGGCGCATGGTCGTGCTCGTCGATGCTGTTGACGTAGTCGAGCCGGTCGCTGTTGATCCAGAAACGGGCCGTGTCGAAGCCGGGCTCGTTGAACCCCAGGCCCGTTCGTCTGAGGAACTCGGCCGAGAGGACGCGTGACAGCCCCTCACCGGCGGAACCCTCGTTGCTGCCGTCGCTGGCGAACCAGCCCCGGTTCTGGGCGAGCATGAGCATCTCGACGACCTCGGCGACGAGCAGGTAGCGCACGACGTCGAGCCCGGAGCCGTTGCCGGGCCGGAGCGAGATGGGAGGTCCCCACGAGGCGCCGGCGTAGCCTCCCGGCACGATGTTGACCTGGATGGGGAGTGAGTACGGCAGCGCGATGCCACCGAACCAATCGGACATGATCTGGTAGTCCGCCTCGCACACGTTCATCAGGGCCTGAGCCCGCTGGAGGCCGTCAGCGCTCGACAACGAGGTGTCGTAGCTGATCGTGTAGTGCGTGGTGGAGCCGACTGTGGAGAGAGTCATGCCGGTCAGAGGCGCGCCGGATCGGCGCTGATACGCAGCCTCGGCTGTGCGAAACTCGAGACGATGCAGACACGCTCGGGAGACTTCGTGTTGACCACCGACGAGCTGCGCGCCGTCGCTACGTATGCCGTCGCGTGCGCCGAGCCGGCCCTCGTGATCTTCCAGCGGGCGCACCCCGACGACCCTCGCCCGGCTGCCGCCCTGGACGCCGCCCGCGTCTTCGCCCAGGGCGCACCCCGGTCGCGTCTCCAGCGGACGGCGGCGACCGAGGCCCACCGCGCAGCCAAGGAGGCGTCGACCGAGCCGGCCCGGCACGCGGCGACCGCTGCGGGGCATGCGGCCGCCGCGGCATACCTCCACCCACTCGCCAAGGCGACGCAGGTGCGCCACATCCTCGGGGCAGCGACGCACGCCGCACGGGCGGCCGAGCTCGCGCGTGGCGACGACCCCGTCGTCGCGGAGTACGTCGTCACCGCCGCGGCCAAGCGCGCGACCCCGGTGGTCCTCGACGTGCTGAGCCGCTATCCGCGAGCACCCCACGGGCGCAGTCGAACTGCCGTCGTCATGGCGCGTCTCGACAGCCTGCTCCGCGACCCTCCCCCGACCCCGCGCGTCGTCGACGACCCCGGGCCGTTCTTCCACGGCACGAGGGCCGATGTCGCCCCGGGCGACCTGCTCACCCCGGGCCGGCGGTCGAACTACGGTTCGGGACGCGAGTCCAGAAACATCTACGTGACGGCCAGCCGTGAAGGCGCGCCTCTCGCAGCCGAGCTCGCCCGCGGCGACGGTCCGCCGAGGGTCTATCGCGTCGAGCCGCTCGGGGCCATCGAGGACGACCCCAACGTCACCGACAAGCGCTTCCCCGGCAACCCGACGCGCTCCTACCGCACGAAGGAACCCCTCCGCGTCCTCGAGGAGGTCACGGGCTGGGAGCCCCCTCCAGCCGAGACGGTCCGGCACATCCGCGAGCGCATGGGCGAGCTCGCAGAGCTCGGCATCGAGGCCATGGACGACTGACGTGCGGTCGGTCGTCCGAGCCTGTGAGCTGCCTGCACATCTGCCCCGGCGACGGTTGGGCGGCCGGTGGGGCGGGTAGGACCCGGGGGTACAGCACCCCGAACGAAGGAGCGCACATGTCGGACGACGCCAAGGTCGCCAAGGACCTCGTGGAGACCCTGAATGACGGCGAGCGTGGGTTCACCTCTGCTGCCGAGAAGCTGCGCGACAGCGACCGCGCCGAGTGGGCCACCACCCTGCAGCGCCTTGCTGAGCAGCGTGCCGGATTCCGCCGCGAGATCGTCGGAATGGGCCACGAGTACGGTGACGACGTCGACGAGAGCGGTTCGGCTGCGGCCGCGCTGCACCGCGGCTGGATCTCGCTCAAGGACGCCCTGACCGGTGACGACGCGGGCGGTGTCCTCGGCGCCGCCGTCAAGGGCGAGGACCACGCGGTGTCGGAGTACGAGAAGGCCGAGAAGGCCGACCTCAGCGCCGGCTTCCGCGAGGTCGTGGCCCGTCAGCACGCCGCCGTCGTCGCTGCTCGCGACGAGGTCAAGGCCCTGCACGTCGCAGACTGACGAGAAGTGGCCGCCTCCTCGGAGGCACACCGCAGAACGACGAGCCGGTCAGCTCCCCACAGGGGCTGGCCGGCTCGGCGCGTTCCGGTCAGCCCTCCGTCGGCAGGCGCACGACGGCGCGCAGGCCGGGGGCGGCATCCTCGAGGCGCACGTCGCCCCCGTTGCGCCGCAGGAGCGCCCGTGTGATCGGGAGTCCGAGGCCGCTGCCTCCGCTGTCCCTGTCGCGGGCCTCGTCGAGTCGGGTGAACCGGTCGAAGACCCGCTCGCGGTCCTGCGTCCCGATGCCGTGCCCGTCGTCGCTGACCGTGACCTCGACCTGGTGGCCCACCGCGGCGGCGTCGAGCACGACACCGGTGCGAGCGTGCCGGACGGCGTTGTCGACGAGGTTGGTCAGGGCCCGCACCAGCTCGCCCCTGCGCGCCCAGGTCTGCATGTCGCGCCCCACGACGCCGGGCGCGACGCGCACCGGGACCCGGGCGCCGCGGTAGCGACCCACGACCTCCGAGAGCAGCTCGGCGACGTCGACCGCGGAGGACTGGCGGTTCGTCGCGGCGTCATCGGCACGCGCGAGCAGCAGCAGGTCGTCCACGAGGGTCGTCAGGCGGTCGACGTCCCCGAGCAGGTCGGCCGGCAGGTCCCCTCCCTCACCGAGCCGCTGTGCCACCTCGAGCTGGGTGCGCATGCTGGCGAGGGGGCTGCGCAGCTCGTGGGCCGCGTCGGCGACGAAGGCGCGCTGCTTGCGCCGGGCCACCGTGATCCGGTCGAGCATCGCGTTGAGGGTCGTCGCCAGGGCGCTGACCTCGTCGCTCGTCGGCGGCACGGGCAGTCGCTCGCTCTCCGAGGACGACTCGTCGATGCGCGCGGCGCCCCGACGGAGTGCCTCGACCGGGGCGAGCGCCGCGCCGATGACCCGCCACGCGATGAGCGCCAGCACCGCCAGCAGCAGCGGGAAGATCCACAGCAGCAGGGTGCGCAGCGTCCTCGTGCTCTGCTCGACGTCCGCCGTGGGTGCGGCGGCCACGACGGAGTACGCGTGAGCCGGGCCGGCCGGGACGGCCACGACCTGCAGGCGGCCCGACAGCCCCGACCGGCTGCCCGGGACGACCACCTGGAGCCCAGCCAGGGCGCGGCGCAGCTCGTCGGGGGTGACGAGGGCGGTCAGCCGGTCGGCCGTCACGGACCCGGTCACGACCCGTCCCGCGGCATCGATGACCTGGACCACCTGGGAGCCCGACACCGGGACCGGGTCCGGCATCCTGCCCGAGTCGACGAGCAGGGCCACCTGCTGGGCGCTGGCGCGAGCCGTGCCCTCGAGGGAGCGGCCCAGCGAGGCGGTGAGGACGGCATACAGCAGGACGCCACCGATGACGAGCGCCCCGGCGACCCCCGCGAGGCCCACGAGCATCAGCCGGGCTCGGATGCTGAGCCGTGCGACCCGGTGCCGCACCCTGCGCCTGCGAGCGCGGTCGGTCACGACGACATCCGGTAGCCGACGCCTCGCACGGTCTCGATCCGCGCCCGGCCCAGCTTGCGACGGAGGTAGCCGACGTAGACCTCGACGACGTTGGCGTCGTCGAGGTCGCCCCACACCTTCTCGAGGAGGACCTCCTTGTGGACGGCGGCGGGGTGTGCGCGCAGGAGGTGCTCGAGCAGGAGGAACTCCCGTGGGGCGAGCGAGACGGGCGAGCCCTCGACCTCGACGTGGTGGGCAGCCGGGTCGAGCGTCACCCCGGCGGCCTCGAGCACGGCCGGACGCGGGACCGGGTCCCTGCGCAGCAGGGCCCGCAGCCGCGCCACGAGCACGACGAAGGAGAACGGCTTGGTCAGGTAGTCGTCGGCGCCGTAGTCGAGCCCGTCGGCCTCGTCGTACTCCCCGTCCTTCGCCGTGAGGAGCAGCACGGGCACCCAGTTCTGCTCGGCCCGGAGGGTCTTCACGACGGTGTAGCCGGACATCCGCGGCAGCATGATGTCGAGGACGACGACGTCGTAGGCCCCGAATCGGGCCGCCTCCAGCCCCGCCTCACCGTCCCCGACGTGGTCGACGACGAAGCCCTCGGCGGTCAGCCCGCGCACGACGGCGGCAGCCATCCGCGCCTCGTCCTCCACCAGCAGCACCCGCACACCGCCACGATGCCACGACGCACGGGCGCCACGCCGCGCCTTGCGCCGGGGCGGTCTCAGGCGCCTCTCAGCACCCGCGACGCACGATGGTCGCATGAGCTTCTTCAGCGACCACCCCAAGTCCCGCTGGGTCCTGCCCGTGGCAGCGGTCGGTGTCATCGGGGCCACGGCCCTCACCGTCAACCAGACGGCCAGCGCGGACAGCGGCCTGCCGGCCCGCACCGCCGCCCAGCTGCTCGCCGACGCGCGCTCGGCGAACGTCTCCAGCCTCTCCGGGACCGTGGTGCAGACCTCGGACCTCGGGCTGCCCGACCTGCCGGGACTCGGCGGAGGCGGCGGCGGGCTGGGCTCCGCTAGCAGCTCGCTCACCTCCCTCGTCTCCGGCACGCACACCTGGCGGATCTGGCTCGACGGTCCCACCCGTCAGCGACTCGCCCTCATCGGCGCGAACGGCGAGTCCGACGTCATCCACAACGGCTCGGACGTCTGGCTGTGGTCCAGCGCCGACAAGACCGCCGTGCACCACCGGCAGGCTCCCGCGCAGGGGCGTGCCGGCTCGACCGGCACGCACCTTCCGGGCGGGGTCCCGAGCGCGCTGCCGTCCGGGGCGCCTCGCACCCCGGACGAGGCGGCGGCAGCAGCCCTGGCCCTCATGGGCAAGGACACGACGGTGACGACGTCGGGCACCGCCTCGGTCGCGGGCCGCTCGGCGTACGAGCTGGTCCTGACCCCGAAGGACCGGGCCACCCTCGTCGGGTCGGTGCGGATCGCCATCGACAGCCAGGAGCACGTGCCGCTGCGCGTGCAGGTCTACTCCACGAAGCTGACCAACCCTGCGTTCGAGGTCGGGTTCACGGCCGTCGACTTCAGCCGGCCCGACACCCGGCAGTTCGCCTTCACCCCGCCCGCCGGCACCACGGTCACCGAGTCCGACCGACTGACCGCGCCCAAGGGCGCCGCCGGCAGCAACCCGGCCCCGGGCAAGCCGTCCGCGCCCTCCCTGCCGACGATGCCGGGAGCGCCGAAGATCACCGGCTCCGGATGGAGCACGGTCGTCGTCGCGCCGTTCGCCCTCCCCACGGCGAAGTCCGGCGGTGGCACCGCGGCCGGCAGCGCGGCCCAGCTGAGCGGCCTGCTCAAGGCCCTCCCTGCCGCCTCGGGCGCGTGGGGCAGCGGGCACGTCCTGCAGGGCACGCTCTTCTCGGTCGTGCTGACGAACGACGGCCGCGTCGCGGTCGGAGCCGTCCCGGCGGACCAGCTCTACGCCGCACTGGCAGCGAAGTGACCCGTCCAGTCGATCCGCGGCTGGCGTCGGCCCCCGGGGAGGATCTCGCGATCGCGACCCGGGGGCTGACGAAGCGCTTCGGCGCCCGGGCCGCGGTCGACGGGATCGACCTGCTCGTGCCTCGCGGGTCGGTCTACGGCTTCCTCGGCCCGAACGGCTCGGGCAAGACGACGACGATCCGGATGCTGCTCGGCCTCGTCCGACCCACCGCCGGCACCAGCACGCTCCTGGGGCAACCGGTCCCACAGGGCGCCCAGCTCGTGCTGCCCCGCGTCGGGAGCCTCGTCGAGGGTCCGGCCTTCCACCCGTACCTGTCGGGCCGGGCCAACCTTCAGCGGCTCGACGCGGCCGACCTCACCGCGGACGCCCGTGACTCGAGACAGCGCATCGACGCCGCCCTCGACCGGGTCGGCCTCCTCGCCACCGCGGGCAAGCGGTACCGCGCCTACTCCCTCGGGATGCGCCAACGGCTCGCCATCGCCGCGGCGCTGCTCGTCCCGAGGGAGCTGCTCGTGCTCGACGAGCCGACGAACGGCCTCGACCCGCAAGGCACGCGCGAGGTGCGCCACCTCGTCGCCTCGCTGGCGTCGGACGGGACGACGGTCTTCGTCTCGAGCCACCTGCTCTCCGAGGTGGAGCAGATGTGCACCCACCTCGGCGTCATGAGCGACGGGCGGCTCGTCGCCCAGGGGTCGAGCACCGAGGTCCGTGGCGGCGCGGCTCCGGTGGCGAGGATCCTCACGGAGCAGCCCACCGTCGCGGCGCGGATCATGACCGAGCTCGGGCTCGTCGGTGTCGAGGCCGTGCCCGGCGGCGTCCGCGGCACCCCGGACGGCATCGCCCCGGAGAAGATCGTCGCAGCGCTCGTCGAGGGCGGGGTCGGCGTCAAGGAGTTCACCGTGACGAGCCCCAGCCTCGAGGACCTGTTCGTCTCGCTCACCGGGGAGGGCTTCGATGTCAGCGGCTGAACCGACCCTGACCGACGACCGCGGGGCGGGACCGCGCGGCGAACCGGCACCGATCTCGCGGCGGCTGCCCTCACGCCTGCTGCGGTCGGAGCTGCGCCTCATCGCCGGACGTCGACGCAACCAGATGGGGCTGCTCGTCCTCGCCGCCGTGCCGGTGCTCATCGCGGTCGCCGTCCGGATCTCCTCACCGCGTCAGGGTCGGGGGCCGGACTTCCTGTCGTCGATCACCTCCAACGGGCTCTTCGTGCCGCTCGCGGCCCTCAGCGTCGAGCTCACGCTCTTCCTCCCCCTCGCCATCGCGATGCTCGCGGGCGACGCCGTGGCCGGGGAGGCCAACCTCGGCACGCTGCGCTACCTGCTCACCGTGCCGGTGGGGCGCACGCGGCTGCTCGTCACCAAGTACGCCTCGCTCATGATCGGCGCCCTGTGGGGGGTCGCGGTCGTCGTGGTCGCCGGCGCCGTCGCGGGGATCGCCCTGTTCGGCACCGGGCCGATGCTGACGCTGTCGGGCACCGAGATCTCGTTCGGCTCGGCCGCCTGGCGCGTGGTGCTGGTCGGCCTCTACGTCGCCGCGGGACTGGCCGCGCTGGCCGCCGTCGGGCTGTTCATCTCGACGCTCACCGAGCAACCCCTGGCCGCGACGGTCGCCCTCATGATCTTCACGATCCTGTCGTGGATCGCCGACTCGGTGCCGCAGATCTCGTGGCTGCACCCGTGGCTGCTCGTCGACCAGTGGATGGCCTTCGGCGACCTGCTCCGCGACCCGCCCTTCTGGGACAACATCGCCCAGGGCCTGCGGGTCGACCTCGCGTATGCCGTGGTGTTCGGCCTGCTCGCGTGGGCCCGCTTCGCGGGCAAGGACATCACGAGCTGACGGCGGCGGCGGTAGAAGCGGCGGGACGGGTGGTCACCTCACCACGGGGGTGGCCACCCGGCATACGCCATGGGGTCCTCAGCGGATCGGGTCGGGATCGGGGACGGGCTCGTCGGCGTCGATGAGCGACGGCGGCCCGACGACCAGCTCCTCCTCCGCCGACGGCGCGGACGCCCGGGCGTCCGCGAGCACGTCGGCCGGCACGTGCCGCTCGAGGAACCGTCGCGCCAGACGCGTCGAGGGGTGGATGCCGATGGTGGCCGCGACGATGATCGCGGCGATGACGAGCCAACCGACCGGCCCCCAGTCCAGGGCGAGGAAGGTGAACACCGCCGGCGCCCACACCTTGCCGAGGGTCATGCTCAGCTGCGCCGCGCCCTGGTACGAGCCGCGCTGGCGCGGGTCCATCAGCTCCGCCTCGAAGGACCAGCTGGCGGCCGACACGTAGAGCTCGGCGCCGGTCACCGTCACGTGCCCGAGCCAGACGAGCGCGATCGTCAGCCAGCCGAGGGTGTCGTGCGTGGCGAGTGTGATGAGGCACGACACGACGAAGAGGGCGGCCGAGATCCGGATGGCGCGCAGCGCGCTGGGGACGTCCTTGACGCCGCGCGAGGTGATCATCGGCAGGAAGATGCACATCACCGTGTTGGTGCCGAAGAGGAACGCCAGCAGCACCCGGGGCGCATCCGTCTTCTGCACGAGCCACAACGGGATGACGACGTTGAGCAGCACCTGGTTGGTCCAGAAGACGCCGGTGAAGAAGGTCGTCAGCAGCCAGCCGGGGTTGCGCAAGGGGCCCGGCCCGGGGATGCGGACCTCCCGTTCCTCGGGCGTGCGCTCGTCGTGCGAGGCGTTGGGCAGGCGCAGGATGGCTGCGGCGTTGACGAGGAAGGCGAGCGCCGTGAACCACGGCAGCGCGTGCAGGACGTCGTTGGAGTGGAACGCCAGCGCGATGCCACCGACGACCGAGCCCAGCGTGAAGCCGAGGTTGAGCGCGGAGTACATGTAGGCCCGCGACCGCACGCGCTCCTCCGGGGGCAGGACGTCGATCGTGTACGCGCCGTACGCCGCACCCCCGAGCGCCCCGATGACCTCCATGCCGACCGCCATCGACACGTAGCCCTGGAAGCCCGTGATGAACGGCCAGAACGCGAACATCGCCGCCTGCCCGGCCGCGCTGACCGCCCACATCTTCCGCGGCCCGAAGCGGTCGACGAGCCGGCCCATCGGCAGCGCGGCGAGGAAGGCCGCGACGCCGGCAATCGTCAGGCCGAGGCCGACCTGCGCGGCGGACAGCCCGACGATCTGGGTGAAGAAGACCGCCGACCCCGTCATGAAGGTCCCCTCGCCCAGGGCGAAGAGCAGCGACTGCGCGGACAGCCGGCCCGCCAGGGGCGACGGCGGGCGGGCATGGCGGAGCGCGGCGTCGAGGATCACCCGGGAGATTCTCCGGATCGAGGGGCCGGCTGTCGTCCGAATTGTCCGGCGTGGCGCGAATCAGCGCGTCATCGGTGCGTGCGGTCAGGCGTAGAAGTCGGGCTTGGCGATCATCTCGACCTTGACGACGCCCTCGTCGGTGAGCGCTCGCACGCCGGCGTCGCAGACGCACGCCGCGGCATACCCGTCCCACGACGTGGAGCCGGTGTGCTCACCGCGGGCCACGGCCGAGATCCACTCCTGGACCTCGGTGACGAACGCCCCCCAGAAGCGGTCGTTGTGGTCGCGGGCGATCGAGTTGCGGTGGCCCGAGCCGTCACGGACCTCGACGGCGTTCTGGTCGGCGAGGCTCACCGTGCCCCTCTCGGCGACGGCCTCGCAGCGGATGTCGTAGCCGAACTGGCAGTTGACGAAGATCTCGTCGTCGACCCGCACGCCCGACTCGGTCTCGAGGATGAGCACGAGCGGGTCCTGGAGGTGCTCGAAGCGCAGCGAGGTCTTCTTCGGCTTGTCGACGCGTGCCGAGACGAACTCCTCGCCGAGCAACCAGCGCATCGTGTCGACCTCGTGGATCGCCGTGTCGTTGATGGCCATGTCCCACGTGTAGTGCTCGGGCACCGTGGGGTTGCGGTGCGCGCAGTGGACCATGAGCGTCTCGCCGAGGTCGCCCGAGTCGAGCAGCGCCTTCATCTCGCGGTAGCTCCGGTCGAAGCGCCGCATGAACCCGACGGTCACGAGACGTTGGCTGGCGGCCTGCTCGGCCTCCATGATCCGCAGCGCGGCCTCTGCCGTCGGAGTCAGCGGCTTCTCGCAGAAGACCGGCTTGCCGGCCTCGATGCACGCGATGACGTCGACCTCGTGGGCCGGTCCGTAGCTGCAGATCATGACGGCGTCGACCTCGTGGGCAGCGATGAGACTGGCCGAGTCCGGGTAGGCCGTCGCCCCGATCCGGGTCGCCACCTCCTGCGCGCGGCCCTCGTCGACGTCGCTCACGGCGACGACCCGACCGCCGGCGATGACGGTGTGGATGCGGTCGATGTGCGCCTGGCCCATGCCGCCCGGGCCGATCATGCCGATGCGTACGGTCATTGTGACTCCTTCGTCAACGGGTGCGGGGGCTCAGCGGAGGCCGAGGCCGATGGATGCGAGGTACTCGCGGGTCTGGATGGCGTTCGGCAGCGGGTAGGACGGGTCGCAGGGGTACATGTCCTGCTCGCACACGACGTAGAGCTCCTTGTCGAGGTCGGCGAGGGCCTCGACGAAGGCCGGCATGTCGGGGGCACCGGCGGGCGGAGCGACCGAGCAGCCCTTGGCGACGGCGAGACCGAAGGGCCAGTCCTCGTCGTGGGCCTGCTTGACCAGGCCCTCGTCCATCGCCTTGATGTGGACGTAGGAGATGCGCTCGGGGTACTTGCGGCACAGCTCCATCGGGTCGCCACCGCCGTAGACGATGTGGCCGGTGTCGAGGCAGAAGCCGACGTAGTCGGGGTCGGTGGCCTGGAAGACCCGGTCGATGTCCTCGGGCGTCTCGATGTGGCTGTCGCCGTGCGGGTGCAGCACCATCTGGAGGCCGTAGTCCTCCTTCATGATGCGACCGAGCTTGTCGGCATTGGAGATGTAAGCGTTCCATGCCTCCGTCGAGAGCACCCGGTCGTCGGTATAGGCCCACGTCTTCTCGTCGCGGAACATCGGGGGCAGGTGCACGATGTACTCGGCCCCGACCGCGGCGTGCGTCTCGGCGATCTCACGGAACGTCTTCTCCGTGTCGGCCCACGCCTCGGGCTTGTGCAGGATGCCCCAGCCGGTGCCGGCGACGACCCTGAAGCCGCGCTTGTCCATCTCCTCCTGGAGACGCTTCGGGTCCTTGGGGAAGTAGCCGAACGGCCCCGTCTCCATGACCGAGAAGCCGGCCTCGGCCATCTCGTCGAGGGCGGTCTCCCAGTGGATCTGCTTGTCGTCCTCGGGGAACCACACGCCCCACTGGTCAGGACAGACACCAATCGTCAGCTTGCTGTAGCGGTCGTCGGTGTTGCGGGCCTTGGACTCGGCCATCGTCGGTCGTTCCTCTCGAAGAGTGTTTGGGGTGAGGGGGTTCAGTCGTTCTGGGGGAAGCCGAGGTTGAGGCCGCCGTGGCTCGGGTCGAGCCAGCGGGAGGTCACGACCTTCCCGCGGGTGAAGAAGTGCACGCCCTCCATGCCGTGGGCGTGGGTGTCGCCGAAGAGCGAGTTCTTCCAGCCGCCGAAGGAGTAGTACGAGACAGGCACGGGAATCGGCACGTTGACGCCGACCATGCCGACCTCGACGTTGCGCTGGAACTTGCGGGCGGCACCACCGTCGTTGGTGAAGATGGCCGTGCCGTTGCCGTAGGGGTTGCTGTTGATGAGCTCCAGCCCCTCGTCGTAGGAGCGGACCCGCACGACCGAGAGCACCGGGCCGAAGATCTCGTCGTCGTAGAGCGACATGCCCGGCTTGACGTTGTCGAAGAGGGTCGGCGCGAGGAAGTAGCCCTCGCCGTCGGAGTCGTAGGAGTCCTGCCTCCCGTCGACGACGAGCGTCGCCCCCTCGGACACGCCGGCGTCGAGGTAGGAGGTGACCTTGTCTCGGTGCTGCGCGGTGACGAGCGGGCCCATGTCGCAGCCGCGCGTGCCGTCACCGGTGACGAGCTTGCCCATGCGGTCCTTGATCTTGGAGATGAGCTCGTCGGCGATGGGCTCGACGGCCACGAGGGCCGAGATCGCCATGCACCGCTCCCCCGCCGAGCCGAAGCCCGCGTTGACGGCGGCGTCGGCGGCGAGGTCCAGGTCGGCGTCGGGCAGCACGAGCATGTGATTCTTCGCCCCGCCGAGGGCCTGGACGCGCTTGCCCTGGGCCGTGCCCATCTCGTAGACGTACTTCGCGATCGGGGTCGAGCCGACGAACGACACCGACTTGATGTCGGGGTGGGTCAGCAGCGCGTCGACGGCCTCCTTGTCGCCGTTGACGACCTGCATGACGCCGTCGGGCAGCCCCGCCTCCTTCCACAGCGCGGCGATGGCGAGCGCGGCCGAGGGGTCCTTCTCCGAGGGCTTGAGCACGACGGCGTTGCCGCACGCGATGGCGACGGGGATGAACCACATCGGCACCATGGCCGGGAAGTTGAACGGCGAGATGACGGCGACGACGCCGAGCGGCTGGCGGATGGAGTAGACGTCGACGTTGGTCGACGCGTTCTCGGAGAAGCCGCCACGCATGAGCGTCGGTATGCCGCAGGCGAACTCGGCGACCTCGAGGCCACGGTTCACCTCACCGAGCGCGTCGGAGAGCACCTTGCCGTGCTCGGCCGTGATGAGCGCGGCGATGTCCTCCTTGCGGTCGTTGAGCAGCTCGCGGAAGGCGAAGAGCACGCCGGTCCGCCTGGCGAGCGACGCGTCGGCCCACTCCTCCCAGGCGGAGGCGGCGGACTTCACGACGTCGTCGACGAGCGAGGCCGAGGCGAGGTCGAGCACGCCGGTCTGCTCACCGGTCGCGGGGTTGAAGACGGGCGACGTGCGCTCGGCGGTGCCGGTCCACGACTGGCCGTCGATGAGGTGGGTGATGCGGGTAGGCGTGCTCATGAGGGTTTCCTTCTCTTGCAAGCTGGTTCAGGGGTATGCCGCGTGGCGGGCTTCACGGGGAGACGAGCGTGGGCGGGGTCGCCCACGTGTCGAGGTAGGAGCGGATGGCGTCGCGCATGTAGGTGCTCGAGTCACGCGCGCGGTCCTCCCAGGCGAAGACGCACGAGGTGACGATGCCGTCGAAGCCGATGCGCTCGAGGCCGGCGAAGAACTGGCCGAAGTCGACCTCGCCCTGGCCGATGTCGAGGTGCTGGTGCACCGTGACCTGCGAGCCGGGAGGGTTGACGATGTAGCGCAGCCCCGACGAAGCGGTGTGGTCGTAGGCGTCGGCGACATGGACCATCGTCACGAGATCGCCTGCCTTGTCGAGGATCCCGTCGCAGTCGTTGCCCTGGTGGAAGGTGTGCGGCGCGCAGTAGAGGAAGCTGACGTTCGGGCTGTTGATGCCGCGGATGATGTCGACCGCGCGCTTGCCGTCCTCCTCCCAGTCGTCGGGGTGCGGCTCGAGCACGAGCCGGATCCCCTCCTTCTCGAAGACGGGCAGCAGCTCCTCCATCGACTGCCAGAACATCCGCTCGCAGACCGCCGCCTCACGCGGGTTGCCGTTGAGCTCGGAGTTCATCGTGTCGACGCCGAGGTCGCTGGCGATCTGGATGGCCCGCGTCCAGTAGCGCACCGCTGCCCGGCGGTCCTCCTCGTCCGGCCCGCTCCACCTGAAGAGCGGCAGGACCGACGACACCCCGACCCCGGCGACGGCCAGCGCCTTGCGGAACGACGCGACCGTCGTGTCGTCGACGCGCGGGTGGTTGAAGAACGGGATGAAGTCGTCGCGCGGCGACAGCTCGATCCACTCGTAGCCGAGCTCGGCCACGAGAGAGGGCAGCTCGAGCAGCGGCGTCTCACGGAACATGTAGGGGTCGAGGGCGAGCTTCATGACTGGGACTCCGGGTCCGAGGTGATGGCGGCGGGGGTGATGAGCGGGCGCTGGGTCGCCTTGTGGTCGACGTACTCGCCGTATGCCGTCTGCGTCGTGTCGAGGTCGCTGACCGCCGAGACGGGCACGTCCCACCACGACGCGCTGTCGGGGGCGTGGACGAGCGGGTCGGTCTCGACGTGGATGACGACGGGTCCACCGTCGGCCGGCCAGGCCTTGGCCTCCTTGATCGCCTGGTGCAGCTCGTCGAGGGAGTGCACCTCGATGACGTGCGCACCGAGGGAGTGCGCGTTGGCCGCGAGGTCGACCGGCAGGACTGCACCGTCGAGCCGGCCGGACGACTCGCCCCGGAAGCGGTACGAGGTCCCGAAGCGCTGCGAGCCGAGCGACTCAGACAGCGAGCCGATCGAGTGGAAGCCGTGGTTCTGCACGAGCACGACGATGACCTTGACCCGCTCCTGCACCGCGGTGACGAGCTCGGTCGGCATCATGAGGTAGCCCCCGTCCCCGACCATGGCGAAGACGTCGCGCGACTCGTCGGCGAGGCGGATGCCGATCGACGCCGGCACCTCGTAGCCCATGCAGGAGTAGCCGTACTCCACGTGGTAGCCCTTGCGGTCACGGACCCGCCACAGCTTGTGGATGTCGCCGGGCATCGAGCCGGCCGCGCAGAGCACGACGTCGCGCGGGTCGCTCAGCTCGTTGACGGCGCCGAGCACCTGGCCCTGGGTCAGCAGACCCTCGGCGAGCCGGTCGGTGACGTCCGTCGGCGGGTTGAAGGCGCCCTCGACGGCCGCGTCCCACTCGGCCCACAGCGTCGCCTGGCGCGACCGGTAGGCGTCGTCGACGGCATACCCCTGCAGTGCCGCCGTCAGGGCGGTGAGCGCCTCGCGGGCGTCGGCGACGACCGAGAGGCCGGCGTGCTTGCCCGCGTCGAAGCGCGCAACGTTGATGTTGACGAAGCGGACCCCCTTGTCCTGGAAGGCGGTCCGCGACGCCGTGGTGAAGTCGCTCCAGCGCGTGCCGATGCCGATGACGACGTCGGCCTCGGCCGCGAGGGCGTTGGCGGCCGTCGTGCCGGTCGAGCCGACGGCGCCCATCTCCTGCGGGTGTCCGTGCGGCAGCGAGCCCTTGCCGGCCTGCGACTCCCCGACGGGGATGCCGGTCGCCTCGCAGAACGCCTGCAGGGCCGACTCCGCGCCCGAGTAGTGCACGCCACCACCGGCGACGACCAACGGACGACGGGCCGAGCGGATGACCGCCGCGGCGTCCTCGACGTCCACGGCCTCGGGCAGGGGACGGGCCACGCGCCACGTGCGCGGCGCGAAGAGCTCGACCGGCCAGTCGTGGGCCTCGGCCTGCACGTCCTGCGGCAGCGCGATGGTCACGGCGCCGGTCTCGACCGGGTCGGTGAGCACGCGCATCGCGCCGAGCAGCGCGGACGGCAGCTGTTCCGGGCGGCTGACCCGGTCGAAGAACCTCGACAGCGGGCGGAAGGCGTCGTTGACCGTCACGTCGGCGGCATACGGCAGCTCGAGCTCCTGCAGCACCGGGGAGCTGACGCGCGTCGCGAAGGTGCCCGACGGCAGCAGCAGCACGGGGATCCGGTTGATCGTCGCGAGCGCCGCACCCGTCAGCATGTTCGTCGAGCCGGGCCCGACCGAGGCCGTGCACGCCCACGTCTGCAGGCGGTCCTTCTGCCGGGCATAGGCGACGGACGTGTGGACCATCGCCTGCTCGTTGCGTGCGAGCACGTAGGGGAGGTGCTCCTCGCCGTCGGCGAGCTCGTTCTGGAGCAGCGCCTGGCCGATGCCGGCGACGTTGCCGTGGCCGAAGATGCCGAAGCAGCCGGCGAAGAGCTTCTGCCGCTCGCCGTCGCGCTCGCTCCACTGGTTGGCGAGGAAGCGGACCACGGCCTGGGCCACCGTGAGGCGCACCGTCGTGGCTGCGTGGGTGTCGCTCGTCATCGAGCACCTCCAAAGGGGAGACGAGGGTCGACCGGCTGGCCGGACCACGTGTCGCGGACCCAGCCGTGGGCGGGGTCGTCGCAGATGAGCCAGGACCGTTCCCGGCCGGGGCCGGCCATGACGTTGAGGTAGTACAGGTCGTAGCCGGGAGCCGCCATCGCCGGACCGTGCCAGCCGTGCGGCACGAGCACGACGTCCCCGGATCGCACCTCGGCCAGCACGTCGATCGGCCGCGCGTCGGTGCCGTAGACCCGCTGGTAGCCCACGGGGTCCGTGCCTGCCGCCGCCGGGGAACCGGCCTCGGGTGCCACTTCGAAGTAGTAGATCTCCTCGAGGTCGGTCTCGACCCCGGGCCGGTCCTCGTCGTGCTTGTGCGGCGGGTAGGAGCTCCAGTTGCCACCGGGCGTGACCACCTCGCAGGCGATGATCGAGTCGGCGTCGAGCACGCCCGGGATGCCGAAGTTGCGCACCTCGCGAGAGGCGACGCCCGCACCGCGCAGCTCGACGGGCACGTCGGCGACGCCCACGTGGCGGAACGGCGGCGTGTGCCGCTCCGCCGCGCGGGCGCCGCACACCGCGACCCGGGCCGGGCCCCCCTCGGCCGTCACCGTCAGCTCGGCGTCCCGCGAGCCGTAGGCGACGTCGGTCGGGCCCGCGAAGACGGACTCCCGGCCGGCGAGGTGCGCCTCGTGCGTGCCCCCGTCGGCGTCGACCGCCGTGACGGACACCGTGCCCGACAACGGCACGACGACGTGCTCCCACTCCCCCGCCGCGACGGTGCGGCTCTGCCCGGGAGCGAGGTCCACGGCATACAACCTCGTGTGTGCCCAGCCGTCGACGGAGTCGTCGATCGCGACCGACCACTCGGCCGTGCCGGCGCTGCCGAGGGGGCGCACCCAGCGCTCGTTGTCATTCACGCGTCGGCCCCGCTCCCGACGGCCGAGCCGTGCACGAGGCCGGCGGCGATGTCGACGGCCGCGGCGACGTCCCCGTCGGGCGGGAAGAGCAGGGCCCGACCGACGACGAGACCACGCACCGCGGGCAGGTCGAGCGCGCGGCCCCACGACGCATACGTGTCCTGCGGGTCGCCCTGGGGGTCGCCGCCGAGCAGCAGCGTCGGCAGCGTCGTCGCGTCCATGACCCGGTCGAGCTCGTCGACGACGGGGAGCTTGAGCCACGTGTAGGCGCTCGACGCCCCGAGCCCGGCCGCGATGTGGACCGACTTGATGGTCGAGTCGGGGTCGAGCTGGTTGACCACCCGGCCACCTTCGCGCGTCGAGAGGAAGGGCTCGACCATGGCCATGACCTGGTGCTCGGCGAGCTCGGTGACGGCACGGGCGCTCGCCTCGAGCGTGGCCACCGTGCCCGGGTCGTCGAGGCAGATGCGGGTCAGCATCTTGCCGCCGTCGATGCCGCGAGCCGCGATCTCGGCGGCCGTGTAGGCGGTGAAGCGGTCGTCGAGCTCGAAGCTCGACCCCTGCAGGCCGCCACGGTTCATCGAGCCGATGGCGACCTTGTCGTCGAGCGCGCCGAGCAGGAGGAGGTCGTCGAGGATGTCGGGGGTGCCGAGCACGCCGTCGACGCCGGGACGCTGCAGGGCCGTGACGAGCCGGTCGAGCAGGTCGCTGCGGCTCGCCATGGCAGCGCCTGCGCCGCGCACGCCGAGGGCTCCGCGGGCCGGGTGGTCGGCGGCCACGAGGAGCATGCGGCCGTCCTCGCGGACGAGGGGCCGGCGCTGCCGGGCAGCCCAGGCGGCGGCGATGCGCCCGGGCTCCCGGACCCGGATCTCGGTCAAGTCGGCGACAGCGACGCGCGGGCTGGAGGGACGGGTCGCGGGCGTGTGCTGCGTGGTGGTCATCGTGCCTCCTCGGCGACGGTGGCGAACGGGGCGGCGGGCCGGGCGCGGGTGGCCAGGTGCTCCTCGACCTCGGCGGACGTCGGCATCGCGGTGGAGCACTCGAGCTTGCTCGCGACGATGGCACCGGCGACGTTGGCGAACTCGAGGACGCGCCGCAGGTCCCAACCCTCGAGCAGCCCGTGGCACAGGGCCCCACCGAAGGCATCGCCCGCACCGAGGCCGTTGACGACCTCGACCGGGAAGGGCGGCACCTCGACGCGCTCGTCGCGGGTCGCGGCCAGCACCCCCTTGGGTCCCTGCTTGACGACGGCGAGCTCGACACCGCGCTCGAGCAACGCGTCGGCCGCCCGCTGCGGGTCGGTCTCACCGACGGCGACCTCGCACTCCTCGCGGTTGCCGACGGCGACGGTGACGTGGTCGAGCGCGCGCCCGACCTGCTCGCTCGCCTCGGCGGGGTCGGCCCAGAACATCGGCCGGTAGTCGAGGTCGAGGACGGTGTGGGCGCGCCGTCCTCGAGCCGCCCAGGCGGCGAAGTGCGCGGCGCGGCTCGGCTCCTGCGACAGGCCGGTGACCGTGGCCCAGTAGACGCCGGCCGTGCGGATCGCGTCGAGCGGCAGCTCGTCGGCGTCGATCATGAGGTCGGGCGCGGTCGGGTAGCGGTAGAAGTACAGCGGGAAGTCGTCGGGCGGGAAGACCTCGCAGAAGGTGACAGGCGTCGGCGGCCCCGTGACGGCGGAGACGAACGCGTCGTCGACGCCGAAGCCGCGCAGCGCCTCGTGGACGTAGCGGCCGAAGGCGTCCTGCCCCGTGCGGGTGATCAGGGCGACGCGGTGGCCGTGCCGGGCCGCGGCGACGCTGACGTTGGTCGCGCTGCCGCCGAGGAACTTCTGGAAGGTCTCGACCTTCTCGAGGCCGACGCCGTGCTGGAGCGGGTAGATGTCGACGCCCGTGCGCCCGATCGCGACGACGTCGTAGGCGGTGTCGTCGCGGGTGTCGTCGAGGGTGTCGTATGCCGTGTCGCCGGCCGGGGTGGTCGAGGTGCTCATCGTGCCCAGGTCCTTCACAGACCGGGGATCTCGGTGAGCGCGACGGGCCGGTTCTCCCGGCGCGAGAGCTCGCAGGCCTCGGCGACGCGGAACGCCTGGAGGGCGTCGGTGACGGTGCACGGCGAGGCGAGCGTGCCGCGGGCGACGGCGGCGAAGGCCGTCAGCTCGGCGCGGTAGGCCGGCAGGAAGCGCTCCATGAACGACCAGTGGCGCGGGCCGGACGGGTAGGTGGCGCCGGGCTCGGCGGAGGTGACGGCGAGCGAGTCGTCGTAGCCGACGCCGATGGTGCCCTCGCTGCCGAGGACCTCCATGCGCACGTCGTGGCCGGCGCCGTTGTAGCGGGTGGCCGAGAGGTTGACGAGCGTGCCGTCGTCGAGCGTGAGCACGGCCGCGGCGGTGTCGACGTCGCCCGCCTCGGAGAAGAACGCCGCGCCCTTGTTGGCGCCGGTGGCGTAGACCGAGGCGACCTCGCGGCCGGTGACGAACCGGATGATGTCGAAGTCGTGGATCGAGCAGTCGCGGAAGAGTCCGCCACTCGTCGGGATGTAGGCGGCGTGCGGCGGGGACTGGTCGTGCGTCTGCGCGCGGATACTGTGCAGGAAGCCGAGCTCGCCGCCGGCGACGGCCTGCTGGGCTCGCTGGTAGCCGCGGTCGAAGCGGCGCTGGAAGCCGACGTGGACCGGGGTTGACGTCCGCGCCACCAGCTGTGCGAGGTCGAGCGTCTCGCTGAGCGTGGCGGCGACCGGCTTCTCGCAGAAGGTCGGCACGCCCGCCTCGAGGCCGAGGCGGATGAGGGGCGCATGACCCGGCGTCGCCGTCGTGATGACGAAGCCGTCGACCCCCGCGGCGAGCAGCTCGGCCGGCGACGCGGCATACCCGACCTCGAGCTTGTCGGCGACGGTGCGCGCGGCGTCGGAGTCCAGGTCGGCCACGACCACCTCGTCGACGTCGGAGAGGTCGCGGAGGGTCTCGGCGTGGAACGCCCCGATGCGGCCGACTCCGGCCAGTCCGATGCGCATGTGCACACTCCCTTGGGTGATCGCGGTGGGTGGCGGCCGGTGGGCGGTCGCCGTGGGGTCCGGTCGACGCGAGCCTCGGCGTCGTCGGCCTTTCGAGAACGATCGTCGTGCCGCGCCCCACGTCGTGTCAAGCAAATGTTAGGACATTCTGATGTTTGATCAATCTCTTGACACGACGACGGAATGGGGGGCATCCTCCAATCGCTGGACCCGTACACCTCCCGGGCGACGACCCTCGACCCGGCACCACCCTCCGGCCCGCACCTGAGCGCCAAGCGGCACACGGCATACGGGCACCTCCACCCTGATCGACGGATCCACCGTCACAGAACGTCGCGCCACTCCGGCGACCGGGCCACCGCGACGGCAACGAAAGGAATCAACGATGACTCCGACTCGGACTCGCAGGAGCCTGACCGTCGTAGCCGGCCTGGCCACGGCCGCCACCCTCGCCCTCGCGGCGTGCAGCGGTGGCGGCGCACCCTCCACCAGCTCGACGGCCGGCAGCGGCGGCGGCGGTGCGGGTGACAACTCCGGCTACACCTTCGCCATGGTCACGCACGAGACCCCCGGCGACACCTTCTGGGACAAGATCAAGGCCGGCGCGCAGCAGGCGGCCAAGAACAACGGGATCACCCTGAAGTACTCCAACGACCCCGACCCCGCCAAGCAGGCCACGCTCATCCAGAACGCGGTCGACTCCAAGGTCGACGGCATCGCCACGACGCTCGCCACGCCCGACGCCCTCGCCGGCGCGGTCAAGTCGGCCAACGACGCCGGCATCCCCGTCGTCGCCTTCAACTCCGGCATCGACCAGTACCAGAAGGTCGGCGCCAAGATGTACTTCGGCTCCGACGAGACCCTCGCCGGCACGACGGCCGGCAAGCGGATCGCCGACGCCGGCGGCAAGAAGGCGCTCTGCGTCATCCAGGCGTCCGGCTCGGTCGCCCTCGAGGCCCGGTGCGCCGGCGTCAAGGCCGGGCTGCCGGCCACCGAGAACATCCAGGTCAACGGCGCCGACGACCCGTCGGTCGTCTCGGCCCTGCAGGCCAAGCTCGCCCAGGACAGCTCGATCGACTACATCGTGACCCTCGGCGCCCCGATCGCCCTCGACGCCCTCAAGGCGATGGACGCGGCCGGCAGCAAGGCCAAGCTCGTCACCTTCGACCTCAACGTCGACGCCGCCCAGGCGATCAAGGACAAGAAGATCGAGTTCTCGATCGACCAGCAGCCCTACGTCCAGGGCTACCTCGCCATCCAGGCGCTCTACCTCAACAAGAAGAACGGCAACGACATCGGCGGCGGCAAGGCCGTCCTCACCGGCCCGTCGTTCGTCGACTCGACCAACATCGACCAGATCCTCCCGTTCGCCAAGAACAACACGCGCTGACCCACCGGGGCGGCCGGCCCGGGCAACCGGCGCCGGCCGCCCCCTCGCACTCCACTGCTCGCTCGCTCGTCAAACGGATCGGAGAGGTCCATGAGTCAAACCACCACGACGCCCCCCTCGGCGCCGGCCGAGGCGTCGAACCGGGTCACGCTCGGCTGGTCGAACCGCCTGCTCGCACGCCCGGAGGTCGGGGCGCTCGTCGCGGCGATCGTCATCTTCATCTTCTTCCTCGTCGTCGCCCCCGCCTTCCGGTCGCCGGCGTCGTTCTTCACGGTGCTCTACCAGTCCTCCACCATCGGGATCGTCGCGGTCGCCGTGGGAATGCTCATGATCGGCGGCGAGTTCGACCTCTCCGCCGGCGTCATCGTCACCACGGCCGGACTCGTCAACGCGATGTTCTGCTACCAGCTCGGCATCAACCTCATCGTCGGCGCGGTGCTCTCGCTCGTCGTGAGCCTCGCCATCGGCTTCCTCAACGGCTACCTCGTGGTGCGCACCGGCATACCGAGCTTCCTCATCACCCTGGGCACCTTCTTCGTGCTGCAGGGTGCCAACCTCGGCGTCACCAAGCTCGTCACGGGCTCGGTCTCGACGCCGAACATCAACCAGATGGCCGGCTACGGCACCCTCGACGCGATCTTCGCCTCGAGCTTCAAGGTCGGCAGCGTCACCGTCGAGATCACCGTCATCTGGTGGTTCCTCTTCGTGGCCCTGTCGGCGTTCGTCCTGCAGCGCACCCGCATCGGCAACTGGATCTACGCCGTCGGCGGCAACGCCGACTCCGCCCGCGCCGTGGGCGTCCCGGTCAAGGCCGTCAAGATCGGGCTGTTCATGACCGTGTCGTTCCTCGGCTGGTTCATCGGCATGCACACGCTCTACAAGTTCGACACGCTCCAGGCCGGCAACGGCATCGGCAACGAGTTCCTCTACATCATCGCCGCGGTCGTGGGCGGGACACTGCTCACCGGCGGCTTCGGCAACGCGATCGGCGTCGCCATCGGCGCCTTCATCTTCGGCATGACGAGCCTCTGCATCGTCTACGCCGGCTGGGACCCCAACTGGTTCCGGGCCTTCCTCGGCGTCATGCTCCTGCTCGCCGTGATGGTCAACCTCTACGTCAAGCGACTCTCGACCGCCCGAAAGGTGGGCTGACATGACTGACACCCTGTCCGAGCACGCGGACCCGGGCCTCCACTCGGGCGAGCCGCTCATCGAGATGAAGGACGTCGGCAAGACGTACGGCGCGATCCGCGCCCTCAAGGGCATCAACCTCACGGTCCGTGCCGGCGAGGTGACGTGCGTCCTCGGCGACAACGGCGCCGGCAAGTCCACGCTCATCAAGATCATGGCCGGCCTGCACCCGCACAACGAGGGCACCATGAAGGTCGACGGCAAGGAGGTGTCGTTCGGGTCGCCGCGCGAGTCGCTCGACCACGGCATCGCGACCGTCTACCAGGACCTCGCCGTCGTCTCCCTCATGGAGGTGTGGCGCAACTTCTTCCTCGGCTCCGAGCTGACGAGCGGCCGCGGGCCGTTCGCGACGCTCCGGATCGCCGACATGAAGCGCATCGCCGACGAGGAGCTGCGCAAGATGGGCGTCGTCGTCAAGGACATCAACCAGCCCATCGGCACCCTCTCCGGTGGCCAGCGCCAGTGCGTCGCCATCGCCCGGGCCGTCTACTTCGGGGCCCGCGTGCTCATCCTCGACGAGCCGACGGCGGCGCTCGGCGTCAAGCAGTCCGGCGTCGTGCTGAAGTACACGGCTGCGGCCCGCGACGCCGGCCTCGGCGTCGTCTTCATCACCCACAACCCGCACCACGCCTACCTCGTGGGCAACCACTTCGTCATCCTCAAGCTCGGCCAGGCCGTGCTCGACAAGAAGCGGTCCGACGTCGGCCTCGACGAGCTCACCCGCCAGATGGCCGGCGGGGACGAGCTCACCGAGCTCTCGCACGAGCTGCAGAAGTGAGGGGGATGGCGTCATGAGCGTCGCCGTCGCCCACCACACCCGCAGCTCGAGCGCCCTGGCCCTGCAGGAGGGAGCCCGCCAGGCGGCCTACCGCGGCACCGACATGGTCGTCGTCCACGTCGTCGAGTCGCTCGACAACGACATCGCCGAGGCCAACCGGGCGGGCATCTCCGACGCCGTCGGGTCGGCGCTCGAGGTGGTCGGGCTGCCCGACGTCGCCTGGGACGTCCGCCTCGTGCCGGGCGGCCGGGACATCGCGGACGTCTCGGAGGCGATCCTCGCCACCGTGCGCGACCTCGGTCCCGAGCTGCTCGTCATCGGGGCGCGGCGCCGCTCCCCCATGGGCAAGGCGTTCCTCGGCAGCGTCGCGCAGAACCTCATCCTCGACGCCGACGTGCCGATCCTCGTCGTCAAGAGCCCCCGGTGAGGACACGAGTCTGTGCTGACATAAAGACATATGCTCATGGATGCCGGGTCTCGATAGTCTGCGGCCATGCCCCAGCCCGTTGACGTCCGCATCGACCGCGAGACGCCCGTCCCGCTCTACCACCAGCTGGCGCAGCAGCTGAGTGCGGCGATCGCGAGCGGGCAGCTCCAGCCGGGCGACGCCTTCGAGAACGAGGTCGCTATGGCCGACCGGCTGGGGCTCTCGCGACCGACCGTGCGCCGCGCCATCCAGGAGCTCGTCGGGCAGGGCCTGCTGCTGCGCCGGCGCGGACTCGGCACCACGGTCGCGGGGCGCCAGATCCACCGTCGCGCCGAGCTGACGAGCCTCTACGACGACCTCCGCCGCGAGGGCTCGGGCGACCCGCGCACCGAGGTGCTGACCCACGAGGTGACGACCGACGAGGTCGCCGCGACGGCCCTCGGGCTGCCCGTCGACACCCCGCTGCTCAAGCTCGTCCGGCTGCGCCGCGACGGCGACCGGCCGCTCGCGATGCTGCGCAACTGGCTGCCGCCCGCCTACTCCGACATCAGCCGCGAGGACCTCGAGCACAACGGCCTCTACGCGTTGCTCCGCGCCCGCGGCGGCAAGCCCGTCGTCGCCCACCAGCGCATCGGGGCCCGACAGCCGTCGGCCGCCGAGCGCAAGCACCTCGACCTCACGCCGTCGCAGCCTGTGCTGACGATGTCGCGCACCGCGTTCGACGCGGTCGGCGGCCCGGTCGAGTACGGCGACCACTGCTACCGCGCCCAGGACTACTCCATCGAGGTCATGCTCGACGAGCGCTGACCGCGCCGCCTCCGTCACGGCGCCCGACCGCCGAGAAGGTATGCCGTGTCGATCCCTTCGCTGCCCGACGCCCTCCCGGCGCCCCGACGTCCGTCACCCTCGTCCGTGCCGCGCCTGCGCTGGGGCGTGCTCGGCACCGGGTGGATCGCCTCCCGCTTCGTCGCGTCGCTGCAGGCCTCGACGACGCAGCGGGTCGTGGCGGTCGGGTCACGGACGCAGACCTCGGCCGACGCGTTCGCGGGGACGTCCGACATCGAGCGGGCCCATCCGTCCGCCGAGGCCCTGGTCGCCGACCCCGAGGTCGACGTCGTCTACGTCGCGACGCCGCACCACCTCCACCTGGCGGGTGCGCTGCTCGCGATCAGGGCCGGCAAGCACGTGCTCGTCGAGAAGCCGTTGGGCCTCAATGCCTCTGAGGCGCAAGAGATCTCGGACGCTGCTGCGGCCGCGGGCGTCTTCTGCATGGAGGCGATGTGGACGCTCTTCCTGCCGCGCCTCGACGTCGTGAGGCAGGTCCTCGACGCCGGGCTTCTCGGTCACGTGCGCACCGTCCTGGCCGACCACGGCGAGCACTTCGACCCGCCGCACCGCATCCTCGACCCGGCCATGGCCGGCGGCTCCCTGCTCGACCTCGGCACCTACGTCACGATGCTCGCGACGTGGGCGCTCGGTCCGGCGACCCGGGTGCTGGCCACCGGCGAGACGACCGGCACCGGCGTCAACGGCCAGGCCGCGATGCTGTTGACGCACGCCGGCGACGCGACGAGCGTGCTCCACTCGACGCTGCTCACGCGTACGCCCACGACGGCGACGATCGCGGGCACGGCGGCCACGCTGACCCTGCCCGGGCCCTTCTTCATGCCCGGCGACGTCGTCGTCACCTCGGCCGACGGTTCACGCTCGGTGACGTGGACCGACCCGGAGCCCATCGGCCACGGCGCCCTCTTCCACTCCGCGCTCGAGGTCGCCCGCTGCATCGGCGAAGGCCTGCTCGAGTCCCCGCTCCACCCCGCCGCAGCGGTGCAGTCCAACCTTCGAGCCCTCGACGAGGTCACCAGACAGCTGGGCGTCACGTACTCCTCCACCCCCTGACCCCGGTTCGATGTATCTGCGCGGCCCAGGGACCGCGCCGATACATCGAACCGCGCCGGGTGGAGCGTCAGGCGAGGGGCTTGAGGACGTCGAGACCGAGGAAGGGGCGCAGCGCCTCGGGCACGCGCACCGAGCCGTCGGCCTGCTGGTGGTTCTCGAGGATCGCGACGAGCCAGCGCGTCGTGCCGAGCGTGCCATTTAGGGTCGCGACGGCGCGGGTGCCCGAGCCGTTCGGGTCACGCTCGCGGGTGTTGAGGCGGCGAGCCTGGAACGTCGTGCAGTTCGAGGTCGAGGTCAGCTCGCGGAACTTGCCCTGCGTCGGCACCCACGCCTCGCAGTCGAACTTGCGGGCCGCGGGGCCGCCGAGGTCACCGGCCGCGGTGTCGATGATGCGGTAGGGCACCTCGATCTTGGCGAGCATCTCGCGCTCCCAGGCCAGCAGGCGCTGGTGCTCGGCCTCGGCGTCCTCGGGTCGGCAGTAGCTGAACATCTCGACCTTGTGGAACTGGTGCACGCGGATGATGCCGCGGGTGTCCTTGCCGTGCGAACCGGCCTCGCGGCGGTAGCAGGCCGACCACCCGGCATACCTCTTCGGGCCGTTGGTCAGGTCGATGATCTCGTCGGAGTGGTAGCCAGCGAGGGCGACCTCCGAGGTGCCGGTGAGGTAGAGGTCGTCGGCCTCGAGGCGGTAGACCTCGTCGGCGTGTGCGTCCATGAAGCCGGCGCCGATCATCATCTCCGGGCGCGCGAGCGTCGGCGTGATCATCGGCGTGAAGCCGGCCGCGGTCGCCTGGGCGATCGCCATGTTGAGCAGCGCCAGCTCGAGCAGCGCGCCGACGCCGGTGAGGTAGTAGAAGCGCGCGCCGCCGACCTTGGCCCCGCGCTCCATGTCGATGGCGCCGAGCTTCTCGCCGAGCGCGAGATGGTCGAGCGGCTCGAAGCCCTCGGCCGCGAAGTCCCGCGGGGTGCCGACGGTCTCGAGCACGACGTAGTCGTCCTCGCCGCCGACGGGCACGCCGTCGATGATGACGTTGCCGACCTGGCGCAGCAGGCGCTCCAGCTCGGCCGCGGCGTCGTCGGCGTCGCTCTCGAGCGACTTGACCTGCTCGCTCAGCCGGCCGGCGTGCGTGCGCGCCTCGTGGGCCACCCTCTCGAGGTGCTCGGCGTCGTCGGTGCCGGCCTTCTTCGCCTTCTGGAACGCGCCCATCGCGGCACCGACCGACTTGCTGACGGTCTTCTGCTCGGCGCGGAGCCTCTCGAACTCGCCGAGGGACGATCGACGGCGCTCGTCGGCAGCGAGGATCGCGTCCACGATCCCCGGGTCCTCACCACGGGCCTGTTGCGAGGCGCGGACCCGGTCGGGTTCGTCGCGCACGAGCTTGATGTCGATCACGCGGGCCAGCCTATCCGCGCCCGCGCGCCGCCCACGACCCACTTCCCGCCCACACGCCTCCCACTCGAGTGGCCCCGTCGTCACTCCTGTCGCGTGAAGGGTGGGGTTGCGGGGCCACTCGACGGGGAGGGGGTGGTCGGCGTGGGCCGGATGGGGCCACGAGGCCACTCGACTACTCGGGGCGGATGAGGGCGTATGCCGTCACGGCGTCCCCGGGGAGCCCGCGGACGTCGATCTGGACCTTGCCTGCCGGCAGGCCCAGGTGGGCGGTCCGCTGGACCGAGCCGTCGCACGGGAACGGCCGTGAGTAGAGCGGCTCGCCGTGGCCCCACGTGCCGGGCGCCGCGTCGTAGACGGCGTAGCTCGTGCCGGTCGAAGGGCGGCCGGCCGCGCAGGCCACCTCGACGGTGTAGGTGTGCCCTGCCGCGACCGGGACCCCGGGCACGTTGCGCGCGGCCCGGCCGGCGCCCTGCCTCGTCACGACGACTCGCGCCACCTCGCCGGCGACCGGCGCCGGGACGGTGACGACGGGCGGCGGACCGGGGTCGATCGGCGTCAGGGAGACGTCGGGGGTGGAGCCCGCTGCGGACCCGACCGTTGTGGGCGCGACAGGCGCGGTGACGCCGGCCGTGCATCCGGCCGCGAGCGACGCCACGACCGACGCCGCGACGACGGCGGGCATCGCCACGACCGCGCCTCGGATCCCTCGCACATGCCGACTCTAGGCGTGTGCCCAGCCGATGGCGGTCGAGTGGGTATGGCCCCGGTACAGACGTCGAAGGAGCAGACATGAGCGAAACCACGCAGTCACGCGAGTCGATCGAGACGGCCCCGAGCAAGGAGGCCGAGCTCGGCTCCCACACCGAGACCGGCGCACCGGCGCCGAGCGACCGCAACTCGCTCACCGTCGGCCCGGACGGCCCGATCCTGCTGCACGACCACCACTTCCTCAACCAGATGGCGCACTTCAACCGCGAGCGCATCCCCGAGCGCAACGTGCACGCGAAGGGCTCCGGCGCCTTCGGCACGTTCGAGACCACCGAGGACGTCACGGCATACACCAAGGCCGCGCTCTTCCAGCCGGGCGTCACGACCGAGATGCTCGCGCGCTTCTCGACCGTCGCCGGCGAGCAGGGCAGCCCCGACACGTGGCGCGACCCGCGCGGCTTCGCGCTGAAGTTCTACACGACCGAGGGCAACTACGACCTCGTCGGCAACAACACCCCGGTCTTCTTCGTCCGCGACACGATGAAGTTCCCGCACTTCATCCGCAGCCAGAAGCGCCGCGGCGGCTCGGGCCTGCGCGACAACCACATGCAGTGGGACTTCTGGAGCCTCAACCCCGAGTCGGCCCACCAGGTCACCTACCTCATGGGCGACCGCGGCATCCCGAAGACGTTCCGCCACATGAACGGCTACGGCAGCCACACCTTCCTCTGGGTCAACGAGGCCGGCGAGAAGCACTGGGTCAAGTACCACTTCCACTCCGACCAGGGCGTCGAGGGCCTGACAGGCGCCGAGGCCGAGCGCATCGCCGGGCAGGACGCCGACCACCACCGCCGCGACCTCCACGACGCCATCGAGGCGGGCGACTTCCCGAGCTGGACGCTGTCGATCCAGGCGATGCCCTACGAGGACGCGAAGACCTACCACCTCAACCCGTTCGACCTGACGAAGGTGTGGCCGCACAGCGACTACCCGCTCATCAAGGTCGGCACGATGACGCTGAACCGCAACCCCGACAACTTCTTCGCCCAGATCGAGCAGGCGGCCTTCGAGCCGTCGGCGGTCGTCCCGGGCATCGGCTTCTCGCCGGACAAGATGCTGCTCGGACGGGTCTTCGCCTACAGCGACACCCACCGCTACCGCATCGGCCCGAACTACCTCCAGCTGCCGGTCAACCGCCCCCACGTGGAGAACGTCAACACCTACACGCAGGACGGCCCGATGGCCTACGACCACCGCGGCGACGCCCCGGTCTACGCCCCCAACAGCGAGGGCCGCGGCTACGCCGACAACGTCGGCGAGGCCGAGGAGGGCTGGGAGACCGACGGCGCCATGGTGCGCCAGGCCTACACGCTGCGCGAGGACGACGACGACTTCGGCCAGGCCGGCCGCCTCGTCCGCGAGGTCTGGGACGACGCCCAGCGCGAGGCCTTCACCGAGACGGTCGCCGGCCACCTGCTCGGCGGCGTGAAGTCGCCGGTGCTCGAGCGCGCCTTCGACTACTGGAAGAGCGTCGACGCCGAGACCGGCAAGCAGATCGAGGAGCTCGTCCGCGCCGGGCTCGGCGGCGAGAACCCGGGCGGCGACGCCGACGACGCCAAGGTCGTCGAGGAGCCCATCGTCGAGTCGGCGACGAACGCCGCTCACTGACAAGGGTTTTCGACCCGCACAACACGAAGAGGTATGCCGTGTGCCCCCGTCAGGCACACGGCATACCTCTCGTTCGTGGTGCCGGCTACTTCACCTCGGCGCGGGTGAGGCGCCAGATGCCGACGGCAAGGGGCGCGATGACCCAGAGGCCGACCGAGGTGGCGAGGTGCGCCCACTGCTGGCCGGTCAGCGACCCGCTGAAGAGCGGCTGCATGGTCTGGTTCATGTCGAGCCAGGTGGCGGCGTCGCGCAGCCACGACACCATCGAGCCGAGGATCGACCACGCGGTCGGCAGGACGAAGAAGACGACGACCGCCGCGGGCGTGTTCTTGAAGAGCATGCCGAAGCCGACGCCCTGGGCGATGCCGAGCAGCACGTAGCCGCCGGCGCCGAGGAGCACGAGCGCGTCCGTCGACCAGTTGCCCTCGATGCCGCGGAAGGTGATGGCCGCCTGGTGCGCGAGGGCGGCGAGGACGAGCGCCAGCGCGAAGGCGCAGACCCCGACGACGAGCGCCGACAGCAGCTTGGCCCAGGCGATGCGGATGCGGCGCGGCTCGAGACCGAAGGTGACGAGGCCGGTGCGCTGGCTCCACTCGGACGTGACGGCGAGGATGCCGACGACCGGCAGGATGAGCGCCATCGGCATCGTCGTGGCCTGGAGGTACTCGCCGAAGGTGTGCTGGCCGCCCTCGTTGAAGAACATGATCGTCAGGGCGACCGCGATGATCGCGCCGATGCCGATGATGAGCCAGCGGCCGGCGCGGGTGTCGAGCATCTTGCGCAGCTCGACGTGGACGAGGCGGCCGAAGGGCACCCCGGTCGTGGGACGCGGGCCGTCGATGCGGCTCGGCACCTTGGCGTGCGTCGGGAGTGCCGACTCGGCGTTCTTGGAGACCGGTGCCCCGCTGGCGGCCTGGGTCGTGGCGGTCGTGGTCGCGGTGGTCATGCCGCCACCTCCTCTCGGGCGGCGTCGGCCGTGAGGTCGAGGAACATCTCCTCGAGTCCCCGGCTGTCGGCGCCGCGCAGCTCGGTCAGGACGATCTGGTGGGCGACGGCGACGCGGCCGACGGCGATCGGCTCGGCCTCGACCTGCAGGCCGCCGGTGGGCGTGCGCTGCGCGACGATCGACTGCTCGGCCAGCGCGGCCATGAGGGCGTCGTCGTCGGTGGAGCGGGTGAACGTGCCTGCGCCGGCGAGCAGCTCGTCCTTGGTGCCCTGGGCGACGATCTTGCCGTGGCCGATGACGATGATCTCGTCGGCGACGCGCTCGATCTCGTTGAGCAGGTGGGAGGACAGCAGCACCGTGCCGCCCTCGTTGGCGTAGCCGCGCAGCAGGTCGCGCATCCAGCGGATGCCCGCCGGGTCGAGGCCGTTGGCCGGCTCGTCGAGGATGAGCACCTCGGGGTCGCCGAGCAGCGCGTGGGCGATGCCGAGGCGCTGGCGCATGCCGAGGGAGTAGTTGCGGACCCGGCGGTTCGCCTCCTTCTCGGTGAGCCCGACGAGCTCGACCATCTCGTCGACGCGGTGCCGCCCGACGCCCATGAGGATCGCGCCGAGCGTGAGCACCTCACGGCCGGTGCGACCGGCGTGCTGCGCTGAGGCGTCGAGCAGCAAGCCGACGTGGCGGCCCGGGTTCGGCAGGGCGGCATACGGCTTGCCGAGCACCGTGGCACGACCCGACGTGGCGGGCGTCAGGCCGGCCATGACCCGCATGGCGGTGGTCTTGCCGGCACCGTTCGGGCCGAGGAAGCCGGTGACGAGGCCGGGCTTGACGTCGAAGGAGACGTCGTCGACGGCCGTGAAGGGGCCGTAGCGCTTGGTGAGTCGTTCCACTGTGATCATGGGCTCCACCCTCCCGGTCCCGGGTGGTGCCGCACATCCGTCACAAGCCTGATTCCGACCCCTACCAAGGTCGCACCCGACCCTGACCGGAGTCAGGGTGCGTGCTCAGGGTCGGCGTCCCGGTGGGGTGGGATAGCAGACCTTGGTCGTATGCCGTCCCGCGCCGTCCGCGCCTAGGCTGGCCGGGTGCCGCTGCCCCGGATCGCCCGCACCCGACGCGGTCACGTGTGGGGCGAGTCGTGGCGGCTCGGCGTCGGCTTCCTCTTCGGGCTCGCGATCTGGGGCGCCGTGCAGGCGCAGCTGGACCAGCGTGGCGTCGAACCGACGTTCGGCAAGGACTGGCTGCTCGTCGATCTCGCGCTCGGCGTCGTGGCGACCGTGCTGCTGCTGTGGCGGCGTCGGTGGCCGCTCGTCATGGCCCTCGCGACGACGGCGATCTCCGGCGTCTCCTCGGTTGCCGTCGGGGCGTCCCTCGTCGCGCTCGTGTCGCTGTCGACGCGCCAGCGCTGGCGCGACATCGCCGTCATGGCCCTGCCGTGGATGCTGGCGGGGCTGTCGCACTCCCTGGTCTACCCGACCGAGCCCGAGGCGATCACCCTGCCCAACGTCATCATCGCGCTGCTCAGCCTGGCGGTGAGCGTCGCCATCGGGTGGGCCGTCGGCGAGCGCCGCGCCTTCGTCGCCTCGCTGCACGAGCGGGCCCTGACCGCCGAGCGCGAGCAGGCGATGCGGGTCGTCCAGGCCCAGGTCGCCGAGCGGGCCCGCATCGCCCGCGAGATGCACGACGTCCTCGCCCACCGGATCTCCCTGGTGGCCATGCACTCCGGCGCCCTCGCCTATCGCACCGACCTCGCTCCGGAGCAGGTCGCCGAGACGGCCGAGATCGTCCGGGAGAGCGCCAACCAGGCCCTGACCGGGCTCCGGGCCGTGCTCGGGGTGCTGCGCGACGTGCCCGGGGTCGACGCCCCCGCAGACGGATCGCCGGAGCCGCCACAGCCGACCCTCGCCGACATCGAAACCCTTGTCGCCGAAGCCCGTTCGGGCGGGACGACGGTGTCGCTCGACCGCTCCGGCGACCTCGGGGCCGTGCCCGAGCAGGTGTCGCGCAGCGCCTACCGCATCGTCCAGGAGGGCCTGACCAACGCCCGCAAGCACGCCTCCGGCGCAGCGGTCCGCGTCACCGTCTCGACGGCGCCCGAGCGCGGGCTGGACGACGAGGCGGTGCAGGTGACGGTGCGCAACGCGGTGCCGCGCGGGGGCACCGACGCAGCGGACGGCATACGCCAGGGTCCGACCGTCGGCGCCGGGCTGGGACTGCTCGGGCTCACCGAGCGCGCCGTCCTCGCCGGTGGCGAGCTGACCTACGGCCCTGACCGGGCAGGCGAGTTCGTCCTCACGGCTCGGCTACCGTGGTCGCGATGAACGGGGACCAGGGGCTTACGCGGGTCGTCATCGTCGACGACGACGCGCTCGTGCGTGCGGGGCTCCGGATGATCCTCGGCGGCGCGCCCGACCTCGAGGTGGTCGCCGAGGCCGGCGACGGCATCGAGGGCGAGCGGGTCGTCGACGAGCACCGGCCCGACGTCGTCCTCATGGACATCCGCATGCCGCGGCGCGACGGCCTCGAGACGACGAGATCGCTTCTCTCCGAAGGTGCTCGGGCCGTGCGTGACGCCCGTGGTGACGACCTCAAGGTCATCGTGCTGACGACGTTCGACGCCGACGAGATGGTCGTGCAGGCGCTCCGGGCCGGGGCGCACGGCTTCCTGCTCAAGGACACCGAGCCGCGGCGGCTCGTCGAGGCCGTACGGCTCGTTGCGGCCGGCGAGCCGATCCTCTCCCCCAGCATCACGGCGACCCTCATGGCGCACGTCGCCACCGGCGGTGTCGCCGTCGACGCGAGCGACCGGCGGCGCACCGACGCCGAGTCCCTGCTCGCCACCCTGACCGACCGGGAGCGCGAGGTCGCCCTCGCCATCGGCCGTGGCCTGTCCAACGCCGACATCTCGCGCGAGCTCTACCTCTCGGTGCCGACCGTCAAGGCCCACGTGTCGCGGGTCCTCGACAAGCTCCGCGCCGACAACCGCGTGCAGATCGCCATCGTCGTCCACGACGCGTCGCTCACCTGAGGCCGCGCGGGCACCAGTACCCCTCCCTCCTCTCGCACCGAACGCAACGTTCGGTCTCGAACTCAGTGCTAGAACACAGCTTTCGCCACCGAACGCTGCGTTCGGTGGGGCAGGCGGGGGTTCTTCGCGCGGGGGTGGCGGCGAAAAGTCTGTGGACGCGGCGCGCCGGCGCCGCTTACGGTCTCTCCCGTGTGGATCTCCTGATGCCTCGTGCCCGCCCGCGCGCTTCCTCCCGATGACCGGTTGAGGTCGCGCCGCGGGGCCCTGCCGACCATCAAGGACCCCACATGTCTTCCACCCTCACCATCTCCGGGCTCGACGTCGCCTTCGGCGCCCGCACCCTCTTCTCCGGCCTCGACCTGACGCTCGCCGACGGCGACGTCACGGCCGTCGTCGGCCCGAACGGCTCGGGCAAGTCGACCCTCATGCGCACCGTCGTCGGCGAGCTGCCCGTCGAGGCCGGCGCGATCCGGCTCGCCCCGCGCGACGCGACGATCGGCTGGCTGCCGCAGGTCGTGCCCGACCCGTCCGAGACGCTGCTGGCGTATGCGCGTCGCCGCACGGGCGTCCTGGCCGCCGACACCGAGCTCGAGGCGGCGTCTGCAGCGATTGCGAGCGGGGACGAGGGTAGCGAGGACCGCTACGCCGCGGCGCTCGAGCGCTGGCTCGCGCTCGGCGCCGCCGACCTCGACGAGCGGCTCCCCGAGGTGGCCGCGCGCGTCGGGCTCGACGTCGACCGGGACCGGCCCCTGGGCACGCTGTCGGGCGGTCAGGCCGCTCGGGCCTGCCTCGTCGCTGTGCTGCTGAGCCAGTACGACGTGCTCCTGCTCGACGAGCCGACCAACGACCTCGACGCCCGCGGGCTCACCCTGATGGCCGACTTCGTCGCCGCCCACGAGGGCCCGATCCTCATCGCGAGCCACGACCGCACCTTCCTCGACGCGGTCGCCACGAGCGTCGTCGAGCTCGACGTCAAGCAGCAGCGCATCGGCCACTACACCGGCGGCTGGAGCAGCTTCGTCGCGCAGCGCGCGGTCGCCCGTGCCCACGCCTGGGAGGCCTACGAGGGGTATGCCGCCACGCAGGACTCGCTGCTCGCGCAGTCCCGGCAGCGCCACGACTGGGCCGACAAGGGCCGGCGCAACGTCGCGCTCGGGAAGGAGCCGGACAAGCACATCCGTGAGAAGCACAAGGCGCGGGCCGACCGCCAGGCCGCGAAGGGTGGCCGGCTCGAGCGGGCCGCCGACCGGCTCGACGCGGTCGAGCAGCCGCGCAAGGAGTGGCAGCTCCGCTACGCCATCACCGAGGGCCGACCGTCGGCCGATGTCGTGGCGACCCTGTCCGACGCGGTCGTCGAGCGGCACGACTTCCGGCTGGGCCCCGTCAGCCTCACCGTCGGCCGGGGCGACCGCATCGCCCTCGTCGGAGACAACGGGTCGGGCAAGACGACGCTCCTCGGCGCGCTGCTCGGCCGGCTCCCGCTCACCTCGGGTCGGCAGTCCCTCGGCACGCGCGTCGCCGTCGGCGTCATCGACCAGCGGCGGCACCTGCTCGACGACGACGCGACGGTCCTCGACGTCGTGCGCCGCGAGCTCGGTCCCGACCCGAAGACCTCCCGGGAGTGGCCGATCGCCGAGGTGCGCACCCTGCTCGCGAAGTTCGGCCTCGGCTCCGAGCACGTGTCACGGCCGGCGCGGAGCCTGTCGATGGGTGAGCGGACCCGTGCCCTCATGGCGCTCTTCCAGGGACGGGAGGTCAACGTCCTCGTGCTCGACGAGCCGACGAACCACCTCGACGTCGACGCCATCGAGCAGCTCGAGGCCGCCGTGGCGGCCTTCGGGGGGACCGTGCTCGTCGTCAGCCACGACGAGAGCCTGCTGGACGGCATACGCCTCACCCACCGGTGGACGGTCGCCCGCGGACGGGTGAGGGTCGAGGCCCTCTGACGTGGGGCCGGGCCGCCGTGCGGCACAATCGCGCCGGTGAGTGCACTCAGGGGAGCCCAGGCCCGTCGTCTCATGGAGACCTTCCGGCGTGAGGGGCGCGTGGAGGTCGGCTTCAGCGGGCTGAGGGTCGCCGTCTACTGGACGCTCGGACTCGGTCTGCTCGCGTGCGGCCTCGTGCTCATGGGCGGTGGGATCCACGTCATCTCCACCCGCACCGGCAAGCCGTGGAGCGGCATCATCGGCGTCGTGATGGGCCTCGTCCCGGCCGTCCTCGGCCTCCTGGTCCTGGCCCTCGGCCTGGCGCTGGCACGTCCCTCCCGGCCGCCGGTCGTCGCTGACGCGGAGGGCGTGCACGTCCAGGGCGGCTGCGTGCCGTGGACCGTCATCTCCGGCTTCGGCACCAGCCGCCACGAGGGCCGAGGCCCGAACAGTCACCTGCTGGCCACCATCGTCGTCGACAAGGCCGCCGTCACCGCCTGGACGGCTGAGCGCGGCAACGTCGATGGCGGGCTCTCGCGCCTCCACCCCCTCGCCTCACCCGGGCCCGACGGGATCTCGCTGCCCTTCAACCTCGCCGTGGGCGCGCGCCAGCTCAGCGAGGCGCTCGAGGCCATCCGCCTCGAGGTGGTCGGCGTCAGCGAGTGACGCTGCGGGTGCGGCTCCAGCGCCACACCGCGGTGACGATCACGGCCCCGACGATGGAGCCGATGATGCCGCTGGGACGCAGCGCGATGCCGTCGCCCGCGATGAGGCTCGCGAGCAGGCCACCGGCGAACGAGCCGACGAGGCCGGCGACGATCGCCATCGTCCAGTCGATGCTCTTGCCCTCGCGGCCCAGGATGAGCTGGGCGGCGGCGCCGACGAGCATGCCGAAGAGGATCATCCCGATGATGAGCATGGCCCGAGCATAGGACGCTCGAGGCCCTCAGGCCCGGGCCTGCGCGGAATCGTCCGCCCGGAGGCCGGTCCCGGCGTCGAAGGTCGGGTCGCGGTACCGCAGCCACACCCGGTTGAGGAGGGCGCAGCCGACGACGACCTGCCCGACGAAGAGCAGCCAGAGCAGGACCGCCCCCGCGATGCCGAGCGAGCCGTAGAGGGCGGCCGAGTGCTCGATGCGCGCCGGGAGGACGACGCGGCTGACGAGGTGGAGCGTGGCCAGCCCGACGCCGAAGAGGGTCGCGCCGGGCAGCAGGTCGGTCCACGACCTGCGCCGGTCGGGCAAGTAGGAGGTGATCCAGAGCCAGCCCGCGGCCGAGACCGCTGCCTGTCCGAAGAACGACAGGACGACGCCGCCGGGGAAGAGGCGGTCGACGTGCGAGACGAGCGCTGCGCCGGCGAAGATGGCGACCCACGCCCCACCGAAGACGAGCGTCCCGCGCAGCACCTCGCGCTGGGTGCGCCTGGGCACGGGCGCGTCCCACAGGTGCGCGTTGACGATGACGAGGTTGCGCAGCAGCGTCCGGGTCGTCCACAGCGACAGCACGGTCCCGACGAGGACGGCCACCCACCACGAGCCCCTCGACTCGACGAGGGCCGCCGTGATCTGGCCGCGGATCGTCCTCGTCACGCCTGCCGCCGCGAGGACCTCCGGGGCGGCGGACGGGGACGCGTCCCCGATCCCGGCAAGCACCCCTGCGGCGACGAGCGCGAGCGGCAGCAGCCACAGGAACGCCCGGAAGGCGACCGCGCTCGCGAGCAGCATCCCCTGTCGAGCGACGTAGAGCGAGACCATGTCGAGGGGGACTCGCAGCGCCGGGACCCGGCGGCCCAGCTCGCCGTAGCGGGCGGCATACCGCATCGCCCGTTCCTCGCCGCGCGTCCGCAGCCGCGAGAGGCGACCAGAGGTGACGTCCGACGGCCGCTCCTCGCCGGGGAGGCCGTCGTCGGGCACGGCATCGGGCGCGGCATCGGGCGCGGCATCAGGTGCCATGACCGAGGTTCCCACACGGTCGGCCGACCCGGAGGCCGATCGGGCCCACCCGCACGTGACCCGCACCGCACCTCCCGCTGGCGCCCGATCTGCGCCACGCTGGACCCATGCCAGCCACCACGGTCGTCCTCTTCGGCGCCACCGGAGACCTTGCCAAGCGCAAGCTGCTCCCGGGCATGCTGCACCTGCACGAGTCGCAGCTGCTCGAGGGCCTGCGCGTCGTCGCGACCTCGCTCGACGAGCTGAGCCGAGACGAGTTCCTCGACCTCGTCTTCGCCTCGATCCGCGAGCACTCGAGCCACGACGTCACCGACGACGACCTGCGCGAGTTCGCCGACCGCATACACTGGGTGCCGGGCAGCCTTGGGCCACAGGGCATCCGGGCCGCGGTCGACGAGTCGGAGGCGATCCTCGGCGAGGGCGCCCGGCGGCTGCACTACCTGTCGGTGCCGCCCAAGGCCGCGCTCACCGTCGTGCACCAGCTCGCCGACGCCGGCCTCGTCGAGCGCAGCCGGATCATCATGGAGAAGCCCTTCGGCACCGACCTCGCCAGCGCACGGGCGCTCAACGCCGAGCTGCACCAGGTCTTCGACGAGGAGCAGATCTTCCGCATCGACCACTTCCTCGGCAAGGAGGCGGCGCAGAACATCCTCGCGTTCCGCTTCGCCAACGGCCTCTTCGAGCCGATCTGGCACCGCAACCACATCGACCACATCCAGATCGACGTGCCCGAGACGCTCGGGCTCGCCCAGCGGGCCGACTTCTACGAGAGCACCGGCGCCTACCGCGACATGGTCGTGACGCACCTCTTCCAGGTGCTCGCCTTCACCGCGATGGAGCCGCCGACCGCGCTCGAGCCGGCCGCGATCAGCGAGGAGAAGAACAAGGTCTTCCGGTCGATGTCGCCCATCGAGCCCCACGACGTCGTGCGCGGGCAGTACGTCGGCTACCGCGACGAGCCCGGCGTCAAGGCCGAGAGCCAGACCGAGACGTTCGTCGCCCTCAAGTGCTTCGTCGACAACTGGCGCTGGGCCGGCGTCCCCTTCTACCTCCGCACCGGCAAGCGGATGGCCGAGGGCGCCCGCATCATCTCCATCGCCTTCAAGGAGCCGCCGCGCTCGATGTTCCCCGCCGGGTCTGGCGTCGGCGACAACGGGCCGGACCACCTGACCTTCGACCTCGCCGACAAGGCCCGGATGTCGTTGTCGTTCTACGGCAAGCGTCCCGGCCCCGGCATGAAGCTCGACAAACTGTCGATGCAGTTCTCGATGCAGGAGACCCACTGGGCCGGCGCGGTGCTCGAGGCCTACGAGCGCCTCATCTACGACGCGGCCCGCGGCGACCGGACGCTCTTCACGTCGGCGGAGGGCATCGAGCGCCTCTGGGAGATCAGCCAGCCGCTCCTCGACAACCCGCCGATCGTGCGCCCCTACGACGCAGGCACGTGGGGTCCCAACCAGATCCACCAGCTCGTCGCCCCGTTCACGTGGCGACTGCCGTTCGAGCGCCGCTGGCGCGACCCCAACGCGATGGGCGCCTGACCGTCACCGATGGCGTATGCCGTCCGCCCGCCTCCGCGCGTCGCGTGGGCGAATCAGCGGGGACCGTCGACGACAGTCTCCCACCGGGCCTACGGAAGCACGCCGTTCGACGACAGCACCCCGCTTACCGCCCCGATGGGCGACCCACACCGCCGCGAGCGAGGCAGCCTCGGCAATCAAAGCGCCGCCCTAGCGAGTGACGCGCATGCTGCTGATCTCCAGCGCCATGTGGCTTCGGGGGCTGGGCGCCCGAACCCGTCCACAGCACCGCCTACAGCTCGGGGGCTCTGATCACCGTCGACGACTTCTCTCAACGGTTCCTGCGGTGGCCGCGGAACCAGTCTCCGACCCATTCACCGAATCCTCGCCCGGCCTCGGGCGCCGCCGCCAGGAGGAAGACACCCGCTGGAACGGCGATGATCGCCCACGGACCAAAAACGGCGAATCCAGTTGCGATCGCGCCGGCCCCTGCGACCGCCGACAGCGCCTTAGCCTTCCCGGGGGACTCTTCGACAACGACGAAATTTTCGTCGAACGTTAACGAGACAAGGTCGCCAAGTCCTGTGGTGGAAAAGTGTCCAACGAGTAGGTCGCGGGCTTGGCTAAGCTCACCGAATCTCTCAACCGAAGCCGGCGCAAGCCCCAGAGATCCGAGCAAGTCCTCTAGGGAGTAGCCCGACGTGGACTCAGCGGGCACGCTGACGATCTCGAGCATCGGTCCGGACCAATCGTCCGACGCGGTCAAGGTGGTGCTGTATGCGCGAGCGACCATGGGCTAAGGCTCGCACAGTTGCTCGCGTCGACATCGCCGAATGAGATCTCCCCTCCACGTAGTCCTAACGCGGGGGAGCCTCGAGGTGCCTCCGACGGAGTCGACGAGGGTGCGTCACTGCGCCGCGCAGCCGACCATCGTCGCGGTGGCCGAGCGGAGCCATGCTCGTTTTCGTGGTGAAGCCGGCCACAGTCCGGGACCGGCCAACCGCGACGCGAGGAGAATTCCTAGCAGGCGCCGTCGCGGCTGCCGTGATGGGAAGCCGGCGCATGAGAGCGCGGTCACCCCGGCGGCTGGGTGGAAGGCAATGCCATGGAAAAAGTGATGTGGCTCGTCCTCGGCGTGACCATCATCGCTGCGTCTCTGCGCGCTGACCGGAGCCGACGGGCACGGCTCGTTGCTCGGGTCGCGCTCGGGGTGCTGTTCCTCGTCTTCGGGGCGATGGTGAACGTCGTCTACCTGATCAAAGACTGGGACTCCTTCGCCCCTTTCGGTGAGATGTCCCAGTTCGCCTTCGTCCGCGACGCCTGGGCCTCCCTCGTCGTCCCGAACACGGGCCTGTTCATCGGATTGCTGATCGCCGGCGAGGCCACCGCCGGCATCCTGGTGCTGTCCGGGGGCCGGTTGATGCAGGTCGGGCTGGTGCTGCTCATGGCGTTCCACCTCGGCCTGCTGTTCTTCGGCTGGTGGCTCTGGCTGTATGCCGTGCCGATGATCGGCGCCCTCACCCTGCTGTTGCGCGCCGAGCGGCGCACCACGCATACGGGAATGAGCGGGACCGATGACCGTGGCCGGGTAACGCGCAGGGCCGGTGCCGTGCCCATGCCCGGGGGGCGATGGTGATGGCCAGGACGGTTTGGACAGGCACGGGGCAGGTCGAGCACGCCCGGTCGCCAGAGCCGGACGCCTCGTGGGGACTGTTGTTCAAGACCGGAGGCTGGTCGGCGGTGCTCCTCGCGCTCCTCGTCCTGGTTCCTGTGGCGCTCGTCTTCCTCGCGCCGGTCCCGCCCACCGAGGGAGCTGCCCTGCTGGGGTACATCGCCGCCCACACGGGGGTCTACCTGACCGAGCTGGTCTGCTTCGTCGGGCTGGCGGTGCCCGCCCTCGTGGTCTTCAGCGCGGTGGCGTTGGCGTTGAAGGACGCAAACAAGACCGTTGCGGCCATGGGGGGCCTGTTCGGGATCGCCTCCGAGGTGATCGCGTTGGCGCTGGGCGGCAGCCCGCAGTCCCTGCACGGCGGCCTGGTCGTGCTCAGCAACGCCTACGCGACCGCCGGTAGGGACGCCGACCGGGCTCGGCTCGTCAGTGCTGCCGACGCGCTCATCGCCGCCACCAACGCCGTCTCGTGGGCGGGGATCCTGACCGCGGCCGCGATCCTGCTGTTGTCCTCGATCATGCGCCACACCTCGTTCTTCGGGCCGGTCCTCGCGACCATCGGAATCGTCGCCGGGGCGGTCGGAATCGTGTCCGAGGCACTGCGGCCGGTCATCGGCCCGGCGTACATGCTCTACGGGCTGCTGCTCCCGACCTGGTTCGCGCTGGTCGGCTGGAAGCTGCTCCACCTAGACCGTGAGATCCACCAATGAGCCGCCGCGTGCGAGGGAGCCTGGACATCGCCCGCTCGGTGGAGATGGTCTTCGACGTCGTCGCCGACCAACGCAATGAACCGCGCTACAACCCGCACAGGACCGCGGCCACCAAAACGAGCGACGGTCTGATCGGGAACGGCACCCGCTTCGAGGCGACCGTGCTCTCTCGGGGCAGGCCAAGGCCGGTGAGCATCGAGTACACGAGCTTCGATCGGCCTCACCGCATCGACTCGCGCAGCGTCATGGCCGACGCCACCGTCGAAGGGCACGTGCAGTGCGACCCCACTCCCACGGGCACCCACTTCTCCTGGGACTGGACCATCACGCTGACCGGACCGGCACGATTCGCCGGCCCACTGGTCGGCGTCATCGGCCGACGTCAGGAACAGGCGATCTGGACCGGCCTCAAACGCCACCTCGAGCACACCGACGCCACGCATTGAAGTCCGAGGCGTACCGGCGCTCACCCGGCAAGGACGGCCCGACCGCGAGTCCACGGCCTTCCTGGACGCCGTGGCGCCACGAAAGGTGACGGCCCACGCTGACGAGCGCCGGGCATGGTGCGTCCTTCCGCCGCCTGTCGGGCGCAAGCGTTCCGCCCAGATAGGGCGCGTGCGGGACCCCACTGCCTACCGCCGCTACTGAGCGTCCCGATTGTGTAGACGCTGATGAGATCGACTAGGTCGTCGCATTCTCGAGGAGGCCTTTGAGGGCCCGGAGGTCCTTGAGGTTGGCGCGTCGCATGGCTCGTGAGATCACCGGGGCCGCGAGGTGGCCGAAACCCGATGGCTCTCCCCGGTTTCGCATGGTCATTCGCGTCCCACCGGCCGCTGTATCGGACCAGGTGTAGGTCGTCTCCATTGGGAAGGGGCCTTCCGCGGTACTCATCACGAACCGCTCGCCGGCCACCAGTTCGCGGACCTCGTAGGTGTACGCAATCCGCCTGCCCAAGAAATGTGCAACGAACGCCATGCGCGACCCCGCAGCGACGGGCGGCGGAGTCTCCAAGACTACGGTTGAGATGTTCACGTACCAGCCCGGGGCGTTCTCGGGGTCGGAGGCGAAGTCCGCGACGCGATCACGCGCAACGTCGATGTCAATGGAGGTCTCCACGTCCACGGCCATCGCTGGAGCCTACTCGCGACTGGATCGACAGGGACGCGTCAGCAGCAAGCTCGCACTGCGCGTGCTCCTCGGGCCTTCGCCCGCCGCCCGGCTGAAGGTGGGGCCGCCGACAACACCCGGTTCGGCCCGCCTCATTTCGCCGCGAGCCTGGCGCAAGCCTCCGGGCTGCCCGCGTGAGCGCTCACCTCTGCTGAGCCCACGAGCCGCGACCAGATGGCATCGGGCCTTACTGCCTTCCTCGACCTCAGCGAAGCCCCCTCGGCCATGACCCGGCGAGGCTACGGTCGAAGCATGAGCATCGAAGACGTGGGACCCGCCCCTCAGGCGTTCGACCTCGAGGGCGAGACGCTCGAGAACCCCAACTACCGCACCGTGGCCTGGAGCGGGAAGTACCTGCAGGTCACGCTCATGTCGATCCCGGTCGGTGGCGAGATCGGGCTCGAGCAGCACCCCGACACCGACCAGTTCATCCGGCTCGACCGCGGGCGCGGTCGAGCCCAGATGGGACCCGGCAAGGACGAGCTGACCTTCGACCAGGAGGTGGGCGACGGCTGGTGCGTCATCGTCCCGGCCGGGAGCTGGCACAACGTGACCAACACGGGCGACGAGCCGATGCAGCTCTACACGGTCTATGCGCCTCAGCACCACACCCCCGGGAAGGTCCACGAGACCAAGCAGGTCGCCGACGCCGACAGGGACGACGATCCCGCAGCCTGGTCCGTGCAGCCCGCAGCGGCCCCGGACCAGCACGCCTGACCCACCGCGGCGTCAGCGACGCAGGGCCTCCGCCAGAGCCTCGGGGTCGGCGACGGTCATCGTCGCGCCCGGGTGACGCAGCGCGCCCGTGGGCTCGATCGCGCGGACCGGCTCGACGAACGAGACGCACAGTCCCCGATGCGAGTTCGTCGCGAAGGTGACGCCGCGGTCGGTCAGCGAGAGGTGCGCAGGCCCGGCGGTGCGGTACCACGCGTAGTCCCCGGACACCTCCGTGCCCGAGATGTTGGCCAGCGATGTGCGCAGTCGCCAAGGGCCGAAGCGCACGAGCAGCTCGGTGTCGGTGACGAGGACCTTCGCCGTCGCCGGCGTCACCCCGAACGCGAGCGCGGGCAGGCGGTAGCGCCCCTCGAAGGCGAACTCGAACTCGCGCGTCACGACCGGCGCCACAGCCGGGACGGCCGGTCGAGCAGCCCTGCTGCGCCTCGCTGCTGCTCACCGAGGTAGGCGTCGAGGACGAGCAGCCCGGCAGTGGTCGCCGGGGTCGCCCACTGCAGCCAGCCCATCCGCTTCGTCAGGTCCCTCGCCCGCTTGCCGGCCGCCGGGTCCGCGTCCGCTCGCTCGAGCGCGTCGCCCAACTCGGCCCCCGACCGGTAGGCCTCGGCGCTCACGGCCATGGCCGTCGCCGTGAGCGCCGTCTTGAGGATTACGGCGGCAGTCGTCGGCCGGTGCTCGACGACGCGACGACGGTTGTCGGCGAGGATCGCGATGCCGCTCAGCAGGTGCAGCCCGACCGCGGCGCCCTGCACGGGTCCCCAGCGCCGCCAGCCCGCATCGGCGATGTCGGCCCGGTCGCGGGCCTGCTCCCCCTCACGCGCTGCCGGGTTGAGCGCCGCGGCGCCCGCGAGGGAGCCCCCGAACCACGCTGCGTTGGTGAGCAGGTGCGTCGCGCGAACGATGGTGCTGTATGCCGTCATGCCGGGTCCCTGCTGCCGTGGCGCCCCGTGACGGGGCGCGTGGAGTGTGGCCATGGCCGTACCCGCTTCGAGGCCCGCCACACCGCTGCGCCCCACCGCTCCCCCGCACCGCTCTCCCACTCAGAGCGACCGCCGGGCGTCACCGACGACGTATGCCGTCCGGCCGGCTCCGTTCGGACCGCGAGCGTGTCACTGGGGTCCGTCGACGACGTTCTGGCGGGTGAAGCCCTTGAAGCGCGTGCCCTGGTGCATCAGGTGACCGCGGTCGCCCTCGGCGAGCTGCCCGAAGTCCTGGCCGCTCACCTGCAGCTCGCGCCGCTCGCCGGACGGCTCCTCGAAGGTCACGTAGTAGGTCGTGCTGGACGTGGCGGGCGTGCCACTCACCATCGGTGAGCCGGCGTCGGCGCCGGGGAGCGCCGTCGTGCCGGAGCGCCGGCGCACGTCGGTGCGGCGCGACACGACGAGGGCGTCCACGCTGACCAGTGGGCTGGCCTCGTTGGCGCGCCACTGCGAGACGCCCTTGACGATGACGAAGGCGAACGTGCCGACGACGAGCACGCCCACGACCGCGATGAAGAGCAGGACGAGAGCCTCCATGCCGGACATGTCGAACACCGCCCAACCCCCCTCTCACCGAGACCGGCACCGCGCCGGTGGCGGCAGTCTGCCACTCACCTGCGGCGGGCGCCCGGCCTCAGCGAGAATCCTTGCGGGCCTGGCGGCGCGCGCCCTGGGACTGCGACGAGGCGTCGCGCTTGAGGCCTCCGGTCGTCTTCGTCGCGCGCCGCTTCGCCGAGGGCACCGACCCCGACCCCGCGACGGACGCCACCGAACCGGGGCCCGTGCCGGCCTTGACCTCGCGGGCGGCGGCGAGGCGCTCGGCCTTCAGCTCCGCGGCCGCGGCCCGCGCGACGACACCGAGCCGTGCGCTGACCCGGGCGAGCGCCAGCTCGAAGACCTCGGCCCGGTCGGCGTTGAGCCGGTTGGCCGGCCGAGCCGCGCCCCGCGCTCCCTTGGCCGGGACGCGGGCGCTGGCTTGCCGGCGGTAGAGGCCGACGTGCTTGTTGCGAGCCCGGCGCACCCGCTGGTGCAGCTCGATGAGCTCGTCCTCGGTCAGCTCGGCGAGCCGGGCTGGCTCCGTCTCACGGACGAGGTCGGCCTGCGGCGCGGTCAGCGATGTCGTCGTCGTCATGACACTCGATCCTCGCCGCCGACACCAGCCCGGGCATCACCTCAGCAGGGTGATGCCCGTCGGCCGCGCCCCGCCCTGGGAGAACGCGTCACTCGCCGGGGTAGACGACCCCGACCTGGCGGCGCACGGCATCCATGGTCTCCATGACGCGCAGCGTCGTCGCGTGCGGCAGGAGCGGCGACTCGGTCTCGCCGGCGACGAGGCACCGGGCGAACTCGGCCGCCTCGTAGGAGAAGCCGCGCACCTCGTCGGTGAGGCCACCGGCCCGCTCGTCGACGACCTCGTTGTTGCGGTCGACGAGGCGGATCGTCGAGCCGCCGGCATAGAACGTGCTCGACAGCTCGAGCCGCGCCTCGGTGCCCGCGACGACCGCGCTGCACGGGGTGACGCCGGCCATCGTGCACGAGAGCACGCCGTGCGCCCCGCCCACGCCGGTCACGGTGATGGTCGTCGTCGCGTCGACGCCGAGGTCGGTCAGGGTGCCCTGCGCCGACACCGACGCGGGCGCGCCGAGCACCATGTCCGCGAACGAGACGGGGTAGACGCCGAGGTCGAGCAGCGCGCCGCCGGCGAGCTCGGGCTGGGACAGCCGGGCCGGACCGCCGGGGTAGAGCCGCTGGCCGTGGTCGGCGAACACGGCGACGAGCTCGCCGATGAGCCCGGTCTCGACGACGTGCCGCACGACGTCGTAGTGCGGCAGGAAGCGGCTCCACATCGCCTCGACGACGAGCAGTCCCTGCTCGTCGGCCGCGGCGAGGACCTCGCGCGCCTCGGCGGCGCTGCGGGTGAAGGCCTTCTCGACGAGCACCGGCTTGCCGGCACGCAGGGCGAGCAGGGCGTGGTCGCGGTGCTCCGAGTGCGGCGACGCCACGTAGATCGCGTCGACGTCCGGGTCGGCGACGAGGTCCTCGTAGGAGCCGTGCGCCCTAGGAATCGAAAACTCGTCGGCGAAGTCCTGCGCGCGGTCCCGGCTGCGCGAGCCGACGGCCACGACCGACGAGGAGGTCCCGACGGCGACGGCGTCGGCGAAGGCGTGCGCGATGCCGCCGGGCGCGAGGATCCCCCAGCGGATCGCGGGCGCGTCGTGCGGGTCGGGCGTACGCGGCTCGGGCAGCTGGAGGGGCACGTCGATGGGCAGGGTCAAGAGGTCACGTCCCAGAGGTGGTGGTGGATGTCGTGGACGAAGTAGAGCGCGAGGGTGCGGGCCGTGAACTGCGAGCCGTTGCTGCGCAGGGCCGGCCACTCCCACTGCGTACCCGACGGGAGGGCGTATGCCGTCGCCGCCGACTCGAACGCCTCGCCGAGCTCGCGGGCCACGACCTCGGGGTCCGAGCGCCAGTACTGCGCCTCGAGGGCGGTCTCGTCCTGGTCCCAGTTGGCGAACTGCACCAGCGAGCCCTCGCCCTCGAGGATCTGCTCGAGGCGGCCGCGCATGACGTCGCAGACGTCACGGACGTGGCAGGCGTACTCGAGCGGTGACCAGACCCCCTCGGCCGGTCGGGTGCGCACGTCGTCGCGACCCAGCCTCACGGCATACCTCCTCGACGCGTCGCGGAGGATCCCGGGAACGGCGGCAGGGTCGGTGGCCGCGGCGTCGAAGCCGCAGTCGGGGCACGGGCGCTCCAGCACCCACGTCCAGTCCGCGTCGTCCGGCGTCGACGGGCCGGGGTCGGTGACGGGCTCGCTCATGCGGCCAGCCTAGGGCCGCGGGGCCTCGGCGATTCGGGGCGCGCCCGACCAGCGGGATAGCGTATGTCTTCGTGCTCAAGGACTACCTGCCGTGGATCATCGCCGGCCTCGTCGTGCTGGCGCTGGTCATCGGGGGCCTCGTCCTGACCCGCGTCGTCCCCGAGGTCGCGGCGACGCGTCGTCGACGCCCGCGCCCCCCGCGTGACCACTTCCGCACCGGCGAGGACGACGTCCCGGCCCCGCTCAAACGCGCCGGCGTCGTCATCAACCCGACGAAGCTGGCCGACCTGCCGACGGCCCGCGAGCGCATCACGGCCGCGTGCCTGGCGAACGGCTGGGCCGAGCCCGTCTTCTACGAGACGACCGTCGAGGACCCGGGCCATGGCCAGGCGGCCCAGGCCGTCCGGGACGGCGTCGACATCGTCTGCACCCTCGGGGGCGACGGCACGGTGCGCAACGTCGCCGGGGCGCTCGTCGGCACCGAGACCGCCCTCGGCATCCTGCCCGCCGGGACGGGCAACCTGCTGGCCCGCAACCTCGACCTGCCCGTGGCGCTGGAGGCTGCGGTCGGGGTCGCCCTCACGGGCCGCAACCGGCGCATCGACGTCGGCGAGCTCGTCATCGGGGCGGCGCCCATGGACGACGCCCCCGACGAGTCCGGCGACCCCGAGACGCACTACTTCCTCGTCATGAGCGGGGTCGGCATGGACGCGCAGATCATGGCCGGCACCAACGAGAACCTCAAGGCCAAGGTGGGCTGGCCGGCCTACATGCTCTCGGGCGTCAAGCACCTCGTCTCGCCGGAGTTCCGCATCTCCGTCAAGGTCGACGACGAGCTCGAGTTCCGCCGGCGCGCGCGGATGGTCGTCATCGGCAACTGCGGCCGGCTGCTGGGCGGGCTCGTGCTGATGCCCAACGCCCGCGTGGACGACGGGCAGCTCGACACCGTCATCGCGTCGCCGCGCGGTGTGGTCGGCTGGGTGCCCGTCGCGACCCGCGTCGCGACGCGTCAGCGCAAGGGTCACCCGACCCTCGACCACAAGGCGTGCAAGGAGATCCGCGTCCGCACCGACCGCCCGGTGCCGGTGCAGATCGACGGCGACGTCATCGGCGAGGCCAGCGAGGTCAGCGCGACCGTGCGTCCCGGCTGCCTGACGGTCCGCGTCAGCCAGTAGCCCGCCGCCGGGGCCTACGTCAGGCGAACAGCGCCTGGCCCCAGTGCTCCCCGTCCTTCAGGCCGGGTGGGCACGCGAAGACGGCCGACCCGTTGTGCTCGATGTACTCGTTGAGCCCGTCGGCCTTGGCGAGCGCCCGCTGCATGGGGACGAACTGCTTGGCCGGGTCGCGCATGTAGGCGATGAAGAAGAGCCCGGCGTCGAGGTGGCCGACGCCGTCGGAGCCGTCGGTGAAGTTGTAGCCCCGACGGAGGATGCGGATGCCGCCGAGCTGGCTCTCGTGGGCCAGGCGCACGTGCGCGGTCATGGGGATCGAGGGCGTGCCGTCCGGCCCCTTCTTCGCGAAGTCGGGCCGGTCGAACTCCTTAGTGGCGCCGAGCGGGGCGCCCTCCTTCTTGTCGCGGCCGATGACGTCCTCCTGCTCCTGCAGGCTCGTCCGGTCCCAGACCTCGATGTGCATGCGGATGCGTCGCGCGACGAGGTAGGAGCCGCCGGCCATCCAGGCGCCGCCACCCGTGTCGTCCGCGGCGCCGACCCACACGTGCTGGGCCAGGCTCTCGGGCTCCTCGGCCTTGAGGTTGTTGGTGCCGTCCTTGAAGCCGAACATGTTCCGGGGCGTCGCCTGCGCGGTCGAGGTCGAGGACGTGCGACCGAAGCCGAGCTGCGACCAGCGCACCGCGACGACCCCGAAGCCGAGCCGGACGAGGTTGCGCACGGCGTGGACCGCGACCTGCGGGTCGTTGGCGCAGGCCTGGATGCAGAGGTCGCCGCCCGTGCGGCGCGGGTCGAGCTGGTCGCCGGTGAAGGCGGGGAGGTCTTTCAGCGCCGCCGGGCGCTTCGAGGCGAGGCCGAAGCGGCCGTCGAAGAGCGACGGGCCGTAGCCGATGGTGATCGTCAGGCCCGATGCCGGCAGGCCGTATGCCTCGCCGGTGTCCTCGGGTGCCCGGTTGGGGCCGCCACCGACCAGACCGCCGGGAGCGGCCTCGGCGCCGGCCGTCATGCGCTCGGCGGCCCGGGTCCAGTCCTCGAGGAGCCGGCGCAGTTGCTCGCGGTCCTTCGTCACGACGTCGAGCGCGACGAAGTGGAGCCGGTCCTGGGCCGGCGTGACGATGCCGGCCTGGTGCTCGCCGCGGAACGGGATCGCGGCGTCGAGCGCGAGCGCGCCGGAGGTCGTGGACGACGGGGCACCTGCCGCGGCGGCGTCGTCACCGCGCGACACGGCATACGCCCCCGCGACCCCCGCCACCACGCCGGCGACGGCCGTGGTCCCGGAGACGCCGAGCAGACGGCGGCGGCTCAGCCCCTCGTCGGTCACTTGGCCTCCACGACCCCGGGGACCTTCGACACCTGCTCCGAGAGCGCGTCGAGCGAGACGGTGAGCTCCTTGATGTCAGCAGCGGTCAGCGCGGTGTAGCTCTTGTAGTCGGCTCCGGCCTTGTGCTTCGCGAGCAGACTGGACAGCCCGGTGAAGTCGGCGTCGAGCGCCTTCTGCAGGGCAGGGTCACGCTCGGCGATGACCGGGCGCAGCGCGGCGAGCGCCTGGCGCGAGCCCTCGAGGTTGCCGTCGAAGTCCCAGAGGTCGGTGTGCGAGTAGCGCTCCTCCTCGCCGGTGATCTTGCCGGTCGCGACCTCGTCGAGCAGGGCCTTGGCGCCGTTGGCGATGGACAGGGCGGTCGGCTCGACGGTCTTGCTCTTCGCGGCGATCTCGGTGACGTCGGCGAGGAGCTGGTCGGCGATGGCGCCCGAGTCCTTCTTGAGGCCGTCCTTCCAGAGGTCCTTCTCGAGGCGGTGGTAGCCGGTGAAGGCCATGCCGTCGGCGATGACGTCCTCGCGGCCGTCGATCTTCGGGTCGAGGTCGCCGAAGCTCTCGGCGACGGGCTCGATGGCCTCCCACGGGTGGCGCGCCTGCGCGTAGAGCGACTTCGCCTTCGCGACGTCGCCGGCCTTGACCGCGGCGACGAAACCCTTGGTCTTCTCGACGAACTCGTCGGCCTCTGACGCGACGAACTTCTTGTAGTCCGCGATCGCGGTGGCGACCGTGGCGTCGGCGCTCCCCTTGGCGGCGGTGCCCGTCACGGTGAAGGATCCGCGGATACCGTCGCCGACCATGCCGGGCTTGCACGACGTCGTGAACGTGCCGGGCTCGGTGAGCTCGACCTTGAGCTCACGGCTCAGGCCCGGGGTGATGTTCTCGACCTCGGAGACGATGCGGTCGCCCTCGGCGTAGAGGTAGAACTCGTTGACCTTGCTGCCCGAGTTCGTCACCTGGAAGGTCACCGTGCCCGCCTTGGCGGTCGTGGTGCTCAGCGTGCACGCGGTGTCGGTCGCGGTGACGGTGACGGCGCGGGACGCACCCGACGCCGAGCCCGAGCCGGCGGTCGGCTTGTCGGCGCAGCCGGTCAGGGCGAGGGCTGCGGTGAGCGAGAGGGCGACGGGCACGACGGCGCGCACGGGACGGCTCAAGGCAGAGCGGCGCAGGGCAGGGCGAGGCATGGCGAGTTCTCCTGGAGGGGCAGGCGGTGTGAGTGCGACAGAGGGTGGGCCGGACGGGCGCTCAGGCGGCGACGGAGGGGCGCGACGTGCTGTCCGGTGCCACGGCGGGGGCGTCCACCGGGCGGCTCGGGCGTGCCGGACGCAGGAAGAGCGTGAGGACGATGCCGACGTAGAGCACCCAGGCGATGGCCTGGAGCAGCGTCGTGGCCGGCGTGAAGTTGAAGATGCCCTTGAGCAGCGTGGCGTACCAGCTGCCCGGGTCGACCGTGGCGCTGACGTCGAAGGCGAGGGTGGTCAGGCCGGGCAGGAAGCCGGCCTCCTGGAGGTCGTGGATGCCGTAGGCGAGGATGCCGGCCGCGACGAGCACGAGCAGGATCCCGGTCCAGCGGAAGAACTTCGTGAGGTTGATCTTCACGGCGCCGCGGTAGATGAGCCAGCCGAGCACGACGGCACCGCCGAGGCCGATGACCCAGCCGATGAGGGGCTGGTTGTTGCCCTGTCCGGCGGCCTCGGTCGTGGCGTAGAAGAAGATCGCGGTCTCGAGGCCCTCACGGCCGACGCCGAGGAAGGCGACGAGGGCGATGGCGAGCGGCCCCATGTCGAGGGCCTGGTCGAGCTTGCCCTTGAGCTCGCCGGAGATGGTGCGCGAGGCGGACTTCATCCAGAAGACCATGAAGGTGACGAAGACGACCGCGACGATCGAGGCGGTGCCGCCGATGAGCTCCTGGGTCTCGAAGCTGAGCTGGCGCGTGCCGTAGGTGAGCAGGGCGCCGAGGGCGACCGAGAGGGCGACGGCGACGCCGACGCCGGTCCACACGTGGCGCAGGGCCCAGCGGCGGTCGGTCTTGACGAGGAAGGCCACGAGGATGACCACCACCAGGGCGGCCTCGAGACCTTCCCGGAGGCCGATGAGCGCGTTGCTCGCGAGCACGGTTCCTTCTCTCAGGTTGCTTGCAGGAATTACGCCACACCCACGTGACTGAAATCAGCAAAGCACAGGCAAGGCTTGCCTAACAAGTCCGCCGGGATGTCAGAGTCGCCACATGAGCACTCCCCCGACGGCACCGGCCACGCCGACGTTCTCCGGCTTCCCGCCCGGCGCCCTGTCCTTCTACGCCGAGCTCGAGGACCGCAACTCCCGCGACTGGTGGCTCGCCCACAAGGACGTCTACGAGCGCGACGTGCGCGAGCCCATGCTCGCCCTGCTCGACGGGCTCGAGGAGGAGTTCGGCGAGGCGAAGCTCTTCCGCCCCAACCGCGACGTGCGCTTCAGCGCCGACAAGTCGCCCTACAAGACCCACCAGGGCGCGCTCGTCGGGTCAGGGACGGTCCTCGGCTACTACGTCCAGGTGAGCGCGGACGGGCTGCGCGCCGGGGGCGGCTTCCGCGCGGCGAGCACCGCACAGACGGCTCGCTTCCGCGCTGCCGTCGACGCCCCGTCGAGCGGGCTGAAGCTCGAGGCCGTGCTGGCAGCCTTGCGCGGCAAGGGTTTCGAGCTGCTCGGCGAGCAGGTCAAGACCGCACCGCGGGGGTATGCCGTCGACCACCCTCGCATCGCGACGCTGCGTCACAAGGAACTCATGGTCACCCGCGACTTCGGCGCCCCCGCCTGGCTGTCCACGCGACGCGCGCTCACCATGGTGCGCGACACGTGGCGGGCCGTGCGTCCGCTCACCGAGTGGCTCGAGGAGCACGTCGGCGCAGAGGGCGCGGACGCGCGGCGCTGACGGGCGGCGCTGACGGGCGGCGCTGACGGGCGGCAGGTCAGCCCAGCGACGGCCCGGGTCCACGGTCGGGCCTGCGGGCGATGACGGCATACATCGTCACGGAGAAGAAGGCGGTGCCGTCGCGGGCGGCAGCCATGGCGTCGGCGAGGAGCTGGTCCGCCTCCTCACGCGTCAGCACGCCCTCCTCGACCGCAGCGTCGGCGTTGCGGTGCACGACGCCGCTGCCGAGCAGGGCGCGCGGCGGCATGACGAGCGCCGCCGAGCCGATGTCGTGGTCGACGATCAGGCCCGCGGTCCGCAGCTGGTTGGGGAGGTGGCGGGCCGAGAAGGGGTTGGGCATGCGCCGCCAGTTGGCCTCGGTGTAGCGGCGCACGAGGTCGGGGTCGCCGGGGTGGGTGATGGCGGTGCCCCAGTCGCTGTCGAGGACCGCGAGCCGTCCGTCCGGCGCGAGGACCCGCGCGAACTCGTGCGCCGCCGCCTGCGGGTCCGCGAGGTGCTGGAAGACGCGCTCGCACCGGAGCACGTGGACGGCGCCGTCGGCGAAGGGCAGGTCGGCGGCGTCGCCGTCGATGAAGGTGGCCGCCGACCCCAGCAGGGCCGCCCGCTGCGCAGCCACCTCGCGCAGCCCCGGGTTCGGCTCGATCCCGACGGCGCGGCCGTTGGGTGCGACGGCCGTTGCGAGGCGGCGCAGCTCGGTGCCGGTGCCGGCTCCCACGTCGACGACCGACTCCCCCGGCTGCGGCGCGAGGGCCTCGAAGGCCCACGCCCGCAGACGCCGGACGGCCGGCTGCTGCTCCTGCGCGTCGAGCAGCGCGACGAGGGTGGCGACGCGCGCCGCGCCGCCCTCACCGATCCGCTCCCGCGTGAACATGTTCGGGGCGGCGCCCGACTCCCCGGAGGGGGTCGGGACCGACTGGGGGGTCACGTCTCCAGCATGCTGTCCACGGTTCGGGTCGGCGCACGGTTTGGCGAGAACTGTCGAGGGTGTGCGGCTACGTTGTCCCGGTGACCCAGCGCAGCGTCCCGGTCGACGCGTACATCATCGGTGCCGGCCCCGGCGGGCTGGCCACGGCCGCCGCCCTCAAGGCGCGGGGCCTGCACGGCGTCGTCCTCGAGCGGAGCACCGGCGTCGGCACGTCGTGGCGCGGGCACTACGACCGCCTGCACCTGCACACGCCGCGCGAGCTCTCGGGACTGCCGGGCTTCCCGATCCCCAAGGAGATGGGCCGGTGGGTCTCGCGCGACGACGTCGTGCGCTACCTCGAGCTGTATGCCGCCCACCACCGCCTCGACGTGCGCCTCGGCACCGAGGTGCGCCGGGTCGACCGGTCAGCCGACGGCGAGTCGTGGACGTTGACGCTCCGCGACGGCACGACGCTCACGGCGCCCTACGTCGTCGTCGCGACCGGCTTCAACCACACCCCGCGCGAGCCGGACGTGCCTGGGCTGCAGGACTATTCGGGTGACGTGGTGCTGGCGCGCGACTACCGCAACGGCTCGGCCCACGCCGGCAAGGACGTGCTCGTCGTCGGCACGGGCAACACCGGCACCGAGCTCGCCGTCGACCTGGTCGAGCACGGCGCCGCCCGGGTGCGCCTCGCCGTGCGCACCGTGCCGCACATCCTGCGCCGCAACACGGGGCCGTATGCCGCGCAGTACACCGGCATCGCCGTGCGGCGGCTGCCGACGGCGCTCGTCGACCGGGTCGCCCCGGTCGTCGAGCGCCTCCAGACACCCGACCTCTCGGCGCAGGGGCTCCCTCGCCCCACGACCGGCCTGCTGACCCGCGTCGAGCGCGACAACGCGATCCCGGTGCAGGACGTCGGCATCATCGACGCGGTCCGCTCCGGCACCGTCGAGCCGGTGGCGGCCCTGCGCGAGCTCGACGGTGACACCGTCGTGCTGGCCGACGGCACGCGGCTGCACCCCGACCTCGTCGTGCTCGCGACCGGCTACAGCCAGGGGCTCGAGCCGCTCATCGGCCACCTCGGCGTGCTCGACGAGAAGGGCCGGCCCGTGGAGCGCGGCGGCCGCACCGCCCGCGGCGCCAAGGGGATGTGGTTCACCGGCTACACCAACCCGATCTCCGGCATGCTCCGCGAGCTGTCGATCGACGCCCGCAAGATCGCCCTGTCCATGGCACTGCGCAAGCGCCAGGAGATCCGCGCCCGACGCGCCAAGGCCGCCTGACCCACCGGCCCACTCCACACACTCCCCGGGCCCCTTCCCGGGCTTGACCGACCGAACGCCGCGTTCGGTCTCGAACTCAGTGTTCTAACAGTGAGTTCGAGACCGAACGCGGCGTTCGGTGGGCAGGCGCAGCGGCGGGTCAGGGGCGGTGCTGGCCGCCGAGGTTGAGGAAGGCTGCGGCGACGTCATCGGTCTCGGCGACCGCGCGGGCGAGCGCCTCGTCGCTCGGCAGCCCCGAGGCGAGCAGCTCGTGGTGACGGGTCATCGCCGTCGCGGCGACGTCGTCGGGCACCGGAGAGACGGCGGCCACGACCGAGCGTGCGCCGAGCGAGAGCAGCGACAGCGCCAGCCCGAGGGACTCGTGGCCGGGGCGGGCCGACGCCAGGCCGACCTCGCAGGCCGAGAGCACCACGTGGTCGGCGCGGACGCCGGTCGGCTGCAGCTCGTGGGCGAAGACCGGGCCGTCGTGCAGCACGAGGGAGGAGAAGAGCGGCGACTCGATCTGGTGCGTGCCGTGGGCGGCGACGTGCACGACGCCGGGTCGGGCCAGAGCCCCTACCAGCTCGTCGCGCCGCGAGGGCTCGGCCAGGCGCGCGCCGGCGCCCCACGTGCCGACGATCGTGCGGCCCTCCTTGGACGCGCGCGGCACCGACGGCCCGACACTCACGTGCACCCCGGAGGACCGGGCCGCGTCGGACGCCGCCGCCCGCCGCGCGAACGACGTCAGCGACAGCGCGACGGTGAACGGGCGTCCCGCCATCGAGGGCAGCAGGGCCCACGGCAGCGCCGAGAGCTCCGGGCACGTCACGACGACAAGACCCCGGTCGGAGCGCCACGGCCGCAGCAGCGCGTCGTCGAGCTCGGCCGCGCTCGACCGGAGCGAGGACCACACCGCTCCCGCCAGGGGACCGAGGTGGTGGGTGGCGGCGGCGCGGAGGTCGACACGGACGCGCTGGGCGAGCTCGGCCGCACGGTCGGCCGGCATGAGGTCGCGCAGGGTCGCCCGTCCGCCGACGACGCCCACCGCGCCGATGCGCCCGCGGTGCCGGAAGAACCAGACGAGGTCGCGGTCGAGGTGCCCGAGGAGCTCGCGCGCCTCGCGCACCCGCACGGGGACCGGCCGGCCGGAGCCGCCGTCGCGGCTCAGGGCCCAGTCGCGGTCCCGGATCTGACGCTCGAGACGCGAGGCGTGGTCGTGCAGCTCGCGCACCTGGGTGGGGTCGCTCTCACCGCGCAGGTGGCCGCGCACCGCGCGCAGCTGCTCGGTGAGTGAGGCGAGCTGCTCGTCGTCGGGTCGGCCCAGCGACGGCAGCCGGTCCGTCGCGCTGCGCCAGCGCTCGAGCGCCTCGAGCACGGAGGCGCTGCCACGCGGCACGGCGAGCTCGAGGTCGAGCTCGGAGAGCCGGGCCCCGTGCACGGCGCGGGCCGTGCGCAGGTCGAGGCTGGCACTGCCCTGCTGGCCCGCAGCCAGGCGACGCGAGGCCCGGACGAGGATGCGCCGGGCCGGGGCCACGTCGCCGGTGGCGACCAGCGTCATCGCCGTCACGACCGCTGCGTCGAGCTCGTCGGACAGCGACCCCGTCGAGACCCGCTCGAGGCTGAGCAGGCGCGTGTTGGCGCCGGCGGCGTCACCGGCGAGCAGCAGCGCCTGTGCGGCGACGACGCGGGCGCTGTCGGCCAGCTCGGGGTCACCGAGCTCGGTCGCGGTCTCGGTGAGCTCGTCGGCGGTGGCCGCGGCAGCGAGCGCCACTGCGGCGTCGCCCACGCCCACGAGACCTCGCACCGCCTTCGAGGGCGGCAGGTCGTCGCGCCCCCGCCGCGTCCGCCGCTGCCGGTCGAGGTCGACGAGCAGCTCCACGAGCCGCGCCTTGGCCGCCCATGCCGTGGCCCCGATGCGGCCGTACGTCTCGCGCGCCGACGCCGCCGCGGCCGCGGCGAGGTCGAGGTGCCCCAGCAGCCGGTGGGCCCGGGCCAGGGCGAGCTCGAACTCGGCCCGCATCTGGTCGTGCCCGTCTCCCTCGAGGGACGCGAGCCCCGCGTGCAGCGCCTCGACCGCCTCCTTGACGAGGCCGGCCTCGAGCAGCACCTGCGCCCGGTCGAGGCGCGCGGGGCCCGGGAACACGTCGGACTCGAGTTCCTCGGCCCGCGCCATGCCGGCCAGGGACCGCGGGATGTCGCCGAGGAGGTAGGCGGCATACCCCTCGTTGTGGCGGGCCATGAACTCCTGCTCGGCGCCGCCGAGGTCGTGCGCGAGCCGCGCCGCCTCGGCGAAGGAGTCGAGGGCCTCCTGCGGGCGCAGCAGCTCGAAGGCGAGCATGCCGCGGCTCAGGTGCACCGAGCACTGCTCCTGCTCGGTGAAGGCGTCGAGGCGCCGCACGGCACCCTCGATGCCGTCCCACGCCGAGGCGAGGTCACCGACCCTGCCGTGGATGTTGGCCCGCTGGTAGTCGAGGCGGGCCCGCAGCCGGTCGTCGCCGAGGTCGTCGACGACCTCCTCGGCCTCGGCGAGCCGCGCCGACGCCGACTCGACCCCCGACAGCATGAACTCCGTGAGCGCGAGCGTGATGAGCGTCTTGCACCGCAGCTCGAGCCGTTCCCGCGAGGGAGCCGACCCGGCCGCCCGGTCGAGCTCGTCCAGCGCCGCCGTCAGCGACCGCGCCGCCTCGACAGGGCGGCCGGCCACGTTGTCGGCAGCGCCCTGCTCGCGCAGGGTGCGTGCACTCTCGAGCAGATCGATGGCTCCCGCCCGGCCTCTCGCTCAGGGCCGGTCAGCTCAGGTGTCGGGATCGTCAGATCTGGATCGTCGGAGTGATGACCGGCCGCGTGTCGTCGTTGCCCGGGTCGGTCACGACGAAGTGCACCGGCCCATGGGGTAGATCATCCAGAACGAAGCGCCCGTTCGCATCCGAAATCACCGAGCTGCTGCCCTCGCTCGTCACCGCCTCGACCCGGGCGCCCGGCGTCGTGACCCAGCCGTCCACCCGGACGCGGTCCTCCGACTCGTCCGAGTCCATCGGTCCCGACGAGACCATGAGGCTCATCGAGGCGGCCGTGAAGGTCACCGACTCGGTCGGCGTCGGCTCGACCGCGGCCTCGGCCCCCCGGGTCGTCAGCAGCGCCGAGTCCATGAGCTCGGCGACCTCGGCGTGCAGCGCGTGCACGGTGATCGCGAACTTGACCCGCTCGGCCAGGTCGCTCGGCACCGGGTCTGCGTGGGCGAACAGGTCGCGCACGTGGGCGAGGTTGGCGATGTCGCGGGCATCGATGGCGTCCGTGTGCGATGTCATGTCAGACCGCCCATCCGGGGTCGGTGCCGAGGGTGGTCCTCAGCTTCTGGAGGCAGCGGCCGCGGGTCGGGCCGATGCTGCCGACCGGCATCCCCAGCGACTCCGCGATGGCGGCGTAGTCGGGGCGGTCGGCGAACGCGATGACCCGGAGCAGCTCCTGGCACCGCGGGGACAGGGTCGAGACGTGCTTCCACAGCACGCGCTGGCGCTCGGAGAGGATCGACTGCGCCTCAGGGTCGAGCTGCTGCGCCGGAGCCTCCGGCACCTCCTCGACACCGAACTCGCGCCGGGCCCCCCGGGCGAGGCGCCAGACCTCGCGCTTGACCACGACGACGAGCCAGCCAAGCACGGCGGCCGGCTCGTGGATCGAGTCGGCCCGGTCGACGAGCTGCAGGAAGGCCGTCTGGATGGCGTCCTCGCAGGTCGCCGGCGCCCCGCCCTGGGACCGCGCGGCGCTCCACAGGACGGGCGTCACGAGGTCGACGAGCTCCGAGAGCCGCTCGCGCTCACCCGCGCGGTAGGCGGCGAACGCCTTGCCCGCGAGGGTCCCGAGGCCGTCGGGTGCGGTGGGGGTCGGGGTCATGACCGCGTCCTTCCGATGCAGGTGCGCAGCGCGCGGATGGCCCGCTTGCGCATGGTGGGCGCCGAGACGTCGGTGAGGCCACCCTCCTCGATGAGGGTGGCTGCGAGCTCTGCGGCGAAGACGGGGGTCGCGAAGGACGTGCCGCTCCACACGCCGAAGCCGCCGGTGTAGTCGTCGGGGTCCACGGTGCAGCGCACCGTGCCGTCGGACGACGAGACCTGCGACGAGGGCTGGCCCATCCCGTTGGTGAGCGGCAGGGTGCTGACGACGGAGACGCCGGCACGCACGGCGCTGACCACCGTGAGGGTGTTGGAGAAGAGCGCCACCGTCGTGCCGTCGGGGTTGCTCGCGCCGACGCTCGCGAGCGGCGGCACCGACTTCTTGGTGACGCGCTGCGGCGGGGCGGCGGCGAGCGCCGCCGGGACGAACGGGCTCGAGGTGCCGTCGTTGCCGACGCCTGCGACGACGAGGATGCCCCGCTCGGCGAACCGGTCGAGCAGGTCCGCGACGGGGCCGGAGGTGTAGGTGCTGTCCTCGGCGTAGTAGCCCATCGACAGGGACAGGACGTCGACGACCTCGGACGGGTCGTCGTGCTCCTGCCCGTGCACGTGCCGGTCGAGCAGGGCCTGGAGGACGTCGAGCATGACGCTCTCGTCGACGATGCCGTCGTCACCCATGACGCGGATCGACAGGATCGTCGCCTCCGGGCAGCCCTGGCGGACCAGCCCGGCGATGAAGGTGGCGTGCCCCTGGAGCAGCCCCGCCGGTTCGGCCGGCGGGGGTGTCGGCGCCGTGATCGGCGGTTCGACGGGCGGGTCGGCCGGGCCGGTCAGGAGCGGCACGAGGCGACCGTTCTCGAGCACCATGCGCAGCACCCCCGAGTCCCGCTTGAACCACGGGTGCCCGGCGATGGCCGTGTCGGGCACGACGACGACGGGGCTGCGGTCGACCGGCCGCGCCCGCAGCCGCGGGTCGGGCAGCGCCAGGGCCACCGGCATACGACCCCCACGGCCGGGCACGGAGTACTCCTGCAGCGCGGACCCGCCGACGCCGCCCCAGTAGCCGCCGACCCCACCCCAGTAGCCGCCCACGCCGCCCCAGTAGCCGCCGACCCCGCCCCAGTAGCCGTCCGCCGGCCGGAGCACGTGCTCGAGGCTCAGCTGCTCGGCCAGCGGGCCGTCGGACTGACGCAGCTGCTGGAGCACCTTCCACGCGTCGACCGCGTCGATCGGGCGGGCCGGCGTCAGCGTGATGCTCGTGCCCCACGAGTCGGCCTCCAGGTCGCGCGTGCCCCCGTCGGGTCGCGGCGTCACCCGGAAGTCGAGCTCGAGCTTCGCGAGCGCCGAGCGCAGGTCGCCCAGCCCCCGGGTCGCACCGCCTCCCGGCGCGGCGCGCACGAGGAGGCGGTCGGAGAGGTAGAGCGCGGGCAGCGGCGCGCGTCCGTCGGTCAGGCGCATCGCCGTGGCCGGGTCGAGGGCGCGCACGGGGGGACGCTCGGGGCGTGGCGAGCGCTCGCTCGCACCGTCGCCGTTCGCGCCGCGGGGGACGCCGGGACCCGACTCTGACATCGACAGCTCCTGCTCGTTGGTCGTCTGGTTCGACAGGGGGCGGATGGTCTTGGAAAGACCCTTACACCCGACTGAGTGCGCGTACTCGGTTTCCTGATACATCGGCCGTCATCGGGCCTTCGGAAAGTTCTTCCGAAAATGTTCGTCCGGGGACGTATCAGGTGCTCCCGCCCGGACTCTGGGTGGTCAGGGGGAACGGTCACCGGGCTGCTACGGGGCGCTGCGGAGGGGCAGCAGGCCCGGTGACCTTGCAGGGGTTCGGGACTACCAGGGGGCAGTCCCGTCCGTGGGGCGCCGGGCTTGGCAGCACCGGCGCCCCCTCCCCTCCCGTCGCGGCGACGGAGGACAAAGCAGGGCGTATGCCGTGCCGCGCGTCCGCTCGCGCGCTCGCTCCGGTGGGCGCATACTTCACCAACGTGAGCGGACGTCAGGGCCGCCGCGTGAGCTCAGGGGAGACAGATGCAGGTCAGCACAGGCGTTCGCAACGGCGGCAGACGAGGAGCCGGGTTCACCTCTGCGGCAACGGCCGTCATCCTCGGCCTGACGCTCTCGGCGTGCAGCGGCACCACGCCCCGGACGGCGTCGGCCGCCGAGTCCCCCGCCGTGGCGTCGTCCACCACGACGACGGGCCCGGCCGACCCCGGGTCCACGGCGCCGATCCCGACGGTCACGGCCGACCCGCTCACCCCCACCAAGCCGACCACCACGACCAGCGCGCCGACCACACCGAGCGCGCCCGCCACGACGCCGGCACCGACCGACCCGGGAAGCGTGGCCGGCTCGTGCGAGCGGACGCTGCCGGCATACCCCGTGCTCCAGCCCGGCGCGAAGGGGCCGGCGGTGCGCACCCTGCAGTGCTTCCTCGACGACGCCGACTACGGCCCGGTGGCCGTCGACGGCGTCTACGGCGCGCAGACGCGCGCGGCCGTCACGAAGGTCGAGGCGAGCTTCGAGGGTCCGCCGCCCAAGCCGGGCCGCATCGACGCCGGCATGTGGGTGCTTCTCATCTCGCGCACGCTCGGTGACCAGCCGCTCAAGGTCGGGTCGAAGGGCGCCGAGGTGGTGACCCTCCAGCGGGCCCTGCGGGCGGCGGGCGGCACGATCACCGTCGACGGCAGCTTCGGCGCGGAGACGAAGAAGGTCGTCCAGCGCTTCCAGCAGGCCAACCGCGTCGGCGACGACGGTGTCGTCGCCGAGGACACGCTCTTCCTGCTCAAGATGGGCGCGACGATCGGCTGACCGTCGGGCTCCCGGTCGCTCATGCCCGGAGGTCCTCGAGCCAGGCCCGCGCCCCGTCGAAGTCCGCGTCGGTCGTACCGGGCCGCGCGTCCGGCCGGCCGCCGTCGGCGCGCGGGTAGGACCCGAGGAAGCGCACCTCGGCGCAGACCCGTCGCAGGCCCATGAGGGTCTCGCCGACCCTGGCGTCGAGGACGTGCCCTTCGAAGTCGATGGAGAAGCAGTAGGAGCCCATGGCTGCCCCGGTCGGGCGCGACTCGAGCCGCGTCATGTTGACGCCGCGCACCGCGAACTGCTCGAGCAGCTCGAGCAGGCCGCCGGCGTGGTCCTCGCGCTGGAAGAGCACGACGGTCGTCTTGTCGGCGCCGGTCGGCTCGGGCAGCGTGCCGGGACGCGCGACGAGGACGAAGCGGGTCACGGCCGAGGCGTTGTCGCCGATGTCCTCGGCGAGCACCTCGAGGCCCTCGTTGCTCGCGGCGACGGGGGCGCACACCCCTGCGTCGAACATCACCTCGCCCGGCTGGGCGAGCGCGGCCGCGCTCGCGGCCGTCGACAGCGTCGGGACGTAGGCCGCGTCGGGGAGGTTGCGGCCCATCCAGCCGCGCACCTGCGCCCAGGCGTGCGAGTGGGTGCCGACCGTGCGGATGTCGGCCAACGGCATACCCGGCCTCGCGCAGAGCACGAAGGTGATCGGCACGAGCACCTCGCCGATGACGACGAGCGGCTCGCCCGTCGCCAGGGAGTCGAGCGTGGCGGAGACGCCGCCCTCGACGGAGTTCTCGATCGGCACCATGGCGGCGTCGATGTCGCCGGCGCGCAGGGCCGACAGGGCGGCGTCGACCGACCCGAACGGCACGTGCTCACGGCCCTCGGCGGCGTCCCACGCGTCGAGGGCCATCTGCGTGAAGGTGCCGCGGGGACCGAGGTAGCCGAAGCGGTGCAGCTGGTCGGGCGTGCGGGGTGGCGTCACGACGCGTCCTTCGTGCGGTCGGGCAGGCGGGTCGCCGAGGCCAGCGCCTGCTGCTCCTCGGGGGTCAGGGTGATGCTCGAGCGGCCGCCGACGATGCCCTTGGCGTAGGTGCGGGACTCGCCGCGGGCGTGGATCGAGCTGAGCACGATGCCGTCGCCGAGGTCGTCGACGATCGCGGCGGAGAAGGACAGGCGTCCGCCCATGTCGCCGAACGCGTCGTAGCGCACGACCGCGACGTTGCGCAGGCTCTGGCGCACGTCCTCCTCGGCGCTCGCGACGTGCTCGCGCAGGCGAGTCAGCTCGGCGGTCAGGCGGTCGATGCGGTGGTTCTGGGTGGCGGCGACCCGGGCGATGTCGGTCTGGCCGTCGTCGCCCAGGGCGGCGAAGTCGCGCCGCACGCGGGCGAGCCTCAGCTGGGCACCGAGGGCGAGCGCCAGGGCGAGCAGCGCGACGACGACGGCCGCGATGGCCAGGGTCGTCAGCGTCGAGGCGTCCACGATCGGCAAGGGTAGCCGTGCGCGAGGGGCCCGTCCCGGCCATTCCAGCCCGTGACCTCGCCACCGGCGGACAGCCCCGGTTTGTAGTCTGTCCACCGTGATCCGCCGCCATCCCGTCAAGACGCTCGTCGTCCTGCTCCTGGTGATGGTGGCCGCGCTCACGCTCGCCTACGCCAAGCGCACCACCGTCCCCGTCCCACCGACGGCGCAGCCCCAGCCGGGCGAGTCCCTCGTCGTCGTGGGGCTCGGCGGCCTCTCCTGGGACGACGTCTCGGCCGAGGACACCCCGACGCTGTGGGGCCTGCTCCGCGACGGCTCGGCCGCCTCGGTGTCCGTCAAGAGCCTGCGCCTGACGACCTGCCCCACCGACGGCTGGGCCACCGTCTCGGCCGGTGAGGCCGCCGGCCCCGACACCTCCGAGGCCCGACCCCAGTGCTCGCCGCTCCCCTCGGTCGCCGGCAGCGCGACCGACGGCCTCCGCGTCATCGGCTTCGACGCCCTGGCGAAGGCGTCGCACGACGCGGAGTTCCGGGCCCAGCTCGGCCTGCTCGGCGACAGCTTCGCCGCCGACAAGACGTGCATCCAGGCCATCGGGCCGGGCGCCGGCCTCGCGGCCGCCACCTCCGACGGCAAGGTCGCGAAGTACGCCCCGTTCCAGGCGACGACGCTCGTCTCGGACCTCGCCCAGTGCCCGGTGAGCATCGTCGACGTCGGCGGCATCGACGCGACCGATCCCAACCCGACCCGCCACCTGGAGAAGATCAACGGCATCGAGCGGCGCATCGAGCTCGTCACGGACGCCATGCCCAATGGCGCCGACCTCGTCGTCGCCGGCCTCGCCGACCGCGACCAGCAGGAGCGGCTGAGGCTGCTCACCGCGAGCGGACCGCACTACGCGCCGGGCCTGCTCGCCTCGGCCTCCACCCGCCTGACGGGCGTCGCCCAGCTCTCCGACATCACGGCGACGATCCTCCAGCGCGGCGGCGTCCAGCCCAAGACCGAGATCGGTGGCCGCGCGCTCAGCGTCGTCCCCTCGGCCAACAACAGCGAGTCCACGGCAGCCAGCAAGCTGACCGTGCTCACCGACATCGACACCAAGGCCGACGCGATGCACCGCATCGTCGCGCCGTTCCTCACGATCTGGCTCGTCGGCACGGCGCTGGCCATGCTCGTGCTGTGGGTCGTGATCCGCCGGGCGCGGCCCTGGAACCGCCGCTTCACCCGGGCGCGGGTGCTGCGCCTCGTCCGCCTCATCGGCCTCGGCTCGGCCGCCATGCCGGCCGCGACGTTCCTCGCCAACATCGTCCCGTGGTGGCGGTGGTCGACCAACTCCGCCGTGCTCGTCGCGCTGCTGCTCGTCCTCGTGCTCGTCATCAGCTCCGTGCTCACCCTGGTCTGCCTGAAGGGCCCGTGGAGCAGCTCGGCGCTCGGTCCGCTGGCGGCGATGTCGGCCATCACGGCGGGCGTCATCGGCATCGACCTGCTCACCGGCTCGCGCCTGCAGATCTCCTCGATCTTCGGCCTCCAGCCCCTCGTGGGCGGCCGGTTCTACGGCATGGGCAACGTCGCCTTCGCGCTGTATGCCGCGGCCGTCCTGCTGCTCTGCGCCGCGCTCGCGCACGCGCTGGTCCGACGCTCCGCCCCGCGCCTGGCTGTCTTCGCGGTCGTCGTCGTGGGCGGGGTGGCCCTCGCCGTCGACGTGCTGCCGGCGTGGGGCGCCGACTTCGGTGGCCCGATCGCGCTCGTCCCGGCGCTGGGCTTCCTGCTCATGGGCGTCATGGGCTGGCGTACGTCGGTGCGCAACATCTCGGTCGTCCTGCTCGTCGCCGCCCTCGTCGTGGGGCTGGTCTCCTACCTGGACTGGCGACGCCCCGACGCCGAGCGCTCGCACCCGGGCCGGTTCCTGCAGACCGTCATCGACGGCGGGGCGTGGGACGTGCTGTCGCGCAAGCTGTGGGCCAACGTCGAGCTCGCGATCGCGATGCCGGTGCTCCTCGTCGTCGTCGTCGCCCTCATGGCCGTCGCGGTCATGATCGTGCTGCGCCCGGGCATCCTCGGCACCGAGCCGCTGCGGCGCCTGCTCGAGGAGGCACCGCTCATGCGTCGGGGCCTGCTCTCGGTCATCGTCATGTCGGTCATCGGCTTCCTCACCAACGACTCGGGCGCGGCCATCCCGCCGGTGGCGGCGATCTTCACGGTGCCGCTCGTCGTCTCGGCGGTCATGCACTTCCTGTCCATCGAGGCCCGGAACGCGCCGGTCCGACGTCGCCGCGACCGGCACCACCTCTGAGGAGCAGCCCGTGGACGAGCAGACCCCCGACGCCCGCGACGAGCTCGCCGCCGACATCGACCGGGTCTGCCGCCTCGAGGGCGAGTTCGTCGTCCGGTCCGGGGCCGTAGTGCCGGAGTACTTCGACAAGTACCTCTTCGAGTCCGACCCGGTCCTGCTGCGCCGGGTCGCCGAGGCCATGGTGCGGCTCGTGCACGCCGACACCGACCTGCTCGGCGGTCTCGAGCTCGGCGGGGTGCCGATCGCCACGATGATGAGCAGCCTGACCGGCCTGCCGGCGCTCTTCGTGCGCAAGGCACCCAAGGCGTACGGCACCCGGCGCCTCGCCGAGCGCGCCGACGTGGCCGGCCGCCGGATCACGCTCGTCGAGGACATCGTCACGACGGGCGGTGCCGCGCGTGATGCCACGGTCGCGCTGCGCGAGCAGAGCGCGACGGTCGAGGTCGTCGTGTGCACCATCGACCGCAGCGAGCCGGGCGCCAACCGGCTGCACGAGCTCGGCCTCGAGACCCGCTCGGTCCTGACCCGCGCCGACCTCGACCGCGCCCGCGAGGCCGCGCGCTCCTGACGACTGCTCGCCCCCTGCACGACCGCCCGTCACTTGCCCGACTGCCCGCCACCTGCCCGACCGTCCGTCACTTGCCCGACTGCCCCCAACCTGCCCGACTGCTCGCCGACCGGAAGACTGCCCGGGTATGCCGTGTCGCTCGTGCGCTGAAAGAGCAGTCGCGCTGAGGGCGAGCACTCGAGCCCGTGCCCACCGAGGCGGCACCGAGCCACCGGCATACGGGTGGCTTGGGCTCGCGGAGGGTGGCCGGGCAGGTCAGGCGGGTCCAGCGGGTCAGGCGGGGCCGAGGCGGCGGCGCAGCCGGCGCACCCCGAGGGCGAGCGCCACGTCGCGGTACTGCGCGGCCCGGTGCACCTGGGAGCGCCAGTCGGTGCCGGTGACCCGGTGCTGCAGGTCGCACGGCACCTCGAGGATGGTCAGCCCGGCGTCGAGCACGTCGACCGTCATGCCGACCTCGACCCCCCACCCCCGGGCGAACGGGGTCGCGGCGGCGATCGCGGCCGGCGACAGGCAGCGCATGCCCGAGAGGGGCTGGTGCGGCGACCAGCCGGTCAGCTCCTCGATGCCGTGGCGGGCGAGGCCGACGACGAGTCCGTGCCCGCCGGCGCTGCCCTTCTGCTCCGGCAGGGTCGCGATGGTGAGGTCTGCCTCGCCGCGGGCGACCGGCCCCACGAGCGCCCCGACGGCCTGGGCGGAGGCCTCGAGGTCGGCGTCGACGAAGAGGACCGACGTGGACTCCTCGAGCCGCCCGACGCGGCGCAGCCCGCTGACCCGGCCGAGCCCGCTCATCATGGCGTCGGCCTTGCCGTGGTTGCGCGGGTGGCGCACCACCTCAGCGCCCTCGCGGGCGGCGATGGCTGCGGTGCCGTCGGTCGAGCCGTCGTCGACGACGACGACCGCGGAGACGCCCGGGATGGTGCGCACGCCGCGGATCGTCGCGGCGATGCGGGCCGCCTCGTCCTTGGCCGGGATGACGACGGCGACGGACATCGGCGGGGTCGTCGGCATCGTCGCCCATCCTCTCAGCGCAGGGTGACCTGGCGGTTGGTCAGGCCGGCCTTGGCGCCGCGCTCGGCCGCGGTGAGCGGCTCGGTGGAGGCGGCGGCCGCGTCGACCTTCGTCTTCATGGCCGCGACGGCGTCCTCGAAGTCGGCTGCCTCGGAGGCGGGGTCGACCTCCCACACCGGGATGAGCAGGCCGCTCGAGCGGAAGCAGCCGAGCAGGCGGCCGTCCTCGCCGAGGTGGCTGTCGCCGGCGGCGTGCAGGCGGGCCAGGGCGTTGGTGGCGTCGTCCTCGGCGAAGGGCAGCACCCAGCGCACGTAGGTGCGCTCGCCGATGCGGCACCAGAAGGCGGACGGTGCGGCGTCGAGCTTGACGGTCGGGATGGCCGACTCGTTGGCGCGGTCGAGCGACTCCTTGCCGTCGGCGTCGAGGTCGGCGTCGGCGACCCAGAAGTCGAAGCCCTCGTGCAGCTGCATCTCGAAGGGCGCGTCGGTGTCGAGGATGTCCTGCAGGCGCGGGGTGTCGGCCATCGAGACGGGCAGCGTCGCGACGGGCGAGCCGGGCTCGGCGACCGACGCGAGAGCGATGGCCTGGGCGATGTCGCGACTCGTGTCGCCGCTGCCGTTGCCGGACTGGATGCCGACGACGACCTCGCCGCCCTCACGGTGCAGGCCGGGCCAGGCGAGCGGGAGCACCGTCGCGATGGTCACCTCGTCGGGCGCACCCTCGGGCGCCTTGCCCTTGGCGAAGCGCACCGTCGCGGTCGCGGCCGGGACGATCTCGCGCATGGCGACCCAGTCGGTCTCGTTGGGCAGGCCCTCGAAGGGGCGCGCCACGAAGGGGGCCGGAAGCGGACGTGCGGAACGGTCAGCGCGCTCGCCGCGCGGTCGACGTGATGCCTTACCCATGCGCGCCACCCTAGTGGCCGCGCCGGGGTCAGCCGAACGCGGTCGCGAGCGGCGCGAGGGCCAGCACGTCGTCGGGTCCGTCGAGGCCGACCGGGGCGACGAACGCGGTCGTGACGCCGCGCTCGGCGAGGCCCGCGAGGCGGTCGGCGTGCTCGCCCGGCGTGCCGGCATGGTGCCGGGCCGCGAAGGTCGCCGCCGCGACGCGTCCTCGGTGCCGCTCGACGCGGGACCAGACGTCGTCGCGGTCGCGACCGAGCAGGGGCAGGTCGAGCACCGTCGCGTGGACGGTGGCCCGGTCGCGGCCCGCCTCGTCGACGAGGTCGAGGTAGCGCGCGACCTTGGCCAGCCCGGCGTCGTCGGAGAGCACGTTGCACCCGTCGCCGAGGCGGGCGGCGACGCGCAGCGTGCGGTCGCCGCCGCCACCGACGACGACCGGCAGCTCACCGACCGGGCGGGGGTAGCAGGTCGTCTCGGGCAGTGAGACCAGGCGTCCGGCATACGTCTTCGTCCCCGGCGCCCAGAGCGCCTTCATCGTCTCGATCCCCCGCTCGAGCGCGTCGAGCCGCTCTCTCGCAGAAGGGAACCCGAGGCCGTATGCCGTGTGCTCGCGCTCCCACCATCCCGCGCCGACCCCGACGAACGCCCGTCCACCCGTCAGGGCAGACAGGGTGGCTGCCGCCTTGGCGGTGATGCCCGGGGCGCGGAACGTCACCGGCGTCACGAGGGTGCCGAGGTGCAGACGCGTCGTCGAGGCTGCGAGCGCCCCGAGCGTCACCCACGGCTCCGGGATCGGGTCCCAGGCCCGACCGACCTGCGGGATCTGGATGAGGTGGTCCATGAGCGCGATGCCGGCGAGGCCGGCCTCCTCGGTGGCTGCCGCGACGTCGCGCAGCCACGTGAGCAGGTCGACGTCGGCCGGGAACCGTGAGAGCTGCAGCACGACGCCGCGCAGCCCGGCGCCCTGCTCCGGCAACGCACCGGAGGAGCGCGAGGTCGTGCCGGCTGCAACCGTGGTCGGCCGTCCGGTGCTCGGTGTGTTGCCGGGGTGGGTGGGGACGTCCGGGGTGGCGACGAGGACGGAGTCCCAGCCCTCGTCGTCGAGCAGGCCCACGGTGGCGGCGACGGTCGCGAGCTGGCGGTCGAGGACGCGGGCCGGGACCGGGCGGTCGCGCGCGGCGTTGCGCGAACGGCATACGCCAGCAGGGGTGTCGAGCACGACGGCGACCGCGGGCAGTCCCGCCTCGTGGGCGGCAGCGAGCCAGCGGCGACGCCTCGCCGGGTCGGTGCCGACCGTGTCGACGACGACCGTCAGGCGCCGACCCAGCCGGGCGGCCACGACCTGCTCGAGCAGCGCGAACGCGTCGGCCGAGGCGTCGAGGTCGTGCTCACCGCTGCCGACGACGCCCCGCAGCGCGTCGGAGGAGACGATCTCGGCGGTCCGGTAGCGGGACGACGCCCAGGTCGACTTGCCGGATCCGGAGGCGCCGACGAGGACGACGAGCGCCGGGTCGGGCACGGGCACCACGTCGACCACGGGCGCGGGACCGGACGGCTCAGTGCGAGCGGCGGCGGGACGGCCCGCCGAGGGAGGCCCACACGGTGCGGCCGTTGGGATCCTCGATGACGCCCCACTCGTGCGCGAGCGAGCGGACGATGCGCAGGCCGCGTCCCCCGGGCGCCCACATCGTCGGTGGGGCCGGCCTCGGGACGGTCGGGCCGCCGCCGTCGGAGACCTCGACCTCGACGACGTCGTTCTTGACCTTCCAGTGGATGCGGATGGCTCCGTCGGAGAGCGGCTTGGCGTGGCGGATGGCGTTGGCGACGAGCTCGCTGACGACGATCTCGGCCTCGTCGATCACCTGCGGCAGCACGCGCCGGGCCACGAGGTCCTCGACGAGGGCCTTGCGGATGCGCGGGGCTGCGGACGGAGCCCACTGGATGCGCACGGTGCGCTTGTCGCCCAGGGGCGCAGCGGCCGGGACGGTGCTCATGGATCTCCTTGCGATTGCGTCGGCTCGTCGAGGTCCCACGCCGGCGTGGGACGTCGAGCCGCTCCCCTGTGTGCTCGCCACGTCACGTCCTCTCACGGGCGAATCGCTTTCCCCCGTCGACGAACGCTAACCAAACCTGCGCCGGACCTCAATGAACTGTGAGTTTTTCCCGAGCCGCTGACCTGCACCTTCCTCACTATCCGGCTCTCTAGCGGCTCTTCTAGATGTCCGCATACGGACCGATCGTCGAGGCAGGCCCGTGGGACCCGACCTCCGGACCCGGCCGTACCCCATTCCACCCCTCCCATTCACGTCTTGCTTCGCGAACAGTCGCGATATATCGTTGACCTATCGCGACTGTTCGTGAGTCGCGTTCGTAGAAGGAGACACACCATGCACGGACACCACCATCACCACACCCGTCGCGAGTCCGGCTGGGACGGCGGCTGGGGCGGCGGCTGGGGAGGTCAGGGCAACGGCCCCGGCTTCGGCCCCGGTCGCGGGCCCTGGGGCGGTCCCGGCGGCTCCGGTCCCGGCGGCCGCGGTCGCCCCGGACCTCCCCCGTGGGTCGCCGACCTCGTCCGCCACTTCGGCGGACCCGGCTTCGGCCCCGACTTCGGCGGCCCGCGCCGCGGGCCCCGCGCCCGTCGCGGCGACGTCCGCGCCGCGATCCTCGACGTCCTCGCGGGCGACGAGATGAACGGCTACCAGCTCATCCAGCAGATCTCCGAGCGCACCGGCGGCGCGTGGAAGCCGAGCCCAGGCTCGGTCTACCCGACCGTCCAGCAGCTCGAGGACGAGGGCCTCGTCGAGGGCCGCGACGTCGAGGGCCGGCGGCTGCTGCGGCTCACCGACGCGGGTCGTGCCTACGTCGAGGAGAACGCCGAGGAGATGGCCGCCACCTGGCGGCCCTTCGAGGAGTCGACCGAGGAGGAGGAGTCGCCCCGGCCCTCCGGCGGCGCGAACGACCTCATGCCGCTCGTCGGCCAGGTCATGGGCGGCATGTGGCAGGTCGTCACGACCGGCACCTCGCAGCAGCGCGCCGAGGCGGCGGAGATCCTCACGGAGACCCGGCGCAAGCTCTACCGCCTGCTCGCCGACGGCGACCCGGAGTAGAACCCGGAGTAGAACCCGGAGTAGACACCCGCCCGGAACCGAGCAACCCCTGCACCCCGAGCGCGTTCAGTCGCGCTCGGGGTGCAGCACGAAGAAGCCGAGGTCGCGCCCGCCGGCGCGCATCTCGTATGCCGTGTAGCCGCGGTAGTAGGCCAGCGCCGCCTCGCGCACGCGCTCCCTCTCGGGCCCCTGCACCTGGACGGCCCGCACCGGGTGCCGCACGCCGTCGACCTCGAGCGTGGCCCGCGGGTGGGCGCGGAGGTTGAAGTACCACGCCGGTGGGCGCTCGGAGCCGTAGCTCGAGGCGATGACGCCCCACCCGTCCTCGAGCGGGGCGAGCATGAGCGGCACGGCGCGTGGCAGCCCCGACCGAGCGCCGGTCGTCGTCAGCATCCCGACGGGGACGGCGGCGACCCACTGACTCGGCAGGGCGCGACCGGGCGCGATCCGGTGGGCGACCCCGTCGATCCGGTGCAGCACGCGACGGGAGACCCACGCCCCGGGGCGCGAGGCGACGAGCCCGCGCAGGGCACGCTGGACCGGGTTCGCCTCGTCGATGGGGCGCAGTCGCATGTCTGCAGCGTAGAACCCGCCCGTCCCGCGCACGAGGCGTCGGGCAGGATGGCCGGGTGTCCACGTCAGCACCCCTCCAGCCGCCGGGCCCGTCGGGGCTGCTCGTCGCCGGCACGTCGTCCGATGCGGGCAAGTCCGTCGTCGTCGCGGGACTGTGCCGCGCCCTGGCGCGCCGCGGGATCCGCGTGGCGCCCTTCAAGGCGCAGAACATGTCGAACAACTCGATGGTCTGCCTCGACGGCGGCGAGATCGGGCGGGCGCAGTACCTCCAGGCCCAGGCGGCGAGGCTGGAGCCCACGACGGCGATGAACCCGGTGCTGCTCAAGCCCGGCACCGACCGACGGTCGTTCGTCGTCGTGCGCGGCGAGCCGGCCGGGACGCTCGAGGCGGGTCAGTATGCCGCGGGCCGCGCCCACCTGGCCGACGCGGCCTTCGCGGCCTACCGGGAGCTCGCGGACGCCTACGAGCTCGTCGTCTGCGAGGGTGCCGGCTCCCCCGCGGAGATCAACCTGCGCGCAGGTGACTACGTCAACATGGGGCTGGCTCGAGCGTTCGGGCTGCCGGTCGTCGTCGTCGGCGACATCGACCGCGGGGGCATCCTCGCCTCGCTCTACGGCACGTGGGCCCTGCTCGGCGAGGACGACCGCGCCCTGCTGAAGTCCTTCGTCATCAACAAGTTCCGCGGCGACGCCTCGGTGCTCGAGCCCGGGCTCGACGAGATCACGGACCGCACCGGCGTGCCCTTCCACGGGGTCATCCCGTGGCTGCTCGACGTCTGGCTCGACAGCGAGGACACCCTCGAGGTCGGCCACTGGCGCGCCTCGACCGCGCTGTCGGCGACCTCGCGCGACCGGCTCAAGGTGGCGGTCGTCCGGCTGCCACGCATCTCCAACGCGACCGACGTCGACGCCCTCGCCGCCGAGCCGGGGGTCGACGTCCTCGTAACGGTCGACCCGGCCGTGGCCGAGTCCGCCGACCTGCTCGTGCTGCCCGGGTCCCGTTCGACCGCAAGTGATCTCGAGTGGTTGCGCGAACGGGGGCTGGCCGAGGTCGTCAGGCGCCGGGTCGCCGCCGGGCGTCCGGTGCTGGGCGTCTGCGGGGGCTACCAGATGCTCGGCCACGAGATCGAGGACGACGTCGAGGGGCGGGTGGGGGTCGTGCCGGGACTCGGGCACCTGCCGGTCCGCACCGAGTTCGGCGAGGCGAAGGTGCTCGCGCGGCCGCTCGGGGCCTGGTCGGACCACGTCGTGGACACGGCCTACGAGATCCACCACGGCATCGCCCGACCGCTCATCAGCGGGGGCGATGAGGGCGCGGATCCGGCTGGCGCGCAAGGCTTCCTGGACGGCTGGAACGTCGGCTCGGTCTGGGGGACGATGTGGCACGGCGCCTTCGAGAGCGACGCCTTCCGCCGGGCCTGGCTGACGCAGGTGGCGGCCCTCGCGGGCTCGGAGTGGAGACCGCACGCCGACGCGCCGGGCTTCGCCGCACGCCGTGAACGCATGCTCGACACCCTCGCCGACGCCCTCGAGGAGCACGTCGACCTCGACGCCCTGATCGCCCTCACCCGGATGGGAGCCACCCCGTGATCGAACGCATCCGCATCATCGGCATCGGCATGGGGGACCCGCTGCAGGTCACCGGCGAGGCCGCCCGCGCGCTCGCCACGGTCGACGTCTTTCTCGTCGCCGACAAGGGCGAGGTGAAGTCCGACCTCGTCGCTGCGCGCCAAGCCGTCTGCGACGCCCTCATCCCGGCGGCGCACGCCTACCGCGTCGTCGAGGTCCCCGACCCGAGGCGCGGACCCGACGCGGAACGCGACGACACGGCATACGACCGCGGGGTGCGGAACTGGCACGCGGCGCGGGTGGACGCCTATGCCGAGCTCATCGAGTCCCTGCCCGACAGCGAGACGACGGTCGGCTTCCTCGTGTGGGGCGACCCGGCGTTCTACGACTCGACCATCCGTGTCGTCGACGCGCTCGTGCAGCGTTGGGCCGCAGAGGGACTCGAGGTCGACCACGACGTCATCGCGGGCATCAGCGCACCCCAGCTTCTCGCTGCCCGCCACCGCATCCCCCTCAACCGCATCGGCGCGCCGATCCACATCACGACCGGGCGACGGCTCGTGGACGAGTACGACCCCGCCCTCGGCGACGTCGTCGTCATGCTCGACGGGCACCTGGCGTGCGCAGAGCTCGCGCAGGCCCACCCCGACGTCGAGCTCTACTGGGGCGCCTACCTCGGCACGCCCGACGAGCTGCTCGTGCACGGGCCGCTGGCCCAGGTGGTCGACGAGGTGCGCCGGGTGCGCGACGAGGCCCGCGAGCGCCACGGGTGGGTCATGGACACCTACCTGCTGCGGCCACCGGCCGGCGCGCCCGCGGTCGCCGGCCCGAGCGGCTTCCCCGAGACCGCGCCGCTGACCGACGGTATCGTCACCGTGCGACCGGTCACCGCAGGCGACTGGCAGGTGCTGCGCGACGAGCACAACAACGAGGAGTCGCTGCGCTGGGACTTCTTCGGGCAGCCCCACACCGACGAGCGGGCCGGGCAGCTGGCGGCTCAGGCGCGGCGCGAGTGGCGGCTGGGGCGAGCCGCACGGTTCGTCATGGTCGACGCGGTCACCGGCGAAGGCGCCGGCGTCATCAACGTCATGCGGATGGGACCGCCCGGGCTCGGGCTCGTCGGCTACGGCGTGCTGCCCGACTTCCGGGGACGCGGCTTCACCACGCGGGCCCTGCGGCTGGTGGCCCGGTGGGCGTTCGAGGAGGCCGGCATCGAGCGGCTCGAGCTCGGGCACAAGGCGGAGAACCTCGCCTCGGGCAGGGCAGCCGCCAAGGCCGGCTTCAGTCCCGAAGGTCGGCTGCGCCAGCGCCTGCCCAACCCGGACGGCACCCGCTCCGACGAGATCTACTACGCCCTGACGCGCGACCAGCTCTCGCCGGAGGACGGCGCCTGAGCGCCACGGCGGGCTAGGGTGCCGCCATGGGCGACAGGGGCCTGAACAGGACGACCGACGCAGGGGAGCCGATGTCCGTCGCGCCCGTCGTGCCCGACGACCGCCCGCGGCGGGTGGAGCAGCCGCGCCTGAGGCGCCCCGCGTTGTGGTCCCTGGGGCTCGGCGCGGCGTCCCTCGTCGCGCTGTCGGTCTACGCCTTCCTGCCGCCGGAGAAGCTCCAGCTCTCGTCCGGCTCGGCAGAGTCCGGCTGGACGGTCAACCTCGCCGCGGCCCTCTTCGTCGCCGCCGGCTGCGTGGCCTGCGTGTGGCTCGTCCGGCTGCAGTGGCTGCTCGGCCGGGCGGGGCGTGTGCCGTCGGTCTCGTCGGACCTCGGGCTCTGGATCATGTGGGGCATCCCGCTGCTCAGCTGGGTCCTGCCGGTAATGCGGATCTCACGCTGGGACAAGGCCATCCACGGGCATCGGTCCTGGACACCCATCGCCTGGGCCGTCCTGTGGGTGCCGTTCTCCGCACAGCTCCGTGGGTCCCGGCCGCCCGGCGTCACCCCCGACCCGACGGACGCCTGGGGCTTCGTCGCGCTCAACGTGGCCACCTTCGCCCTGTGGGCGGCGACGGTCCTGCGGCTGACGCGTGGCGCCGAGGTCGTGGCGCACCAGACCGGGGCCGACGCGTAGACCCTCCCGCTACACCCGCGCGAGGAAGTCGAGGACGCGCTGCCGCACCAGGGCGGCAGCCTCATTGTCGTGGGCCGGCGCGCTGGCGTCGGCGAACAGGTGCCCGCAACCGGGGTAGAGGAAGAGCTCACCCTGCTCGGCCGCGTCGACGACGGCCCGTGCCGCGTCGACGTCCCCCTCGTCCATGAAGAACTCGTCCGCCTCACCCCCGTGGACCTGCACGGGAACGCCGGCCGGCCACCCGGCCGCGAACTCCCCCAGCGGGATCGCCGAGTCGAGCAGCACGGCGCCGCGCGCACCCGCTCGAGTCTGCGCCAGCTGCTGGGCAGGCATGACGCCCAGGGAGAACCCGGCATACACCAGGTCGTCGGGCAGGCCCTCGGCAGCGGCGACGCCCTGCTCGAGGAGGGCACCGAAACCGAGGGAGCGGGCGTTGGCCATGCCCTCGTCGAGGGTCGCGAAGCTCTTGCCCGAGTAGAGGTCCGGCGCGTGGACGGTGTGGCCCGCCGCGCGCAGGGCGTCGGCGAAGGAGAGGAACCCGTCGGTCTGGCCCAGCGCGTGGTGGAAGAGGAGGACGGCGGCCATGCTTGCTCCTGTGCTCGAGGTTTCCCGTGGCTTTGATCCAACAATCTAGACTGATCCAACAATGTCGATCAATAGCCAGCAGCTCCCGGACTACGACCTCCCCGACGCGGTCGAGCTGACGACGCCTGCCCAGCTGCGCGCCATCGCCGACCCGCTGCGCTCCTCGCTGCTCGACCTCGTGCTCGAGCGCGCGGCCACGGTGGCCGAGCTCGCCGCAGCCGTCGGCCGGCCCAGGAGCACCGTGGCCCACCACGTCGGTGTGCTCGTCGACGCCGGCATGCTCCGCGTCGTGCGGACGCGCCGGGTCCGAGCCATCGACGAGCGCTACTACGGCCGCACCGGCCGGACCATCACGATCGGTGTCGCGCGGCGCCCGGGCGACGAGATGACCCCGGTGTGCGTCAACTCCCTCTCCGTCGCGGCCGCAGAGTCCGTGCCCGCCCACGAGGACGACACCCTCTACTCGACGCTGCGCCACGTCCGCATCCCCCGCGAGAGCGCCTCGGAGTTCTGGCGCCGGGTCGAGGGTCTGGTCCGGGAGTTCACGGCGCTCCCCCGCTCGGGCGAGACCGTCTACGGCCTCGCCGTCGGCCTCTACCCCACCGACCAGCCCGTCCTCCCGGAGCCGCCGGAGCCGACGGAGCCGGAGGACGACCCGGCCTGATCGGGCAGGTGATCGCGCGGCCGCTGCTGCTGGGCGACACCGGGCGCGCGACCTCACGCCTGATCTCGACGGGGAACGGCGTGGAACGACGCAAAACGACGAGAACAGCCCGCTCGGCGGCATACCCTCGTGCCCTGTCACGGAACGAGGAGTCGGGCATGGATGACGTACCTTCGGCGCCCGCGGGCTGGTACCCGGCGGGCGAGGGCGAGCGCTACTGGGACGGCAGCGCCTGGACCCCGCACGTGCGGCCGGCCATGGCCCCGCCCGTCGCGGCGCGGGACACGCACGGGCTCCCCCACCAGGCCACCGGTGCCGGGCCGCCCCCGGCCGCCGGCCCGGCACCGGTGAACGCCGCCCCCATCTACTTCACCCAGGTCGCCCCCAAGAACCCCGCGCTGTCCGCGCTCGCGTCGTTCTTCGTGCCCGGCCTCGGCAGCATGATCAACGGCGACGTCGCCAAGGGCATCGGGATCCTCGTCGGCTACTTCATCAGCTGGGTGCTCGTCATCGTGCTCGTCGGGCTCGTCGGGGTCCTCGGCTTCTGGGTATGGGGCATGGTCGACGCCGCCGAGGGCGCGAGGCGCTGGAACGCGCGGCACGGCATCCTCAGCTAGTTCCGGTCGATCCGCCGCGGGCGCGACAGCAGCGGAGGACACTGGGAAGATGGCGCGACGAAACCTCAAGTGCCTCATCCTCGGCCACCGCTACACGCGGATGAAGCTGCGCGGCCGGACGATCCTGACCTGCAAGCGGTGCGGCGACGTCGACGTCGTCGAGCACGACATGCGTGGCCTGCAGTTCTGATCGGGGAGACGGCTCAGTCCTCGAGGTCGCCCTCGACGTCGAGGTAGACCTGCTGGAGCTCGGCGAGCAGCGCCGGGTCGGGCTCGGCCCACAGCCCGCGGTCGACGGCCTCGTGCAGCCGCTCGATCATGCCGTGCAGCGCCCACGGGTTGGCGTGCTGGACGAAGTCGCGGTTCTCCTTGTCGAGCACGTACGTCTGGGCGAGCTGCTCGTACATCCAGTCGGTGACCACGCCTGCCGTGGCGTCGAACCCGAAGAGGTAGTCGACGGTGGCCGCGAGCTCGAAGGCGCCCTTGTAGCCGTGCCGCCGCATCGCCGCGATCCACCGGGGGTTGACCACGCGGGCGCGGAAGACGCGGGCGGTCTCCTCGGTCAGCGTGCGGGTGCGGACCGCGTCGGGCGTCGTCGAGTCACCGACGTACGCCTTGGGCTCGCGACCCGTCAGCGCGCGGACCGTCGCGACCATGCCGCCGTGGTACTGGAAGTAGTCGTCACTGTCGGCGATGTCGTGCTCGCGGGTGTCGATGTTCTTGGCGGCGACGTCCATGCGCGCGTAGGTGCGCTCCATGTCGGCCCGAGCAGGTATGCCGTCCAGCTCGCGCCCGTAGGCGAAGCCGCCCCACGTGGCGTAGACCTCCGCGAGGTCGGCGTCGGTGCGCCAGTTGCCCGACTCTACGAGCGGCAGGATGCCGGCGCCGTAGGAGCCGGGCTTGCTGCCGAAGATGCGGGTCGTCGCACGGCGGGCGTCGCCGTGCTCGGCGAGGTCGTCGGCGACGTGGGCCCGGACGTAGTTCTCGTCGGGGCCCTCGTCGAGGTCGGCGACGAGACGGACGGCGTCGTCGAGCATCGCGATGACGTGCGGGAAGGCGTCGCGGAAGAAGCCGGAGATGCGGACCGTGACGTCGATGCGGGGGTGGCCCAGCTCGGCGAGCGGCACCACGTCGAGGCCGACGACACGTCGGGACATCTCGTCCCAGCGGGGCCGGACGCCGATGAGCGAGAGCACCTCGGCGATGTCGTCGCCGGAGGTGCGCATCGCGGAGGTGCCCCACACCGACAGGCCGACCGACCGCGGCCACTCGCCGGTGTCGGCGCGGTGCCGGGCGAGCAGGTCGTCGGCCAGGCGCTGTCCGGTCTCCCAGGCGAGCCGGCTCGGGATGGCCTTGGGGTCGACGGAGTAGAAGTTGCGTCCCGTCGGCAGCACGTTGACGAGACCGCGCAGGGGCGAGCCGGAGGGCCCGGCCGGCACGTAGCCCCCGTCAAGCGCGTGGAGCACGGCGTCGATCTCGCCCGTCGTGGCCCGCAGCCGCGGCACGACCTCGCGGCACGCGAAGGCGAGCGAACGGCATACGCCCTCGGTGTCGACCTGCGGGTCGGCACCCAGCTGCTCGCGGACGATCCGGGGCACGGCGGCCTCGTCCCAGTCGGCCTCCGCGAGGCCGGCGACGAGCGCGGCCGCCTGCGCCTCGGTGTCGTCGACGGACGAGCGCCCCGACTGCCCCTCGGTGAGCCCGAGGGCGGTCCGGAGCCCTGGCACCGCGCCGACGGCCCCGGCGAAGACCTGGTTGGCCCGCAGGATGGCGAGCACGAGGTTGGCCAGGCCCTCCCCCGTGGGGGCCTCGCCGAGGACGTGCAGCCCGTCGCGGATCTGGACGTCCTTGACCTCGCAGAGCCAGCCGTCGACGTGCATGACGAACTCGTCGAAGGCCTCGTCGTCGGGACGCTCGTCGAGCCCGAGGTCGTGGTGCATCTGCGCGGACTGGATGAGCGTCCAGATCTCGGCGCGCAGGGCCGGCGCCTTGGCCGGGTCCATGACCGAGACGTTGCCGTACTCGTCGAGCAGCTGCTCGAGCCGGGCGATGTCGCCGTAGGACTCGGCGCGCGCCATCGGCGGCACGAGGTGGTCGACGATCGTCGCGTGGGCGCGCCGCTTGGCCTGGCTGCCCTCGCCGGGGTCGTTGACGAGGAAGGGGTAGACGAGAGGGATCGCGCCGATCGTCGCATCCGGTCCACAGGCGGCGGAGAGCGCGAGGTTCTTTCCGGGCAGCCACTCCAGGTTGCCGTGCTTGCCCATGTGCACGATCGCGTGGGCGCCGAAATCCCTGGCGAGCCAGTCGTAGACGGCGAGGTAGTGGTGCGTGGGCGGCAGGTCGGGGTCGTGGTAGATCGCGATCGGGTTCTCGCCGAAGCCGCGCGGTGGCTGCACGATGACGACGACGTTGCCGGCGCGCAGGCTCGCGGCGACGAGCTCGCCGTCGGCGTCGGTGTGGCGGTCGACGAAGACCTCGCCGGGCACGTCGCCCCAGTGCTTCGTCACGGCGTCGCGGAGGTTCGTGGGGAGCGTGTCGAAGTGCTCGCGGTAGCGCTCGGCGGGGATGCGCACCGGCTGGCCGGTCAGCTGCTCCTGGGTCAGCCAGTCCTCGTCCTGGCCGCCGGCCTCGATGAGCGCGTGGATGAGCGCGTTGCCGGCGGTCGTGTCGGGCGTCTCGCCGTCGACGGGCTCGAGCGGCCCGGTGCCGGGGATCTCGCCGGGCTCGCCGAGGTCGTAGCCGGCGTCGCGCATCGCGCGGAGCAGCCGGATGATCGAGACCGGGGTGTCGAGGCCGACGGCGTTCCCGATGCGGGAGTGCTTCGAGGGGTACGCCGACAGGACGATCGCGATGCGGCGCTCGGCGGGCGGGGTGTGCCGCAGGCGGGCGTGGTTCACCGCCAGGGTCGCCAGACGGGCACACCGCTCAGGGTCCGGGACGTAGTGCGGCAACCCGTCGGCGTCGGTCTCCTTGAAGGAGAACGCGTTCGCGATGATCCGGCCGTCGAACTCGGGCACGGCGACCTGCGTGGCGACGTCGAGCGGGCTCATGCCGTCGTCGCTGGCCTCCCACTGGTCGCGGCTCCACGTCAGGCACAGGCCCTGGATGATCGGCACGTCGAGCGCGGCGAGGGCCTGGACGTCCCAGGCCTCGTCGTCCTCGCCGGCGCTCGCCGTGCCGGGCTTGGTGCCGCCGGCCGCGAGCACGGTCGTGACGAGGACGTCGTATGCCGTGAGGTGCTCGAGCAGGTCGGCCGGCGCGTCGCGGAGCGACGAGACGTGCACCGGCACCCCGATGCCTCCGGCCGCGTCGACGGCGTCGGCGAGGGCATGGACGTAGTCGGTGTTCTCGGCCGCGAACTGGGCCCGGTAGAAGAGGATCCCGACGCGCGGGCGGGGAGCATCGCCCGCAGCGCCGGAAGTCGTGAGGGCCCCCGCCGGCTCGGGGCGGTCGAGCACGCCCCACACCGGCAGGGCGGCGGGGGGCTCGAAGCCTTCCCCGGTCATGAGGAGCGTGTCGCCGAGGAAGGCGTGCAGCTCGCGGAGGTTCGCGGCACCGCCCTCGGCGAGGTAGCGGTGGGCCTCGGCGACGACGCCGGGCGCGACCGTCGAGAGCTCCATGAGGGCGGCGTTCGGGGTCTGCTCGCCGCCGAGCACGACGAGGGGCTTGCCCGTCGCCCGGACGTGGCGGAAGCCATCGCAGAGGTCCTGGGGCCCTCCGAGGATGCGTGCCACGACGACGTCGGCGGCCCCGATGGCCTCGGCCATCGAGGTGTGGCCCGGACGCGAGGGGTTGGCGACCAGGTAGTCGGCGCCGCTGCCGCGGGCGCACAGCAGGTCGGTGTCAGACGTCGAGAGCAGCGCGATGCGCGTCACAGGAACTCCTCGGCGGGGTATCCGCGCCCCGCGGTCGATAGGAAACGAAGCGCTGCCGGCAGTTCCTGACTCGCCGCCTCCCTCACGGGTGGCGGCTCACAGTGGCGGGACCGTCCCGGATTCTCACCGGGTTCCTGGATCGACGACGCTGGGGCCACCATAGCCCGAGACGGGCGTCTTGACGCCCATGGGTCCGGGCCTAGCATGTGCCGCGTGACCGCCCCGTCGAGCCGTGAGCGTCGGGCAGGCGACGCCTGTCCCGGCCTCCAGCGACCCTTCGCGGCCGCCGACGGCTCGATCGTGCGTCTCCGTCCGGCCGGTCAGCCGGTGGCGGTCGAGGCCCTCATCACACTGAGGGAAGTCATTGCCGCCCAGCCAGATCCGGCGATCCAGCTGACGTCTCGCGGCGCACTGCAGCTGCGCGGACTGCCCGACCCGCTGACACCCCGGGTCCACGACGCGATCCGGGCCACGGGCCTCGTCCCGTCGCCGACCCACGAGCTCGTGCGCAACGTCGTCGCCTCGCCGCTCTCGGGCCTCGACGGTGCCGGACGGTGCGACGTGCGGCCCGTCGTGGCCGACCTCGACCAGGCCGTCTGCGCGGATCCGCGGCTGTCGCGCCTGGGTGGGCGCTTCCTCTTCGTCGTCGACGACGGGCGCGGCGACGTCGTCGACCTGAGCTCCGACCTGGCCTTCGTCGCCACGGGGCCCGACCGCGGCGTGGTCCTCGCCGGCAGCCACGACGACGGCTGGGAGGTGTCGCTCGACGGGGCGGTGGACCTGATCGTCCGGCTCGCCGTCGAGTTCGTCGAGCGAGCCGCCGACGACGAGTCGGTCTGGCACGTCGACGATCTCGACGATCCCCTCACGCTCGGGGGCCCTGCCTACACCGCCCGACCCGACCGGATCGGAGGGATGTCCCGGGCCGGCGCTCTCCCGCACCCCCTGGGGGCAGTCGGGCAGCACGCCGTCGTCGCCGTGCCGCTCGGGCTCCTCCGGCCCCACCACGTCGCGGCGCTGGCCCGCACCACCGATGCCGTACGCGTGACGCCGTGGCGCTCGCTCGTCGTCGAGGACGGCGCGGCCGCCCTCCCCGAGCTCGAGGCGGCGGGGTTCGCGACACACAGCGGGTCGCCGTGGCACCGGCTGCACGCCTGCACCGGTCTCCCCGGATGCTCGCGCTCCGCCGTCGACACCCGGGCCCTGGCCCGCGACCTCGCCCCCGTGCTGCCCGCCGGCCGCCTGCCCGTGCACGTCAGCGGGTGCGAGCGCCGGTGCGGAACGCCGTCCACGGCATACCTCGACGTCCTGGCGCCGCGGTCCACGGAGGAAGCCTTGTCCACCATCGCCGAGCAGGAGTCCTCATGGACGTGACCACCGACGTGCGGCCGGCGCCGCCCACGCGCCGCTACGACTACGAGACGGACGGGGCAGAGATCTACCGCCGGTCGTTCGCGACGATCCGCGCTGAGGCACGCCTCGACCACCTGCCGGAGGACGCGCGGGTCGTTGCGGTCCGCATGGTGCACGCGAGCGGCGACGTCGCGCTGACCGAGCACATCGCCGTCCATCCGCGCCTCGTCCGGGCGGCCCGTTCCGCCCTGCGGTCCGGCGCGCCGGTCCTCACGGACGCCCACATGATCGCCTCGGGCATCACCCGCGCCCGGTTGCCGCACGACAACGACGTCATCTGCACGCTCCGCGACGAGCGGGTGCCCGCGCTCGCAAGGGCCTGGGGCACAACACGATCCGCGGCGGCCGTCTCGCTGTGGGGCGATCGGGTCGAGGGCGCGGTCGTCGCGATCGGCAACGCCCCGACGGCCCTCTTCCACCTGCTCGAGACGATCGCCGACGGGGGTCCCCGACCGGCGGCGATCGTCGGCATCCCGGTGGGCTTCATCGGCTCGGCCGAGTCCAAGGTGGCGCTCGCCGAGAACCCGTTCGACATCCCATGGCTCGTCGTGCACGGTCGGCGCGGCGGGTCGGCCCTGGCCGCCTCTGCCGTCAACGCGCTGGCTCGCGAGGAGGAGCTGTGACCGGCTGGCTCCGCGGGGTCGGGGTGGGTCCCGGCGACCCCGAGCTCGTGACGGTGAAGGCGGCACGGCTCATCGCCGCGGCCGACGTCGTCGCGTTCCACAGCGGCCCGCGGGGCGACTCGATCGCCCGGCGCATCGCCTCGTCGTACTTCCCCGACGGCGTCGTCGAGGAGCTGCTCGTCTATCCCGTGACGACCGGCGTAACCGCCCACCCCCTGGGCTACCACGGGCTGATGGCCGACTTCTACGACGAGTCGGCGGATCGGCTTGCGGCGCATCTGGACTCGGGTCGCAACGTCGTCGTCCTCGCCGAGGGTGACCCGCTCTTCTACGGCACCTACATGTACCTCCACGACCGCCTGGCGGACCGCTACGACGCCGCCGTCGTGCCGGGGGTGACGTCGGTCAGCGGGTCGGCCGCCGCGGTCGCGACCGGGCTCTGCCGCCACGAGGACGTCCTGACGATCCTGCCGGGGACGCTGCCGGTGCCGGAGCTGGCCCGCCGACTGGCCGACACGGAGGCCGCCGTCGTCATGAAGCTCGGGCGCACCTTCGAGAACGTCCGGGAGGCCCTGCGGCAGGCCGGGCGCCTGGACGAGGCGCGCTACGTCGAGCGGGCCAGCTCGGACGCCGAGCGGGTGCTGCCGGTCGCCGACGTGGACGCATCGACCGTGCCGTACATGTCGATGGTCGTCGTGCCGGGCAAGGACCTGCGCGCCGACGCCGCCGGCCGCGCGACCTCGTCCGCACCCTTGGATGCGCCTGCTGCACCGCCTGACCGAGCGCGTATGCCGTCCGGTGAGGTCGTCGTGGTCGGGCTCGGTCCGGGCCCGGACCGTTGGCTGACCCCGGAGGCGACGGCCGCCCTCGCGGAGGTGCAGCACGTCGTCGGCTACGCGCCGTACGTCAACCGGGTGCCGCAGCGGGAAGGCCTGACGCGTCACGCCTCCGGCAACACGGTCGAGGTCGATCGCGCCCGGGACGCCCTCGAGCTGGCGCGCAAGGGCGAGCGGGTGGCCGTCGTCTCGGGGGGCGACGCCGGCGTCTTCGGCATGGCCTCGGCCGTCTTCGAGGCGGCCGAGACGCACGGCTACGCGGACGTGGCCGTCCGGGTGCTCCCGGGTCTCACGGCGGCCCAGGCCGTCGCCGCGCGCGCCGGCGCCCCGCTCGGTGGCGACTTCGCGGTCATGTCGCTCTCGGACCGGCTCAAGCCGTGGGACGTCATCGAGAAGCGCCTGCGTGCCGCAGCCCGGGCCGATCTCGTCGTCGCGCTCTACAACCCGGCATCGCGATCGCGCACCGAGCAGGTCGCCCGCGCCCGCGAGGTCTTCCTCGAGGAGCGCGACCCCGGCACGGTCGTGGTCGTCGGGCGTGACGTCGGCCGCGCAGAGGAGTCCCTGACGGTGACCACCCTCGAGGACCTCGACCCGGCCACGATCGACATGAAGTGCCTGGTCATGGTCTGCGCCTCAGGGACCCGGGTGACCCCGACGGGACAGGTCTGGACCCCGCGCTTCGTCGTGTGACGTCGGCACGCCGGCCTGCTGCCTCCCGTCGACGCAGCGGTTCAGGACATGATGACGAGGCGCTACCTCGCGGCCCTCGACCGGGTGCCCGACCGCAGGACCTGACAGGGACGACAGATGCATGACCTCACCGAACGACGCGCGACGCTGCGTGGCGACGGGCTCGGTCAGCGCCTTCGGGCGGCCGGGCTCGCACTGACCTCATCGGGTGCGCGACACCTGACATCCTGAGCCCATGCAGCTCGAGTTCAGCGGTGAGGTCTGGCAGTGGCGTGGTCCAGCGCCCTACTACTTCGTCACGGTGCCCGAGGACGAGTCCCAGGCGCTGCACGACGTGGCCCACGTCAGCTACGGCTGGGGCATGATCCCGGTCACCGCCCGCGTCGGGAGGACCGAGTGGACGACCTCCCTGTGGCCCAAGGACGGTGGCTACGTCGTGCCGCTCAAGGTCGCCGTCCGGCGTGCCGAGGACGTCCAGGACGGCGACACGGTTGCGGTCGGGCTGGACGTCCGCACTGAACCCTGAGCGGTCAGACCGCCGTCCACGTGGCGGCCAGCTGCGTTGGCGCGAAAGCCTTTTCGTGGACCGACTCAGGCATCGAGGCGATGCCGGGCCCACCGCAGGCGACCCAGGCGCTGATCGCGTCGACCGTCGCGGCGTCGAGCACGGACTGCAGCCACACGGGGCGCCCACCCGCCTTCCGGCCCGCCGGCGAGGGTGTCACGACCACGACGTTCGAGTGGTCGCACGCGAGCAGGCAGCCGCTGCGCAGCACCCTCGCGCGGCCCCGGGTGCCGACCTCGAGGCGGGCGAGCAGCCCGTCGTGGTCGACGCCCGGGTGCTTGGCCTCCGTGCCGCAGCAGCAGTCGCGACAGACGCGGACGATGCACGTGCCGAGATCGCGAGCGCTGCTGTCGTATGCCGTCACGCCGGGACGCGTGCGCCGGCGCCGGCACGCTCGCCCAATGGGGAGCGTCGGCCGTCCCGCTCGAGCAGCAGCCCGAACGTGACGCCCAGCGTGAGCCACAGCGCCGCGAGCTGGGCCAGAGACGCGAGCCGGAAGTCCCAGACGAGGTCGGCCGGCACGTCGGCCGGCACCTGGTCCGGCGTGCCCGGCACGAGAGCGGCGACGAGCCCGATGAGCACGACGACGACCGCGATGTCGAGTGCCCACCGGGTGGACGACCTCATGCCGCGTCGGCCGAGGTGGCGGTCGAGCTGGGGCACGGTGACGGCAGCGGCGACCCCGAGGAGGAGCACGACGGCATACAGCATCGTGCGTCGCCCGACGGTCGACGGGTCACCCACTGCGGGCGGGTTGGCCGGGATCTTCAGTGCTGGCAGGAGACTCACGGCTGCGAAGCCGATGGAGGCCAGCGCCAGGGACCGCCCGAAGTCTCCGCGTCCGGGCAACCGGTCGCGGACCTTGGCGAAGACGACGGCGAAGATGACGCCGACGGCGACCCCGACGACCACCGAGGTCACGGCCCCGCCGACGACCTGTGCCGCGCGCGACACGAGCGGCTCGTCGCCGCCGTGGGCGAGCAGGCCGGACGGCGCGGACTGGCCCCCGTGCATCGAACGCCGGTCCTCGATGACGAGCGCCCGCCTGATGACGGGCTCGACGACGAGCCAGATCACCAGGGCAGCCGCGAGGCCTGCGAGCACGCCGGCAAGGACCCCGCGCCGCAGCACGGAGCCGAAGCTCAGGCCCACCTCAGTGGCAGGGGACGCCGAGAGCGTGACGCGCGTCGTGCGTCAGCTCGTGGAGCATCTGCGCGGCGGGCGCGCTGAGCAGCGCACCGTTCTCCTGCGAGACGAAGTAGAGCGCGAAGACCGCGAACGCGAGCAGGGCCCACGCCCAGGCGGGGACGCGGACGGAGGTGGCGGCGTGAACGGATGCAGCTGTGGTCATGGCGAATTGACCCTTTCTTTCCATGCCTCGTGGACAGATCATCGCCGCAGCCGGTCTCCTGGCTTCCAGATCGTCACGCCTCCCCAGCCTTCCCGGCGACCTGAGGTCACCAGTGGCGAACGATGGGGACTTGCTCCCTGGTCACAGTGGCGAGGACCACGTCGGAATCACACCGACTTCCCGTGCACTGCGGCACTGGCATCCTGACACAGGCGGCGCCGGGATGCCATGGGGACCCACCGGACAGTCCGAAACCCTCACGGACGCGGGGTGTTTGGCTCCTGACCCCTGATGCGCGTGCCGTAGAGGTGCGACTCGACGAAGTCGTCGGTGTCGCGGGCGGCCAGCGCACGCCCCACCAGGATGACCGCCGCCTGACGCAGCCCGGCGGCCTCGACCTGGTCGGCGATGTCGGCCAACGTCCCACGCAGCACGAGCTGGTCGGGCTGCTCCGCGTTGGCGACGACGACGACCGGGCAGTCGTCGCCGTAGTCGGCCACGAGCGACGCCATGAGCTCACGGGTGCGGCGGATCGCGAGGTGCAGCACGAGTGTCGCCCGGGACCTCGCGAAGTGGGCGAGCGACTCGGTCTCGGGCATCTGCGTCGAGTCGCGGTGGGCGCGCGTCAGCACGACCGACTGCGCCACCTCGGGCACCGTCAGCTCGCGCCCGACGATGGCCGCCGCAGCGGCGTAGGCCGGCACGCCCGGCGTGACGTCCCACGGCACCCCGGCGCGGTCGAGCCGACGTGTCTGCTCGGCGATCGCGGAGTAGAGCGAGGGGTCTCCCGAGCACAGCCTGGCGACGTCGTGTCCCGCGTCGTGGGCCCGGACGCAGTGCTCCGTGATGGCGTCGAGGTCGAGGCTCTGGGTGTCGACGAGCTCGGCGCCGTCGGGGCAGTGCGCGAGCACCTCGGCGCCGATGTAGGTGCCGGCATAGAGGCACACCGGCGAGGCCCCCACCAGCCGCACGGCACGGAGGGTGAGCAGGTCGGCAGCACCAGGTCCGGCGCCGATGAAGTGGACGGTCACAGCAGGGTCTCCGAATCTGTCTGTTGCACAAGCTTCTCCACCGACCACTGCACGATCGACCGCGCAGGCTTCCAGCCGTGGAGGGAGCCGATCGTGTCGAGGTCCTCGACGGCGATGCGGCTCATCGACCCACCCAGACGGGCCCGGACCTCGTGCAGCAGGAGCTCCGTCTCGACGGTGACACCGTGCACGACGAGCCGCCCGCCCGGCGCGAGCGCCTCCCAGCAGGCGTCGAGCAGCGCCGCGCTGGCGCCGCCCCCGACGAAGACCGCATCGGGCCGCGGCAGAGAGGAGACCGCCTCGAGGGAGGAAGCCTCGACGACACGCAACCCGGGCACGCCGAGTGCCTTGGCGTTCCGACGGATCCGGTCGACTCGCACGGGGTCACGCTCCACCGAGTGCACCTCGTTGCGCGGGTGCTGGCGGGCGACCTCGATCCCGACCGACCCCGCCCCGGCGCCGAGGTCCCACACCACGTCACCCGGCTGGGGAGCCAGGTGCGCCAGGGCGGCCGCGCGCACCACCCGCTTGGTCAGCTGCCCGTCGTTGTCGTATGCCGTGTCGCGCAGTCCCGGCACGAGGGACCTCGCGCTACGGCTGGGACGCTCCTGGCACTCGATGCAGACGAGGTGCAGGCGGGGCACCGGGTGCGCGCCCCACGAACCTGCGACCGCGTCGGTCCGCGACTCGCTCGGCGCGCCGAGGTCACCGAGCACGGTGAGCCGGCTGTCGGCATACCCCTCCTCGACGAGCAGGGCAGCAACCCGGGCGGGGGCGTCCTCACCCGAGGTCAGCACGACGATCCGTGCCCGGGGTGCGAGGTCGCGGCGCAGCCGGTCGACGTCGCGGCCGACCAGGGTGACCACGTCGGACTCCTCCGCCGACCAGCCCATCCTGGCCCGGGCGAGCGAGACGGAGGAGACGGCCGGGTGGATGCGCACCTGGTCGGGGCCCAGCTCACGGATCAGGGTGGCGCCGACGCCCGAGACGAGCGGGTCGCCGCTCGCCAGCACGACGACTCGGCCCGGACCGACCTCGTCGAAGAGCGCACGCAGCTGCGGCAGCAGGGGCGACGGCCAGGGCACGAGGCGGCGACCGGGGCGACTCGTGAGCATCGAGAGGTGGCGCTCGCCGCCGACGACCACGGCCGCCCGGTCGACGAGCTGGAGGCCGTCGGGCCCCAGCGAGCCCAGGCCGGCCGCGCCCACGCCCACCACGTCGACGACCGCGTCCTCGGAGTCGGCGGCGGGTCCGCGAGTCGCCCTCTCCGCCCCGTCGCTGCTGTCCACCTGCGCCTTCGAGACCACGACGGCGACCCTAGCCGGAGGAGGACACACCCACTCTCCCGCCCGACCTCCGGGACGGGGTGTGGACATTCAGGTCCCAACCGGTCCTTCGTGCCCCATGATGGGCAGCGGGCCAGGCAAGGGGCAGGCCCGCTACGGATCTCCCGGGGGGACGGGGCCAGGCAGCATGCACAAGAACTGGTGGACCACGGCTGCGCGCGCACGGCGTGCACCGCACTTCGACGCATCCACGGGCCGGCTCCGCGCCGACGTGTCGGCCGTCCTCGGCCTCGTCGACCTCCATCTCGGCGACGAGACGGCACTCGATGCCGAGCAGCACGAATCACTCGCCGGCGCAGGTGTTCTCGTCGACGGCCGGCTCCACCTGGGGCTGCACGCCGGCCTCGCTGCCGTCGCCGACCCGTACGCCCGGCTCGAGATCGCGGTCGGCACCCAGGCCTCGACACGGCTGCACCACGGCTGGGTCGACCGCACCAGCGCCCTCGTCGTCGACCAGGGTGACGAGGGGGCCGAACTCGTCGAGGTCGACGTCGCCTTTCTGCCGGCCGCGATCGCGCACCTCACGATGCTGCAGCCTCGCCCCCGCCTCGAGGGCCGCGGTGGGCACGTCGACCCCGACACGCTGGAGGCGCTCCTGATCCCGGCCGGCGAGTGCTGTCCCGCATCGGAGGCGGCACTCGCGGACGCGGCCGCGGCCTGGCCGCAGGTCGCCGAGTGCCTCAGGACCGGCTCGTGGCGCCTGAGCGCCGTCGACGTCGCGGAGAGCCGTGGCGGCAGCACGGCGACCGAGCAGCTCATCTGGCTCGACACGCCCGCCGGGGTGCTCCGCCTCGACGACGACCCCGCCGGTCCCGTCCTGACCGGGACCACGACCGGGGCCGTCTGGCAGGCCCTCGTCCGGGCGCTGCCGGCCGACGCCGCCCCCTCTGGGCCCGACGCCCCCGCCTGAGGCGATGGGGAGCGCTCCCCATCGCGCAGGCCCGCAGCCGACCGTAGGCTCGGGCGCGCCGACACACGACAGGGGGAGCGATGGCCATCTATCGCAAGGGCGCCGACCCGGACGCACTGGATCGATCCGCCGAGCTGCTCGCCGTCTACGCCCGCGAGGCCGCCTCGTCGCGGCAGGCCGTCAGCGGCGTCCTCGGCTCTCTCAAGGGCAACTGGGGCGGCGAGAACCTGCAGTCCCTGATCTCCCAGTGGCCGGCCATGGAGGCCCAGATCGACCGGTTCGGCACCGAGCTGGGACGTCTCGGCGACCGGCTCTCCCGCAACGCCCAGGCCCAGCGCGGGGTGAGCGGTGACGGCGGATCCATCAACTCGGCCGCCTTCCTGACCGCTGCCATGCCGACGAGCGGCCCGGGAGACAAGGGCGGGGACTCCTTCTGGGACAAGCTCCTCACGCAGTCCAACCTCGCTCCTGACGGCTCGGCCTCCTTCCTCGCGTGGCCCGGCCTCATCACCGCGAACGCGATGTTCGGCACGAGCGCCCTCGCCTCGTACATGCAGCGCAACCACTTCGGGCGGTGGCAGCCCCGCGGCTACATGGCCAACGGCCGCTACGGCTACCTCCCCCGGCCCACGGGACGCTGGGCCTCCGCCTGGTCGATGAACCAGGCCCGCAACTGGCAGGCCAACCCCTACCGCGCCGCCACCGTCGCCAGGTGGGGCACCGCCTCGAAGTGGGCGGGCCGCGCCGGCACCGTGACCTCGTTCGCCACCTCGGCGTTCGGCCAGTGGAACAGGGACTCCGCCGACCCGACCATGGGCACGACCGAGCGGGTCACGCGCTCGGCCACCGCCGGCGCCGTCACGGCCGCCGGGTCGTGGGCCGGGGCATGGGCCGGGGCCCAGGGCGGCGCCCTCATCGGGGCCGCCGTCGGTGGCCCGGTCGGCGCGGTCATCGGCGGAGCCATCGGTGGCTTCGTCGGCGGAGGCCTCGGAGGTGTGGTCGGCGGCTGGGTCAGCGACCAGGTGGTCGGACCGGTCGGCGACGCCGCCGAGTGGGCAGGCGACAAGATCGGCGACGGCTTCAAGGCCGCCGGCAGCTTCATCGGAGGGTTGTTCGACTGATGCCCGCCAGCCCCTACCGCCGTCGTCCCGACCGCCCTTGCCCCCGTCGTTCCGGACAGGCCGTCACCGGCCTGCGTGGGTAGAGTCGTGGCCGTGTCCGCCCTCCTCGTCGTCGTCGCCGTCGCCATGCTGGGTTTCGTCGTCTGGTCCCGCCTGGGCCGCACGCACGGGGCCCGCTGGTGGGTCGGCGACCGCCTCCAGGAGTCCGCGATCCTCTTCTGGCTGCCCGGGCTCGCGCTCGTGCTGGCCGCCACGGCCGGCCTGCGCGGCTACGACGACGGCGCCAACAAGGGAGCCCTCGCGTTCGTCCCGCTGCTGCTCGTGGGGCTCGTCGTCAGCCTCTGGGGCGGCCTCTTCCTCCCCGCTCCCCGCTGGTACGTGCCTCGCTGGTCGCAGGAGGCTCGGGCCCCGCGCCTGCAGGTCCGCATCATCGGCGACCGCCGCCGCCCCGACCGCCGACCCGACCGACGGAACGCCCGATGAGCCTGCCGCTGCCCGGCGAGCCACGCCGTGAGGTCGTCGCCGGCGGAGCCGTGTCGCTCCTCGTCCCCGACGCGTGGGAGACCGTCCACCACCCGCACGACGGGGTCGAGCTCGTCGTCGTCGAGCCGGAGCAGGAGGGCCTCTTCCGGGCCAACCTCGTGCTCACCGTGACCGAGGTCGCGATGTCGCTGCGCGACTGGCAGGTGGGCACCGAGTCCTACCTCGCCGCGCACCTCGCCGACTACGTCCCCCTCGACGCCGAGCGCCTCGTCGTCGGTGGCCAGCCCGGCCTGCGACGCCTGGCGACGTATGCCACCGACGACAACCGTTCGGTCACGGTCGAGCAGAGAGCCGCGCTCGTCGACGGCACGGGCGTGACCCTGACCGCGACGACGAGCACGCTCGCCTGGGCTGCGCAGGGTCAGCTGCTCGGGCACGTCTTCTCGAGCCTCGTCGTCGACCCCACCGCGACCGGGAGGCGGTCCGCGTGACCGTGCAGTTCGACGCCGGCGTGGGCCGGGTCCGCCTCGACCCGGCCACCTTCGAGGCCCTCGTCGAGCTGGGCTCGGGGACACGCACGGGCACCGCGGACCATCGAGGCCCGCTCGAGGACCTGACCGCAGCCGGGGCCGTCGTCGACGGTCGTCCGCACGAGGTGCTCACCCCCGGTCTCGCCGCGGTCACCCGGCCCCTCGCGCGGCTCGAGGCGGTCGTCGCGTCGCGCCAGAGCCTGCTCGTGCACCAGGGCTGGATGTCGGTCCTGTCGGCCGTGCTCGCCGACGTCGGCGACGGCACCTACGACTTCGCCGGCGTGGCGACGGAGTTCGTGCCCACCACGATCGTCCGTCTCGTCCGGCTGCGCCCGCGGCAACGGCTCGCCTCAGGCAGCGTGACCGTGACCCCCGACCTGCTGGACGGGCTGATCGATTCCGACGACGGACGTCGATCCCGTGTGGCCGACGACCTCGCGACGGCGCTCTCCCCCCACTGGGGCGAGGTCGCCGAGCTGGTGCGCTCCGGAGCCTGGTGCTTCTGGTCGGCCGACGTGCTGTGGGCGCCGCCCGGCCGGACGGTCCGCTCCGACGCCGACCTGTCCAGCCGCCGCGTCAGCGCGCTCGACACGACGGCGGGCATGCTCACGCTCGAGGGCGGGGCCGACGCCTCGGGCCGGGACCACCTGGAGCTGACGCCGACGACGCCGTCCGACGTGTGGTTCATGGTCTCGAGCATCCTGCCGTCCGACGCCGACCTCGGAGCGGACCTCGGAGCCGACGTCCAGGTCTGACACCCGCGCGCCAGGTCGCCGGACGTCTGGCAGACTGCGCGGTGGCGACTGGAGAGGAATCCGGTGCGAATCCGGAGCGGTCCCGCCACTGTGAACCTCCGACCAACCGGTCGGGGGAAGCCAGGGCATCTCCCGTCGCTGGTCGCGCCCGTCCGGACGTGACCGGTCCACCGACGCGGGCGAGGCACCCGCAGGAGGCTCGCAGTCACATGCGCGACGGTTCGAACGACTCGAAAACTTCTGTCCAGCAGGCCATCCCGCCTGAGACCTTCCCGTTCTCGGCGGTGGTGGGCTCCGACGACCTGGCGCTGGCCCTCGTGCTCACCGCGGTGTCCCCGGACGTCGGCGGCGTTCTCGTGCGCGGCGAGAAGGGAACGGCGAAGTCGACGATGGTGCGCGGCCTCGCCGCGGTGCTCCCCCACCAGCTCGTCGTGGCCGACTGCCGGTTCGGCTGCGCGCCCGGCGACCGCACGGCCTGCCCCGACGGCCCGCACGACCCCGCGACACCGGCGGCCAGCCGCGCAGCCCGCCTCGTCGAGCTGCCGATCGGCGCCACCGAGGACCGCGTCGTCGGGTCGCTCGACCTGGAGCGGGCGCTGGGACGCGGCGAGACGGCATACCAGCCCGGCCTGCTCGCGGCCGCGAACCGCGGCATCCTCTACGTCGACGAGGTCAACCTCCTGCACGACCACCTCGTCGACCTGCTGCTCGACGCCGCGGCCATGGGCCGCAACACCGTCGAGCGCGACGGCGTCTCCGTCTCGCACGCGGCCCGCATCGTGCTCGTCGGCACGATGAACCCCGAGGAGGGCGAGCTGCGCCCGCAGCTGCTCGACCGCTTCGGGCTCACCGTCGAGGTCGCGGCTCCCCGCGAGCCCGGCCTGCGGGCCGAGGTCGTACGCCGTCGGCTGGCCTTCGACGCCGACCCCGCTGCGTTCGTGGCCCGGTTCGAGGACGACCAGGAGGCGCTGCGACGACGCATCGCGCAGGCGCGGGCGGGACGCGGCTCGGTCACGCTCACCGACGCGATGCTGACGAGGATCGCGACCGTCTGTGCGGCCTTCGAGGTGGACGGCCTGCGCGCCGACATCGTCACCGCCCGGGCTGCCGTGGCGCACGCCGCCTGGTCGGGCCGCACGACGGTCACCGTCGCCGACGTGCGCGCCGCCGCGCGCCTGGCGCTGCCCCACCGCCGCCGACGCAACCCGTTCGACTCCCCCGGCCTCGACGAGGACCTGCTCGACCGCCTGCTCGGCGACGACGAGCCGGACCCCGAGCCCGACGGGCAGCCGGACGCCGACCACGAGCCAGAGCCCGAGCCAGACCGGGGCGACGGCGACGACCCGCAGGCACAGCCTGCGGACCACGACGGCGAAGCGGGCGAGAGCGCCCCACGACCCGAACCGCAGCGGGCCCAGCACGAGTCCACCGAGCCCGGGTCCGAGCCCGGGGCCGAGCCCGAATCCGAGGCCGAGGCCGGGACGCCGACCGCTCCCGCTGCGGCAGCCGCATCCGGTGTCAGCGCCGCCGACGAGCCGTACCGCGCCCGGCTGCTGCGCGCCAAGGGCGTCGGCAAGGGCGACCCCGGCCGCCGGTCCAACGCCCTCACGAGCACCGGCCGCCGGGTCGGCTCGACGAGCGCCCATACCGGCCCGGTCCACCTGCCCGCCACGATCCGTGCGGCCGCCTCCCGGGGCGGAGAGGCGACCGGCCGGCTGCTCGTGCTGCCCGGCGACGTGCGTCGCTCGGTGCTGCAGGGCCGCGAGTCCAACCTCGTGCTGCTCTGCGTCGACGCGTCCGGCTCGATGGCCGCCCGCAAGCGCATGGAGGCCGTGAAGTCGGCCGTGCTGTCGCTCCTGCTCGACGCCTACCAGCGCCGCGACAAGGTCGGCCTCGTCACCTTCCGGGGTGCGGGCGCCGAGCTCACCCTGCCCCCGACCGGCTCCGTCGACATCGCCGCCCGACGGCTGCGCGACCTGCCCCACGGCGGACGGACGCCGCTCGCGGAGGGTCTCGAGACGGCATACGACACGTTGCGGCTCGAGCGACTGCGCGACCCGAACCGGCGAGCGCTGCTCGTCGTCGTCACCGACGGCCGGGCCACGAGCGGCAGCGACGCCCTGGCGCGCGCCACCCGCGTCGCCGCGCAGCTGCGTCACGAGGGGGTCGAGAGCGTCGTGCTCGACTGCGAGTCGGGGCGCTTCCGGCTCGGCCTCGCGGCCCGGCTGGCCGAGCACCTCGGCGCCGAGCACCTACCGGTGGGTGACCTCGCCGCCTCGGCGATCGTGGGCGCCGCCCGCACCGCACGGCCCGCGACGGGACGGGCCGCCTGATGCGCGGCCAGCCGACCGCGGTCCCGGCCGACGGGCTCACGACGCGACAGCGGCGCAACCGGCCGCTGCTCATCGTCAACACCGGCGACGGCAAGGGGAAGTCGACGGCCGCCTTCGGGCTCGCCCTGCGCGGGTGGAACCAGGGCTGGTCGGTCGGGGTGTTCCAGTTCGTCAAGAGCGCCAAGTGGCGCATCGGCGAGCAGACGGCGGTCGAGACGCTCGGCGAGCTGCACCGCGAGACCGGCAAGGGCGGTCCGATGGAGTGGCACAAGATGGGGTCCGGCTGGTCGTGGAGCCGCAAGGAGGGCACCGACGACGACCACGCCGAGGCGGCGCGCGAGGGGTGGGCCGAGATCAAGCGCCGCCTCGCCGCCGAGACCCACGGCGTCTACGTCCTCGACGAGTTCACCTACCCGATGGCGTGGGGCTGGATCGACGTCGACGACGTCGTCGAGACCCTGCGCGACCGACCGGGTCACCAGCACGTCGTCATCACCGGGCGCCGCTGCCCCCAGGCCGTGCTCGACCTCGCCGACCTCGTGACGGAGATGACCAAGGTCAAGCACCCGTTCGACGCGGGCCAGAAGGGCCAGAGGGGCATCGAGTGGTGACCGCCCACCTGCCCCGTCTCGTCGTGGCCGCCCCCGGGTCGGGACACGGCAAGACCACCGTCGCGACCGGCCTCATGGCTGCGCTGCGGGCCCGCGGCCTGGCGGTCTCGGGCTTCAAGGTGGGGCCCGACTTCATCGATCCGGGCTACCACTCCCTCGCGACCGGTCGCCCGGGCCGCAACCTCGACCCCTTCCTGTGCGGCGAGGAGCAGGTGGCGCCGCTGCTCCTGCACGGGGCGACCGCCGACGGACCCACCGACGTCGCGGTCGTCGAGGGCGTCATGGGCCTGTTCGACGGCAGGATCGGCGGCGACGGCTTCGCCTCCACCGCGCACGTGGCCACGCTGACCCGCTCCCCCGTCGTCATCGCCCTCGACGTGAGCCACACGACCCGCACCGCCGCCGCCATCGTCCACGGCCTGGCCACCTTCGAGCCGGGCGTCCGGGTCGCCGGAGTCGTGCTCAACAAGGCCGCGTCGGGCCGGCACACGCGCGAGGTGTGGTCGGCTCTCGAGGCCACCGGGGTCCCGGTGCTCGGCGTGCTGCCCCGCGACACGGGCATCGAGGCCCCGTCACGGCACCTCGGACTCGTGCCCGCTGCCGAGCGCGACGAGGCGGCTCGGTCGGTGCGGCTGCTCGCCGAGCGCGTGGCCGACCACGTGGACCTCGACGCCGTGCTCGCCATCGCCGGGTCGGCCCCCGACCTCGTCGGCCCGGCCTGGGATCCCACGACCGCCCTCGGGGACGCGGCGCGTCCCACGAACGGTGGCCACCGCCCGGTCGTCGCCGTGGCCGGGGGCCGCGCCTTCACGTTCCGCTACGCCGAGACCGACGAGCTGCTCCGCGCCGCGGGTCTCGAGCCCGTCGTCTTCGACCCCCTCCACGCCCGGTCGCTGCCGCCGGAGGCCGCAGGGCTCTACCTCGGCGGCGGCTTCCCCGAGGTGCACGCCGAGGAGCTGTCGGCGAACTCCGCTCTGCGAGAGCACATCCGGGACTGCGTGAGGAGTGGTCTGCCGACCGTCGCCGAGTGCGCGGGCATGCTCTACCTGGCCGAGTCGGTCGACGGTCACGAGATGGTCGGTGCCCTTCCGGTCGCCGGGTCCATGGGACCGCGCCTGACGCTGGGCTACCGGAGCGCGATCGCCCCCGGCGACTCGGTGCTCGGCGTCCCCGGCACCCGGGTCACCGGGCACGAGTTCCACCGTACGACCGTGAGCGGCGTGGAGGCAGGCTCGCCCGCGCCGAGCGCCGCCTGGCTGCTCGACGGCACCCCGGAGGGCTTCGCGCTCGACCCCGCCGGAACCGGTCGTGCCACGCTCCACGCGTCCTACCTGCACACGCACTGGGCCGGGCACCCGCGTCTGGCAGCGCGGTTCGCCGACGCCGTGCACGCGTATGCCGTGTCGTCCGTGTCGTGCGCGTCGCAGGTGTCGTCCGGCTCGCGCAGGCGGGCCTCGTGAGCGTCGACCTGCACCACCACGGCGACCGTGACGTCTCCCCCGGTCTCGTCGACCTCGCCGTCAACGTCCGGCTGCCGGCGCCGCCGCCCTGGCTCGCCGACGTCATCGCCGACTCGTTGCGCGACCTCGGCCGCTACCCCGACCCGGCGCCTGCGGTGGAGGCGATCGCCGCTCGGCACGGGGTGCCGCCCGAGTGCGTGCTGCCGACCGCGGGGGGCGCCGAGGCGTTCACGCTCGTGGCGCGAGCGGTGCGCGGCGAGCGGCCTGTCGTCGTGCACCCCCAGTTCACCGAGCCCGAGGCCGCTCTCGTGACGGCCGGTCGCGGCGTGGGCCGGTGCGTGCTCGGGCGTGAGGACGGCTTCCGGCTCGACCCCGACGCCTTCGGACCGCACGGCGAGCACGCCGACGCCGACCTCGTCGTCGTCGGCAACCCGACCAACCCGACGGGTGTCCTGCACCGGGCCACGGACCTGCGCGCCCTGCGCCGAAGCGGACGCGTCGTCGTCGTCGACGAGGCCTTCATGGACGCCGTGCCCGGCGAGCCGGAGTCGCTCGCCGGAGCGGACCTCGAGGGCCTGCTCGTCATCCGGTCCCTGACGAAGACGTGGGGGCTGGCTGGGCTGCGAGCGGGCTACGTCGTCGGGGACCCGGCGGTCGTCGAGGGGCTGCGTGCCGTCCAGCCGCCGTGGTCGGTGTCGAGCCCGGCGGTCGCGGCGATGGTCGCCTGCCTGTCCCCCCGTGCCGTCGCCGAGGCGGAGGCCGCGGCCCTGGCCTACGCCGTCGACCGGGACGTGCTCGTCGGCGAGCTCGCCGCGGCCGGGCTGAGCACGGCGGCGCCCTCGCACGCCCCCTTCGTCCTCGTCGACACGAGCCCGCTCGGAGGGACGTCCGTGCGCCCGGACCTCGCCCGCCTGGGCTTCGCCGTGCGCCGCGGCGAGACCTTCCCCGGGCTCGGCCCGACGTGGGTGCGCCTCGCCGTCCGCGACCCCGAGACCTCGCGCGCCGTCGCGGCGGCTCTCACCGACCTGAGGAGACTGCGTCGTGTCGCCTGAGCTGAGCTTCTCCGGACTGTCGGTCCTCCTCGCCCGCGTCGCGCCGCACTCGGTCGCGACCGTCCACGCGTTGCTGCGCGACGGCGCCCGCGTGACCGTCGCCGCAGCCCTCGATGACCTGCCGACCTCCCTGCGCGACCTCGCCGAGCGCGGGCTCGTGACGCTCGACCCGGACGCCGACCCGACGACCCACGACGTCGTCATCCGCGGCGACGTCTCGACGACACCGATGCCCCTGCCGACGGATCGGGCTGTCGCGCAGGAGAATCGGGCGGTCGGCACCGTCACCCTGCTTGGTGGCGGTCTCGGCGACCCCGGGCTGCTCACCGTCGCCGGCATCGAGGCGATCCGTGCGGCCGACGTCATCGTCCACGACCGGCTGGCCCCGCTCAGCGCGCTGCGCCACGCCCGAGACGACGTGCAGGTCATCGACGTCGGCAAGATCCCGCGTGGCGACTTCACCCCCCAGGAGCGCATCAACGAGCTCCTCGTCGAGCACGCCCTCGCCGGACGGGACGTGTTGCGCCTCAAGGGTGGTGACAACTTCGTCTTCGGCCGCGGTGGCGAGGAGGCGGAGGCCTGCGCGGCCCACGGCATCCCCGTCGTCGTCATCCCGGGCATCTCGTCGAGCATCGCGGCGCCGGCCCTTGCCGGCATCCCGGTGACGCACCGGACCCTGGTCCAGGGCTTCACCGTCGTCAGCGGTCACGTGCCCCCGGGTGACCCCCGCAGCACCCTGGACTGGGGTGCGATCGCCCGCAGCCGCACGACGGTCGTCGTGCTCATGGGCGTCGCGACGCTCGGCGCCATCGCCGAGACGCTCGTCGCCGAGGGCCTGGCGGGGACGACACCGGCGGCCGTCGTCGCCGACGCCGGCCTGCCGAGCATGCGCACGGCACGGGCGACCCTCGCCGACATCGACGTCGTCGCCCGCAGGGAGGGGCTCGGCGCCCCCGCGGTCGTCGTCATCGGCGACGTCGCGGCGCTCGACGTCCTGCGATGAGCCGAGCGCTCGGCCTGGCGCTCGGCTGGCTGCTCGACCAGGCCCTCGGCGACCCTCGACGGTGGCACCCGGTGGCCGGTTTCGGCTCAGCCGCCAGCTCGCTGGAGAAGAGGACGTATGCCGGCTCGCGGGTGAACGGGGCCGCCCACGTCGCGCTCCTGGTGACGTCGACGACCGTCCTCGGCGTCGCGGTCGAGCGGGCGACACGGCGCCACCGGTCCGCCCACACGCTCGTGACCGCTGCGGCGACGTGGGCGGTGCTCGGAGGCCGCTCGCTGACCCGTGAGGCGTCCACGATCGACGGCCAGCTGCGCCGCGGGGACCTCGACGCCGCACGCGTCCAGGTGCGCAACCTCGTCGGGCGCGAGACCTCCGCGCTCGAGGCCGACGAGGTGGCCAGGGCGTGCATCGAGTCCCTCGCCGAGAACACCTCGGACGCCGTCGTCGCCCCGCTGCTGTGGGGCGGGCTGCTCGGCGTCCCGGGCCTGCTCGGCTACCGCGCCGTCAACACGCTCGACGCCATGGTCGGCCACCGCAACGAGCGGTACCGCGAGTTCGGCTGGGCGGCAGCCAGGCTCGACGACGTCGTCAACTGGATCCCGGCCAGGGTCGCAGCGGCCCTGACCCTCGTGAGCAGCGGCTCCCGCGGGCGTGCGGCGCACGCGCGGGACGCCATCCGGCGTGACGCCCCGGCGCACCCGAGCCCGAACGGCGGTGTGGTCGAGGCCGCCTTCGCCGGGGTGCTCGGCGTGCGTCTCGGTGGGTCCAACACCTACGACGGCCGGTCCGAGGACCGCGGCACGCTCGGCGACGGCCCGGCCGCCGGCGTGCAGGACATCGCCCGCGGGAGCCGTCTGGCGCAGCGCGTGTCGGCCGGCTCGCTCGCCCTCGCGGTCGCAGTGGTCGTCGCCGTCGAGGCCCTCAGTGCGAGAGGTCGACCTCGTCGCCGACGCTGATCGTCCCCGACGTCAGCAGCCGGAACACCGTCCCGGCCCGTGCGTGCAGCGCCCGCGCGGCGCCCGGCCCGAGGTTGTCGTCGAGCAGCCGGCACGGCGCGGCGATGCGCACGACCTCGAGCTCGACGTCGCCGATGGTGATGCGCTCCCCCGGCCTCGTCGGGATCGTCCCGCCGGAGATCGTCAGGTTGCGCCGCGTCAGGCCCGGGTCGACGGGCCGTCCCAGGTCGGCCGCGGCCGCCTCGAGGTCCGGCAGCGCCTGGATCGTCACGTGCCGGTGCCTGCTGCCGTGGTAGCGGTCGCCGACGAGCCCGGCTCCCGCCTCGGCCTCGACGCTCGGCACCGACCGGGTCGGCAGCCGGCGGCCCTTGGCGACGTGGATCGCGACCACGGTCGGTGTCCCCTCGCCTGCCTCACGCTCGATGTCCATGCCGCAAAGGCTAGGCGTCGGTCTCCGGCCGGGTGGGCTCGGGCTGCGCGGGCACGGGCGGGATGCGCAGCCCCGGCGGCCCCGAGCCGTGCTCGTGCTCGTACCACGCGGCATACGCGGCGACGGCGGTCGGCAAGGTGGGGAAGATGTTGTCGGTGCCGACCTCGTCGATGAAGCCGCCTGCGTCGAGCGAGGCCCGCATGTCCTCCTTGACCCGCGCCATCGTGAAGCGGATGTCCCGGCCGGCGAGCGTCGAGCGCAGCGTCTCGAGCGCGTCGACGGCCGTCAGGTCGACCTCGGTGTTGGCCTCGGAGTTGAGCAGGAACCACTCGACGTGGCCGAGGCGCGACGCGGCGTCGACGACCTCGAGCGCACGCGTGACGAAGTCGTCGGAGTTGGCGAAGAAGAGCGGGGAGTCGTAGCGGTAGACGACGAGCCCGGGCACCTGGACGGCGTTCGGGTGGTCGTCGATGTCGTGCATGCCGGCGACGTCGGGCACGTAGCCGAGCACCCCGTCGTGCGGGTGGACGATGCGCCGCAGCAGGTCGAGCACCGACAGGGCGATGGCTGCGCCGATGCCCGGCAGCACGCCGAAGAGCAGCACCGCGGCCGTCGTCGCGAGCGCCAGCACGAGCTCGCTGCGCCGGAAGGCCGCGATCCGCCGCAGCTCGGCGACGTCGACGAGCCGGATCGCCGCGAAGACCACGACCGCGCCCAGGGCCGCCGTCGGGAAGGCGCCGATGACGGGCCCGAGCCACAGCAGCGTCGCGACGACGATGACGAGGGAGACGAGGGAGTGCAGCTGGGTGCGCGAGCCCATGGCGTCGGCGATGACGGTGCGGCTGCCGCTGGAGCTGATCGGGAAGCCCTGGAGCAGGCCGGAGGCGACGTTGGCCCCGCCGAGCGCGAGGAACTCCTGGTCGCTGTCGATGCTGTCGCGGTGACGGGAGGCGAAGGCGCGCCCGGTCAGCACGTTGTCGGAGTAGGCCACGACCGCCACCCCGAGCGCCGCCGGCAGCAGCGCCCACACGTCGACGTCGGCGACGTTCGGCAGCCGCACCGCCGGCAGCCCCTGCGGCACCGCGCCGACGACGTGGACCCCGACCCGCTCGACGAGCCCGAGCACCGCGACGACGACGGTCGCGCCGAGCATGGCGATGAGCGGACCGGGCCAGTGGGGCGCGAACCGCTGGAACGCGAAGAGCGCGGCGAGCACCCCGAGCGCCAGCCACAGCGTCGGCAGGTGGACGTCGCCGAGGTGCGTGACGGCATACCTCAGCTCCTGGAGGAAGGAGTCCCCGACGACCTTCAGCCCGGTCACCTTGCCGATCTGGCTGACGACCATGAGCGCCGCGATGCCCGCCATGTAGCCGACGAGGACGGGCTTGGAGAGCAGGTCGGACAGGAAGCCGAGCCGCGTCACGAAGCCGACGAGGCAGAGGAGCCCGACGGCGATCGCGAGGAGCGCGGCCATCTCCTGGCGCATCGCGAGTCCGCCGCCCGCGGTCACGAGCGCTCCCACCCCGGCCGCGGTCATGAGGGCGGTCGTCGACTCGGGCCCGACCGACAGCTGCCGCGACGAGCCGAGCAGGGCGTAGACGAGCAGCCCCGGCCCGACCGCCCACAGGCCGGTCACCGCGGGCAGGCCGGCCACCTCGGCATACGCGAGCACCTGGGGCACGAGGTAGGCGGCGACCGTGATCCCGCCGAGCACGTCGCCGCGCAGCCACACCCGGTCGTAGCGGCGCAGCACCGCGACGCCGGGGAGCAGCCGCTCCCACCGCGCCCGTCCCAGCCGTTCCGTCGGACCCGCCGTCACGCGACGAACGTACGCGAGGACGTATGCCGTCAGGCCCGTTTCGCGCCCAACGCCTCGAGGACGTCGTCCACCGACTCGACGACGGGCACGCCCTCGGGCACCGCCGGCCGGCGGACGACGACGACGGGCACGTCGAGGTCGTGCGCGGCCACCAGCTTGGCCTCGGTGAGCGCGCCGCCTGAGTCCTTGGTCAGCAGCACGTCGACCTGCCGGCTCTCGAGCAGGTCGCGCTCGGAGGCGTAGGGGTAGGGGCCGCGGGCGCGGAGCACCTCCCACGACGCGGGCACGTCCCAGTCGGGCGGGTCGACGACGCGGGCCAGGACGTAGCGGTCGTCCCACGCGGCGAAGGTCTCGAGCTGCTGCCGGCCGGTCGTGAGGAAGGGCCGGACCCCGAGCCGCTCGGCCGCGACGCGGGCGCCCTCGACGTCGTCGACCCAGGTGAACGTCGACGCGAGCGGGTGGCGCGTCCACCCGGGACGCTGGAGCCGCACCAGCGGGACCCCGACCCGCTGGCAGGCCCGCACCGCATGGTCGGTGATGCGGGCGGCGAAGGGGTGCGTCGCGTCGACGACGTGGTCGAAGGACCCGTCGACGTAGGCGGCGAGACCGTCCACGCCGCCGAAGCCGCCCGTGCGCACCTCCCCAACCGGCAGGGCCGGCGCACTCACCCGGCCCGCGAGGCTCGACACGACGTCGTCCCCCCGGTCGACGAGGCGTGCCGCGAGGTCGCGGGCCTCCCCGGTGCCTCCGAGGACGAGGACGCGCACGCTCAGGCGGGGATGCGCAGGCGGCGCGTCATCTCGCCGACGGCGACGGTGATCGAGTGGCCGAGGTGCACGCAGGGGCCGTTGATCTCGTTCTGCTGGCTGCCGCCGAGCCCGACGACGACCTCGGGGTGGGTGCGCCCGACGGTGTCGACGATCTCCTGGGCGGCGGTGATGTCGATGTTGCGCGGCACGGCCATGACCATCCCGGCGGCGTGGCGGGCCTCGATGGCACGCACCCACTCGTCGGCAGGCAGGTCGGCCCCCACGTAGACGGTGGCGAACCCGGCCCGGCGCGCGGCCACGGCGAACGCGAGCAGTCCGAGCTCGTGACGGGCCCCCGGCGGCAGGCCGATGAGCAGGGTCGGGCCGTCGACGCGGCCGGACGCGGCCTCGTAGGCGGCCGCGAGACGCCGCTGCACGGCATACGAGACGAGGTGCTCGCCCGCGACGGTGAGGCGGCCGTGGGCCCACTCCTCGCCGACGAGCTTGAGCGTGGGCATGAGCCAGTCGTCGACGACGTGCTCGAAGGTGCCGAGGGCGAAGCGGGCGTCGAGGACGGCCGTAGCCGACGCCGAGTCGAGGCGCTCGGCGGCGCGCACGAAGGCCTCGGCGTCCTCGGACTGGTAGCGCCCGCCGGGGCGCAGCGGGGCGACCCGGGCGCCGCGGCCCTCTCGCTCGAGGCGGCCCGAGCCGTTGTCGCGACCGGCGAGGTCGCGGCTGGAGAGTCGGCGGGTCGTCTCGGCGGCCGCCTCGCGGGCGGACCACCCCTCGTTGACGAGGGAGTTCATGATGGCGAGGGCGCGCACGTCCTCGGGGCCGTAGAGGCGGTAGCCGCCGTCGGAGCGCTGGGGGCTGACGACGCCGTAGCGGCGCTCCCAGGCCCGGAGGGTGGCGACGCTGATGCCGGTCAGCTCAGCGGCACGTTTGATGGTGTACATCGGCTACCCCAACCTGCTCAAGGCGTCTCGCATGCCCTGCTCGGCCTCGTCACCGAGCTTCTTGAAGGCCGGCGCGAGCAGGGGCGCGACGAGCTTGGCCACACCCTTGAACTCGAAGTCGGCGCGGTAGGTGACGGTGGTGCCCTCGCCCGCACCGTCACCGGTGCCCGTCATGGTGCGCACGAAGGTCATGGTGTCCTGGGCGACCACTGTCGCGTTCTCGCCGCGGAGCGCGAACCGCTCGCCCGGCACGTGCTCGACGACGAGGTAGTCGAGCTCGGTCTCGCGGCCGAGGAACTTCGAGACGTTGTGGTAGCGCGTGCCGAGGCCGCCGTCTCCGGCGACCCGTTCGGTGCGCACCGTGCCCGGGTCCCACTCGGTCGTGTTGGTGAAGTCGCTGAGGTACGCGAACACGCGGTCGACGGGCTGTGCCACGGTGACGGTGCGCTCGATGTCCATGCCTTCTCCAACCTTTGACAGACCTTGAACAGCCACTCTACGGTGTGGACGAAGGATGGACAACGAGCACCACGCATGCTGTCCTCCGACAATCCGGTCGGGGCTCCGCGCCGAAGCACACGGGACCACATCAGCCAGGAGGCCTCGGTGACTCGACCGAACCGAAACGACAGCACCCGACCCACCGCAGCCGTCATCGGCGCCGGGGTCTCGGGACTGACCGCAGCCCACGTGCTGAGCAGGACCCACGACGTGACGCTCTACGAGAGCGACAGCCGCCTCGGAGGGCACGCCCACACGCACGACGTCGCCGGCCGCGACGGCAGCCTGCGCATCGACAGCGGTTTCATCGTCCACAACGAGAAGACGTACCCGCACCTGCTCCGGCTCTTCCGCGAGCTCGACGTGCCCACCCAGCCCACCGAGATGAGCATGAGCATCACGTGCGAGGGCTGCGGCCTGTCGTATGCCGGTGGGCGCGGCGCCAAGGGCATGTTCGCCCAGAAGCGCCGCCTCCTCGACCCGCGGTTCGTCAAGATGCTGAGCGACGTCCCGCGTTTCCACAAGGCCGCGCACGCCCTGCTGGCCGACGAGTCGCAGAACCCGACGTGGGGCGAATTCCTTGCCGCACAGGGCTTCTCCGACTACTTCGTGCGCCACTTCGCCATCCCGCTCGTCGCCTGCGTGTGGTCGTGCGGCGACCTCGACGCGACGTCCTACCCGGCCCGCCACCTCTTCCGGTTCCTCGACCACCACGGCATGCTGACGGTGACGGGTTCGCCGACCTGGCGCACCGTCACCGGCGGGTCGGCCACCTACGTCGACCGGCTCGTCGCACGACTGCCCGACGTGCGCAAGGAGAGCCCGGTGACCGCGGTGACGAGGCACGACGACGGCGTCGACGTACTCGTGCGCGACGGCCAGACGGCGACGTTCGACCGCGCCGTCGTCGCCACGCACGCCGACTCGGCGCTCGAGCTGCTCGCCGACGCGACGCCCGACGAGAAGCGTGACCTGTCGGCGATCCGCTACTCCCGCAACGAGACCTGGCTGCACCGTGACTCCTCCGTGCTGCCCCGCCCGCGCGAGGCCAAGGCCTCGTGGAACTACCGCATGCACGCCTGCGACGCGCCGGCCCCCGACGTCACGGTCAGCTACTGGATGAACCGGCTGCACGGCATCACCGACGGCGACGACCACGTCGTGTCGCTCAACCCGGCCGGCACCGTCGACGAGTCGCTCGTGACGGCGCGCATGTCCTACGACCACCCGATCTTCACGCAGGAGGCCGTCGAGGCCGCGGAGCGCCTGCGCGGCGCCGGCGGCGACCGCCTGGCCTTCGCCGGTGCACACCTCGGCTGGGGCTTCCACGAGGACGGGTGCCGCTCGGGCGTGCACGCCGCCGAGTCCTTCGGGGTGCGCTGGTGACGGCGGTCCTCACGCCGCCGCGGGTGCCGGCGCTCGTCGACGGCACCGTGGCGCACTCGCGCCGCACGCCGCTGCACCACTCCTTCACCCACGGCCAGTACCAGTGGCTCGTCGACATCGACGAGCTGCCCCGACTCCCTTGGCCGGCAAGGCTGCTCGCACGATTCGATGCGCGCGACCACCTCGACGGCGGTCGGCTCGGCGGGGGCATCCGGGGTGACGTCGAGCGGTTCCTCGCCGCGCGTGGCGTGACCCTGGGCGCCGACGACCGGGTGCTCATGCTCGCCAACGCGCGGGTGCTCGGCCACACCTTCGACCCGCTCAGCGTCTTCTGGTGCCTCCGCCCCGACAGCACGCTGCTGGCGGTCGTCTTCGAGGTGCACAACACCTACGGCGAGCGCCACGCCTACCTCCTCGACGTCGAGGACGACGGCACGGCGACCGTCGCCAAGGCCTTCTACGTCTCGCCCTTCAACGACACGAGCGGGGAGTATGCCGTCCGCCTCGTCCTCGCCCCCGACGCCGTCGCGGTGACCGTGGGCCTCGACCGCGGCGGCGAACGCATCATGACCGCGGTCACCCGCGGCACCCCCGAACCCGCCACCACCCGCTCCCTGCTCCGACTCGTCCGCCGTCACGGCCTCATGACCCAGAGGGTGACGGCCCTGATCCGGGTACACGGCATACGACTGTGGTTGCGTCGCCTGCCCGTGATGCCCCGCCCCCACCACCCCGAGGAGGCCGTCCGATGACCGCCCAGTCCGCCCCGTCCGTCCAGTCGCCCGTCTCGCCGACGCTGTCGATGGCCCAGCCCATCTGCCTGCGCCGGCCGAGCCTGCGGGTCCTCTGCGTCCGCGCCCGCCTGGCCCGCAGCATCCTCGCGCAGGTCGCCAAGCGCGTCCCCGTCGACGTCGTCATGCCCGACGGGTCGCTGCTCGGCGGCGGCACGCGCCAGGCCGACCGTCCCGGTCTGGAGATCGTGCGGCCGACCGCCCTCTTCGAGCGGCTCGCGCACCACCCGAAGATCGGCATCGGCGAGGCCTACATGGCCGGCGACTGGAAGGCCGCCGAGGGCACCGACCTCGCCGAGCTGCTCATGCCGTTCGCCGAGCGGATGACGACGGCGGTTCCCGGGGGCTGGCTGCGGCTGCGCGGCTTCGTCGACCGCCGCATCCCGACGATCCAGAACAACTCGCTGCTCGGCTCTCGCCGCAACATCGAGGCGCACTACGACCTGTCCAACGACCTCTTCGCGACGTTCCTCGACGAGACGATGAGCTACAGCTCGGCGATCTTCGACGAGGACCAGCCGCTGCGCACGCAGTCCTTCGAGGAGGCCCAGCTGCGCAAGGTGCACGCGATCCTCGACATGGCCAAGGTCGGCCAGGACAGCCGCGTCCTCGAGATCGGCACCGGCTGGGGCACGCTCGCCCTCGAGGCCGCCCGCCGCGGCGCCACGGTCACGAGCGTCACGCTCTCCAAGGAGCAGGCGGCGCTGGCCCGTCAGCGCATCGCCGACGCCGGCTTCGCCGACACGGTCGACATCCGCATCCAGGACTACCGCGAGGTCGAGGGCGTCTACGACGCGGTCGTCAGCGTCGAGATGATCGAGGCCGTCGGCGAGGAGTACTGGGAGACCTACTTCCGCACCATCGACGAGCGCCTCGCGCCCGGGGGCATCGCCGCGATCCAGGCGATCCTCATGTCGCACGAGCGGCTCATGGCCACGAAGCACTCCTACGGCTGGATCCAGAAGCACATCTTCCCCGGCGGCCTCATCCCGAGCCTGCAGGCGATGAGCGAGACGACCGACGCCGCGACGACGCTGCGGATGTCGGCCGTCGAGGCCTTCGGCACCGACTACGCCGAGACGCTGCGCCGTTGGCGCGAGACGTTCCTCGCCCGCTGGTCCGAGGTCAACGCGCTCGGCTTCGACGAGACGTTCCGCCGCAAGTGGGAGTTCTACCTCGCCTACTGCGAGGCCGGCTTCGCGACGGGCTACCTCGACGTCGCCCAGGTCCGCTTCGAGCGTGAGGGTGCCGCGGCCGCGGCCTCGTGATGGCAGCGGCCTCGACGTCGATCCTGTGGTTCCGGCGCGACCTGCGCCTGAACGACCACCCGGCGCTGCTCGCGGCCGTCGACTCGGCCTCGCACGTGCTGCCGGTCTTCGTGCTCGACCCGCGGCTGCTCGAGCACGACACGCCCCGCACCCGACGGCTCCTTGCCTCGGTGGCGGCGCTGTCGAAGGACACCCGGGGCGCCCTCGTCATCCGCCACGGTGACCCGGTCGAGGTCATCCCGGCGCTCGCGAAGCAGGTCGGCGCGACGCACGTGCACGTCTCGCGCGAGACGACGCCCTACGGCCGCCGCCGCGACGAGGCCGTCGAGAAGGCGCTCGCGGACGACGGGCGTGAGCTCGTCGCGACCGGGTCGCCGTATGCCGTGGGGCCCGGTCGCATCGTCAACCAGTCCGGCTCGCCGTACAAGGTCTTCACGCCGTTCTCCAAGGCGTGGCACCAGCACGGCCGGCCGGCGCCCGCCGCGCGGCCCAAACGGATCCCGTGGCTGCGCGACGACGTGCACAGCGACCCGCTGCCGAAGGTGGACTCCGACCTCGAGGCCGGCGAGTCGGCCGCGCTGAAGCGGTGGGAGAGCTTCCTGCGCGACGGGCTGACGGCATACGACAAGGAACGCGACCGACCCGACCTCGACACGACCTCGCGGCTGTCGGCGCCCCTGAAGTACGGCGAGATCCACCCGCGCACGATCCTCGCCGACATCGCCGCCCACTCGGCCGGTCGGTCGCAGGCGGCGAACACCTATGTCACCGAGCTGATCTGGCGCGAGTTCTACGCCGACGTGCTGTGGCACCAGCCGGACTCGGCGTGGCACGACCTTCGGGGCGAGCTCGCGAAGCTGCCCTACGACTCCGGCGCCGAGACCGACCGGCTCGTCGACGCCTGGCGCGAGGGTCGCACCGGCTACCCCATCGTCGACGCGGGCATGCGCCAGCTGCTCGAGGAGGGCTGGATGCACAACCGGGTGCGGATGATCACCGCCAGCTTCCTGACCAAGGACCTCCACGTGTGGTGGCCCGTCGGTGCGCAGCACTTCCTCGACCACCTGATCGACGGCGACATCGCCAGCAACAACCACGGCTGGCAGTGGGTCGCAGGCACCGGGACCGACGCCTCGCCGTACTTCCGGGTCTTCAACCCGGTGACGCAGGGCAAGAAGTTCGACCCCGACGGCGACTACGTCCGGCGCTGGGTGCCCGAGCTGCGCCACCTGTCGGGCAGCGCCGCGCACGAGCCGTGGAAGCACGACAACGGGTATGACGAGAAGTATCCCCAGCCGGTCGTCGACCACGACGACGAGCGCAAGGAGACCCTGGCCCGCTACGAGCGCGCCCGAGGCTAGGAGAGCAGATGCGGGGCCCCGTGACCGAGCTGCGCGCCTTCGTCAACGCGGCGCTCATCGAGAAGGTCGACCGCGACCACCACGACCCCGACGACGTCTTCCGGCGCCGCCAGGTCGTCGTCGCCGTCACCTTCGTCGTCGGCAGCGCGGTGCTGGCCTGGGCGCTCCGGATCACGCCGGGCGACCCGATCTTCTACGTCGCGACGCTCGCGCTGGCCGCGGTGTGGCTCGTGGGCGCGCTGCTGTCCGGGCCGCTGCACGCCGGGTGGGGTCACACGCGTCGTGGCGAGCCCGCCCGGCCCATCGTGCAGTCCCTCGTGCTCGGGGTGCTGCTCCTGCTCGTCTTCCTCGTCGGCGCGCTCGTCGTCGCACGCATCCCCGTGCTGCGCGAGCCGGTCGACCAGCTGCTCGACCACGCCCGGTTCGGCGCCTTCGCGGCGGTGCTCGCCATCACGTTCGTCAACGGCGTCGTCGAGGAGCTCTACTTCCGCGGCGCCCTGTATGCCGCGCTGCCCCGCCACCAGGTGACCCTGACGACGCTGCTCTACGCCCTGACCACCGTCGGCAGCGGGATCCCGCTGCTCGTGCTCGCCGCCGCCGTCATCGGTCTCGTGACCGCGCTGCAGCGCCGCGTCACCGGCGGCTTCCTCGGGCCGATCATCACGCACGTCGTGTGGTCGACCGGGATGCTCGTCCTCCTCCCACCCGCCCTCGAGCTGACCAGGTGATCCGATGACCTCCTCCCGCACCGCCCTCGTGACCGGAGCCTCCGGCTACATCGGGGGGCAGGTCGTGCCGCGGCTGCTCGACGAGGGCTGGACGGTGCGCGTGCTGACCCGCCGCCGCAGCTCGATGGACGGCAAGCCGTGGGCCGACCGCGTCGAGGTCGCCGAGGGTGACGTCGGCTCGGCCGACGACATGCGCCGCGTGCTCGAGGGGGTCGACGCCGCCTGGTACCTCGTGCACTCGATGGACGACAAGCCCGACTTCGCCGAGCGTGACCGTGAGGCGGCCACGATCTTCTCCGAGGCGGCCAAGGATGCCGGCGTCTCGCGCATCGTCTACCTCGGCGGGCTGCACCCCGACGACGAGGTGCTCTCGCCGCACCTGGCCTCGCGGGTCGAGGTCGGTCGCATCCTGCTCGACTCGGGCGTGCCCACCGCCGTGCTCCAGGCTGCGGTCGTGCTCGGCGACGGGTCGGCGTCGTTCGACATGCTGCGCTACCTCACGACCCGCCTGCCGGCGATGGTCGCGCCGAAGTGGCTCGACAACAAGATCCAGCCGATCGCCATCGACGACGTCGTGACGCTGCTCGTCGGCGCCGGCAGCCTGCCCTCCGAGGTCAACCGTACCTTCGACATCGGTGGTCCCGAGGTGCTGACCTACCGCGAGATGATCGGGCGCTTCTCCGACGCCACGGGCCGCCGCCGTCCCGTCGTCGTGACCGTGCCGGTGCTGACGCCGCGCCTCGCGAGCCACTGGGTCGGGCTGGTCACGCCGATCTCCGCGGGCCTGGCCAAACCGCTCGTCGGCAGCCTCGTCCACGAGGTCGTCGCCAAGGAGAACGACCTCGTCGGCTACGTCGACGTGCCGGGGGGCTTCATCGACTTCGACACCGCCGTGCGCTCGGCGATGCGCACCGCCAAGCCCGACACCGCGATGCGCAACCTCGCCCTGACGAGTGCCGCGACGGTGGCGACCGTCGCCGTGGGCACCCTTGCCACCAAGCCGGACTCGGCGTGGTACCGCTCGCTCGACCTGCCTGAGTGGCAGCCGCCCACGATCGCCTTCCCGGTCGTGTGGACCGCGCTCTACGCCGACATCGCGGCGAGCTCGGCGACCGCGCTCAACGCGTACGACAAGGCCGGCGACACCGAGGGACGCGACGCGTACCTCAAGGCGTTCGGCACCAACCTCGCGCTCAACGCGGCCTGGAGCGTCCTCTTCTGGCGCTCCCGCCGGCCGTGGGTCGCCGCGGCCGAGGCCGCCCTGCTCACCGCGAGCTCGGCCGACCTGGCCCGACGCGCGGGCATCGCGAGCAAGGGGGCCGGGATCGCCCTGTCGCCGTATGCCGCGTGGTGCGGTTTCGCGACCGCCCTCTCGACCGCGATCGCGCGCCGCAACGCCTGACGCTCCCGCTCAGAGCCACCAGCAGTCGGAGACCTGCGGGAGGCCGGCGACGCGCGCCTCGAGAAAGGCGTACTCCTTCGCGAACGACGGCACCGCTCCCCCGACGTGCGTGGGCGTGACGTTGGCCGAGAACGCGACGTTCGCCCCGCGGGCGCACCAGTCGTGCGCGAGGCCGCGCCCCACGGCATACGGGATGACGTCGTCGAGCACCGAGTGCGTGAGCAGGACGGGCACGGTGGGCTCGAGGCGGCCGATGCGCTGGTCGGCGATGATCGAGCGGAACGGCTCGGTGGCCGCGAGCTCGGTCAGGGATCGGCCGTCCTTCGTGAGGTCGCTCGAGCGCGTGAAGGCGTGCAGGGCGATGGACTCCCCGACGCACTCGCCCTCGACCGCGTGGATGACCGACGTGCCGCGGTCGTTCAGGACGGTGCCGAGGTCGAGGCCGTAGGCGGCGGCCTGGCCGGCGACGGCGTAGAGCGCGAAGGCGGAGTAGAGGCTGCCGTCGAGGTGGGCGGCCACGGCACCCAGCTCGGCGGGGACGGCTCCGGCCACGGCACCCTTGAGCTCCAGCTCGGGCGCGTAGGTCGGCGCGAGCTCGGCGGCGGCTGCGCTCGCGCCGCCGCCCTGGCTGTAGCCGGCGAGCATGACGGGGCCGGCCGTGGGCAGGCCCGAGCCGGGCAGCCGCTGGGCTGCACGGACCATGTCGAGGACGGCGTGGGCCTGCGCCGCGCGGACCATGTAGGTGTGGGTGCCGGGCGTACCGAGGCCCTGGTAGTCGGTCATCGCGACGGCGTAGCCGCGGGCGAGCAGGCCTGAGATGAAAGCACCTTCGTACTCAGACCCCGCGGCGAGCTGTCGGCTCGGCGCACACTGGTCGCCCATGCCCTGCGTACCCGCGGCGTAGCCGATGACGGGACGCTGCCCCTTGCCGACCCACGGGACCGGCGGGACGAGGACCGTGCCGGTGACTGCGATCGGGGCTCCCGTGCGGTCGCGGGTGGCATACATGACGCGCGTCGCGTGCGCGGTCGAGCGGATCGTTCTCGCCGGGTCGAGGTAGAAGATCATGGCCTCGGACCTCAGCACCGTGCCGGGCGCTGCAGCGACGGACGGAGGCGGGTCGTAGAACCCGTCCGCGCGGGCTGTCGTGACCGGTGCCATGACGGCCGCCGCCAGGGCGAGGACGAGCACCCCCACGACGCGTCGGGTCCGGGGCAGGCGGTGGGTCGAACGCAGCATGACGGCGTGCTCCTCGAGGCAGGCAGGCGGCGTCGGTGGCGCCCACTGGCCAGTAACCTACTGGCGGTAACCACGGCTGTCGCGCCGAGCGGGCGCCGGCCAAGAGACCGATCACATCGTCTTCGGCCGTCTAGCGCTCGTCCGATACGTGCCCATACGGGGATCGACACCTGCCGTGACGGGTGATCTGTCCGAGGCCCGTCCGGGGGTCAGACCGGGTCAGGCCGGGGCGGGCCAAGTCAGGCCGGGGCGGGCTGACGGGTGAAGGCGCGACGGTAGGCGACAGGTGGAATCCCGATCTCGCGCTGGAAGTGGTGGCGCAGGACGGCGGCGGTGGCGAAGCCGCTCTCACGGGCGATGCGCTCGATGTCGAGGTCGGTGGACTCGAGCAGGTGGCGGGCCCGGAGCACTCGCTGGCTCGTCAGCCACTTGTGCGGCGTGGTGCCGACCTCGGCGGTGAACCGCCGCGCGAACGTCCGCTCGGACATGGCCGCCCGGCGGGCGAGGGTCGGGATCGAGTGCTCCTCGTCGAGGTGCTCGGCGACCCACTCCATGACGTCCTGCAGCCCCTCGCACGGCTCGGACGGGACCGGCGTCTCGACGAACTGGCGCTGACCGCCGGAGCGGTGGGGCGGGACGACCATCCGGCGCGCGATGCGGGTGGCGACCTCCGAGCCGAGCTCGGTGCGCACGAGGTGCAGGCACGCGTCGATGCCGGCCGCGGTGCCGGCGCTCGTCAGGACCGGGCCGTCCTCGACATAGAGGACGTCGAGGTCCACGCAGGCCCGCGGGTGCTCGTCGGCCAGGCGGGCGGCATACCTCCAGTGGGTCGTGCACTCGCGTCCCTCGAGCAGGCCGGCCGCGCCGAGCTGGAAGGCGCCCGAGCAGACGGAGAGCACGCGTCCGCCGCCGGCGGCGTTGTGTCGCAGGATGTCGAGCACGTCCGGGTCGTAGGGGCCGTCGACGGCGCCGCCCGGGATGGCGACGAGGTCGACGCCGCGGGCGGCCTCGAGGGGGAACGGGGCGACGATGCTCATGCCGCTCGTCGTGCGCAGCACCTCGCCCGGCCGGGCCGAGCAGACCCGGAAGTCGAAGGCCGGGACGCCGTCGTCGGTGCGGTCGATGCCGAAGACCTCGCACAGCACGCCGAGCTCGAACATGGCGACGGGCTCCTGGGCGATCACGGCGATGGTGCGCAGCATCCCGTCAGCATGCCAGCACTGGCAGGATGTTGTCGAACGTCGACAGTTCTGCCACTCGTGGCGGGATCCTGATGAGCGCAGGCTTTCTGCCATGGACATCATCTTCTTCATCGCCATGATCGTCGCTCTCGTCGCAGCCCTCGGGCCGCACCACCGCCGTACCTTCTCGTTGCCACGGGCCCCGTTCGGTGCCGATGCCGAGCTGGACCGGGACATCGACCGGGTGCTCCACGACGCGCCGCTGGCGCACGACACCCGCGTCGCCCACTGAGGCTCGGCGCTCGCCGGCCGATCGCGCCGCACGAGCGACCTCGGCCAGGGGCGCCCGACCCGGACGTCGGACCCGGATGGAAGGCTCGGGTGCATGACGACCTCTCCCGCCCCCGCCGTCGGCCGACTCGCCTCCGTGTCGCTCGACTGCCCGGACCCGTCCGTGCTCGCCGACTTCTACGGCGCACTGCTCGGCCTGCCGCGCGCCTACGAGAGCCCGGACGGAGGTGTCGTGTCGCTGTCCGACGGCGGCATCGCCGTCACGATGATGCGGGCCGCCGACCACGTGCGGCCGACCTGGCCGGAGCCGGGCCAGCAGCAGCAGCTGCACCTCGACATCCTCGTCACCGACCTCGACGACGCGGTGGAGCGGTCGATCGCCCTCGGCGCCAACGAGGCCGCCCACCAGCCGGCGCCGTCGGCCTGGCGAGTGCTGCTCGACCCGGTCGGGCACCCCTTCTGCCTGACGACCGTCACCGGCGACTGACCGGCCAGCCGCCTCCACCCGCACCCGCCCCTCAGAACGGCGGCGGATCGCCCGGCGGGGAGCCGGGTGAGACGTCCCGGGTCGGCCCGGACCCGGGCCCGCGCAGCGGCCCGCGCCAGTCCTTGGGATAGGTGATGTACTCGCGGCCGGCGAGAGAGGTCCACGAGATCCCCTCGTCGGCCACGCGCCGGACGTTCCAGACCCGAGAGGTCTTGCCGTTGTGGCAGCCGCGACTCAGGGAGTCGAGGTTGGAGACGTGCGTGCGCCCGGTTGGCCACGGCTGGAGGTGGTCGACGTCGCACCGGTCGGCCGGGACCTGGCACCCCGGGCCACGGCAGACGCCGTCGACCGCCTTGACGTGGGCGACCATCTCGGGCGTCGGGAGGTAGCGCTCGGTCGAGAGCTCCAACGCGCGTCCGGTGTCGACGTCGGCGGCCAGTCGCTGCCAGACGGACCCCGGGGCCGTCATGATCTGGCGGGCGTGCGCGGCCGTGACCCAGCCGTGGCCGGTCAGCTCACACGGAGCATCCGAGAGCCCTGCGGCGACCTCGAAGGGGACGACGATGCGCACCGCCGCAGGCGGGGCGTCCGACAGGCCGGACCAGCTCGCAGACCCGGCGGACCCTGCAGACCGGTCTCCCTCGGGCTCCGCGACAGCCCCGAAGAGGACGAGGTCGCAGAGCAGGTCGCTGCGCAGCTGGTCGAGGGTGCGGGCGTCGCGGGCGGCACGCGCGGCCCGTGCCATCGCGTCGACCCGGTCGAGGACGCCGACGACCCGCTCGGCCGGAGCGACGACCGTGAAGGTGCCCATGCCGTCCTCGACCAGACGGCCGAAGACCGTGCGCCTGGCCGTGGCAGCCTGACGACGCTCCTCATGGCCGCGCGGGTCGGCGGCACGCACGCAGCGCCGCAACCGCTCGCCGAAGAGACGGTGAGAGGAGATCGACCCGTCGCGAGCCGGCGCGAGGACGGTCGCCTCGAGATCGGGGAGGGCGTCATCGGCGAGCATCCTCGTCTCGACGACGATGCGCAGCGCCCGGTGCAGGCTGACCGACCCCGCGCGCAGCCGCTCGCGCAGGACTCGGTGCCGCCGGGGCGCCGTCGCCAGCTCGAGCCGGCGTGCGACCTCTGCGGCACCCACTCCGGTCGCGCACGCGACCTCCTGCGTCACGACCTGGTGAGCCGTGATGGGCACGGGCGAGCTCGTGACGAGCTGGGAGAGGTGCTGCTCCTCGACGGAGTGCAGAGCGGCGTACGCGTCGACGATCCGGCCCTCGAGGCGGGCCTTGTGCACCTCGAGGCGCTCGATCTGCGAGAGCACCGCCTCGGCCTCGTCGAGGAGGGAGAGCGGTGGGCGCGGCTCGGGCCGCACCCTCGGAACCTGCCTGGACCCCGACCTCGCGTGGCTCAGCAGCCAGACGATACGCGGGTTGATCCCGCCGTCAGTCGCATCGGAAGCCGAGCGCCCGGAGTCGAGGAATGGCACGAACTCACTCCTCCCACCCGGGTCGCCGACTCCTCAAGTAGAACACATGTTCTGCATATCTGCTTAGGTGAAGTAGCCTTTGTGGATGACCGCGAATCCGATTCGGGGGCAGGACTACCCAGCGACGTACCAGCAGCTGCTCGAGTGGTTCCCGGACAACCAGTCATGTCTGGA